>NZ_JBWQXL010000007.1:0-302669 GCF_056620565.1 Nostoc sp. LEGE 12454
GAGCAGAGGAGCAGGGGGGCAGGGGGGCAGAGGAGCAGAGGGGCAGGGGGGCAGGGGGGCAGGGGAGGAATTCCTGACTCTTGACTCTTCTATTAGCCTTGAGAAGGAATAAATTCGCTTTCTGGTTTTGGCGCTTCTTGATACATTTGCCATTCCTGCCAGAGTAAAGCAGACAAATGTACTATGGCGAGAATTAGCGTCGCTACCGAAATCAGATAACTGTGGATTGTGTAAAGGTGTTCGACGGTAATTGTGTTAATGGCTCCACCACCAGTCAGGATTTCGCGCAGTTGCCCACCAATCAAAGGAATGGCTTCGATGGTTCCTAGCTCAATGCTAAAACGCCAGTACCCTTCCTGAGTCCAATCTAAAATCATCGCTGTCCAATCCAGCCCGATCGCACTTAAGGTTAACAAAATCACACTAATCCAAGCGGCCAGCCAACTCTTACGAAATTGCCGACCTAAAAACATCACCACAATTTGAATTAGAGCGATCGCAATTACTCCGTTACCAGCAATTTCATGCGCTCTCCAAAACAACCAGCCGTATGGTAGTTGTGTATTAATCATCTTCAATGAGTTATAAGCTCCGCCTGCTGTCGGTTCATAGTAAAAAGACAGCAAAATTCCGGTAGAGATATAAATTAAACACAGAGTGAAAATCACGACTGATAATATCGTCGCTATTCGTCGCAAAATCTTATCGAACTGGGTGCTTTGCATGGCTCACCCCTCCTGTTCTTAACTAAGTATTTATTCTTATTACAATTTTAGCTAAGAAATTTTAATAAATTTTACTTTTCTTATATAAAAATAAAGTTTTTTAAATCAAATATTGCACCCAAGCTTTTAAGGGTTCTGGTGAACCATACCAAATTCCAGGACTTCTGGGAGAATGCTTGACACCTTCAATTACCAGATTTTCCGCCCCCTCCAAATGAGCAGCTTCAATGGGCGTAATGCCATCTCCCCAAGTGTTACCCTTACCACAGGTTAATTGGTAACTACTGTAAGCTAACCAACTACCAGGCCGCCTTTTCCCAAAGATAGTTTTGCCAGCCACACAAACGTAACGAACGTTTTTGTAAAAAGCTCCTGGGTAGTTATTGGTGACAAAATCTAGATTGGAGCGTGTCCAGCGTTCTTGGCTAATATGAGGTGTACCCAAGGTGACGAAAGTAGCAACCAAGGGATGGGCTTGCCAGAGAAATGGTTTGACATCACCGCCTGCTAAATAGGGCTTTTCTCCCATGTAAATCCGGGATATCCAACCTCCGGCTGAGTGACCAATTAAGTTAATTTGAGTAGCATTATGTTGCTGCAATATATGCTCGATCGTGCGATCGAGTTGTTGCAAAATCGATATTACGGGTCTTACTCCCAGAGTGGGGAGCCAGTCACGCCGTCGCAGTGGCACTGTAACTGTGGGAAAATTTAACTGCTGTAGGGATTGTTCTAGTTGACGATAAGCGATCGCACTTTCTAGATATCCAGGTAAAATAACTGTCGGTAACGGCATTGAAAATTTTGGATGCAATGATTGAAGGTTTGAACTTTTTTGACGAAGAAGTAGTCATATTCAAGAGTTAGAATTGCGATCGCCTGACTTACCCCTTAGAGAAAAACCAATAGCTTTGGTGGAATTTAAGGCTAGAATGTCAATAAAATTGTACAGTTTGCAACAGTTTGAAGGGCTACCGATGTGGTAGTATTTTCAAATAGGGCCTGGTCTCGAATAAACACGTGTGTCATCTGTTACAGAAGTGTAGTTGACTGAAAAACAGTTGAAAAAACAAGGCAACTTCGGCAGATGTTTTGATGTATTCAAGCTTGTGCGTTTACTTAAACTTTATAAAACTCCCAGATATTAATCTGAATTGTGTGCGTCATAAGAATAAAAAATCAAAAGTAGTAATTTTTCAAATATCTGTTTAGCAAGCTCGAATTTTGAAAATATGATACAGCGTCATTAGATTAATAAAAACTTGAATAAATGGCAATTTTGGCGTTTTGATTGCCAACCGGGGAAGTTATTATTTCCTTATGAAGAACGCATATTTTGCAAGATATTGCAATGCCGGAAAGAGAAAATCGCTAGTCAACTGCAACTGAGTGAGTGAACGATAACAGCCATGTCTTACGTCTCCCTGCTGAAAAATATACCAGAAATCTTAAGCCAGCCAATTGGGATAGCAGCTATAGCATCCCTTGGTATCCACGGTGCGATCGCCATGATCGTACCATTGATGCCGATGGAGTCTAACAAGCCCAAAGAAACAGCATCATCCAAAACAGTTGGACTTTTGGAATTGAGCCAAGCCGATCAAAACCGTTTGCCGCAAAGCACACCCCAAATTGGTTTACAACAATTACCTCCAGTCGCCCCACTTGCAGCTCCAAACTTTAGCGTCCAACCGGGATTAACCCCATTAGCGCCATCACCATCAAGCCAGCTGGTATTACCTCCGCTACCGGCATCATCGAATAACTATCGAGTCTCTTCCTTGCCTACAAAGCAGTCTTTGCGGATGATTCCTAGTGATAATTTGCGGTTTGACGCGTCTAAATTTGATAGTTCTAAATTTAATACCAGCGCCAGATTCTCTCGACCAGTTTCTCGTGTGAATGTGAATGAGAGCGTCGCCAAATACGAGCCACCTAAGCCGCTAGCTGTAAATAGGTTGCCAGAATTGCAGTCACAGCAAATACCTGCCGATCTTCTGCGGAATCCCCAGCCTCCAATCTTATCTGACACTGCACCCGTTGCAACAGCACAGGTAAATACAGCACAGGTAAATACGACTTCGCAACCAATGACGCAACCAATTCCGAATGCGTCATCTACAATTGCTCAAAACCCGCTAATAAATTCTCTAAAACAACCTCCCAGGAATGGGGATACTTTAATTGGAACTAGGGGAAGCACCCTACAAACAGCGGATTTATCGGCGAAGGGAACTCAACAGACAATTGCACAGCTAGACTCCTACGCCAACCTGAGAAAGGAAGTCCAGCGACAATACCCCAACGCTGAACAAAAACCAGTCATCCGTCAAACATTATCCACGAATAAGTCAAATCTAGAAGGTGCTGTTTTGGGAGTATTGGTTGTAGATCCTGATGGTAAGGTCTTAGATATCAAATTTCAAGACAAGTTAATTTCCCCGGAATTGCAATTAAAAGCAAGGCAATACTTCAACAAGCAGTCCCCCAAGGGTGATAAACAGATTAGTTCCTATCCATTTAACCTACGTTTCCAAAACAGCACGAGCAATCTTACTGGGACTACTCAAGAGCAAAACCCCTCGTCATTATCTACACCGGGAATCAATAACAATCAGCTTACCCCCTCACCAGCAGCTACTTTTAAACCATTACCTAATTTACAAATCAGGAATAACCCGCCTACGTCCTCACCAACAGGTACTCTAAAACCATTAATTACACCAGCAGCTACTCCCAAACCATTATCTGAACTGCAAATTAAAAATAACCAGTCTACGCCTTCATCGGCAGCTACTACTTCTGAACCTTTATTGTTGCCAAGAATCAATCAGGGTCAGTCTACATCTGCTGCTGAATCAGATAAAAAATTAGTAGAACGGTTGCGCGAAGTCAAGGAAAACAGACAAAAGTCTAATCCAGAAAAATAATCGCCCGTTGATAATTTCGGATTCAGGTAGGGGTAATATTATCTAGACCATTTGCAGTGTCTCATAAACAAGCAGTTACTCTACGAGTTGTCCCCTGGAGTAACCGCAGGGTATTATCCCTATCTGAAAAATTTTTTGCATAACTCCTGTTTAAAATACAATACGTTTGGGTTAAGAGTTATTGGTGTAGTTTCAAGACAGGATAAATCGCGTCTCTACATCATGGTTTTGGGTTTAAAATATTGTTTTTGGTAGTTGACAAATTAGCGATCGCTAGTTCGTCATACATAATACTTAATTTAGAAGTTCGTTAAAAGGTTCCAAGAAAGAAATGCACAGAGGGATTTCCAACAAATAAATTCTCTAATGTTTTCGGGTGAGCGTCTAGCTAGCTATTAACTAAAGATAGGCAAACGCTCACCACAAAAAAACTATACAGTATAGCTACTTTACCAACCTTGTTCTGCATTTTGAAAAACGTAAGCAGCTACCTCTAGAATCTCCTCAGAACTTAACTTGGCTTTAAAAGCAGGCATGGCATTTTTACCATTTTGTACTTGATGGATAATCGCCTCGATTGAGTCTTGATTATAATTTTCTAGGTACTTTGACAATGCTTCCTTTTTCAAGGTTTTCTGGTTGATAAGGATGTTACCGCCACCTATATGGCAAGAAGCGCAGTTAGCCTCGAAAATTTTAGCACCGTTAGATGTTTCGGCAGCTAGTGCTGGACTAATGAATGTGAATTTGAATAGGGCGATCGCCGACAGTAGAATTAATAAAAGTATTCTCAACAGTATTTCCTCGCAACAAGCCTCCAGCAAGAGTATAAACGCGATTAATCCCTGATTAAGTCAAATTTGATCAAAATTGGCGGTAACAAGTTCACTCCTCGATACGCTACACATTGTTTAGCGTCTTAGGGAAGGATAGAACTCGTTACCGCCATTTCTGCATTTTGTGCGTCACTCTAGGAGTGTAGCGTGTGGCGATGAGCTAATTTCACTGAGTAATCATCTCGTGTCAAACGCTGGTGTTTCTAGCTATTGGACAGTGATTGTACCAACCATACCAGCACCACGATGAGGTTCACAGTAGAAGGTGTAGTCACCAGCAGGTGCGTCTGCTGCAAAGGTGGTTGTTTCCTTTTGGCCAGGACTCATGAGCAACTTCTTATGAGACAGAGATTTAGCTAAATCGGCGCTTTTAGTGGGGTTTTTGGTAGCATCAAACACAACATTATGGGGAGGAACTTTATTGTTCACCCATTCAATAGTGTCACCTGGTTTGACGGTCAACTTTTTCGGTTCAAATGCTAGCAGTCCTTTATCGCTACCCAATTTCACCTGGTAGGTTTCAGCCGAAGCACTGGGAGTAAAAACAGCAAAGCTGCTAACAACTAAAAGGATTGTCAACACAGCTAAACTAAGGCGTCGCCAGCTTGCCGAAATTAATTTCATAGCTCTCTCCTAACAAACAATTTTTTTCCCTTTCTCATTTTAAATAAAATCAACACCAAATATGACAATCTGTCATAGATCAATTTTTTTTTTAAGAATGGAGAGCAATTTATTGCAAAAAGCTGTCCAATAAGCAGTAAATGGGGAATGGGGAACGGGGAATTAGGAGTAGGGACTGAATTCTTCCCAATACCCTATTCCCAATGCCCAATACCCTATTCCCAATGACTCAACTCCGGGATTTAGTAATAGATTTTTCCGCCTCCCCACTTAGTACCAACGATTTTGGGTTGTAAGAGAATATGACCGGCGATCGCTTCCAAGTCATCATCCGTCAGATTTCGCACTGCTGTGAAAATATCTGCACTTTTGAGACTGGGGTGTATTTCGGAAATTTCTTCTTCCCCGTCGTAAGTAGTGGGATTTTTCAGGTAATCTACTAAACCTTCAATGTTGTTACGGTTAGGTGTTGCCAGTGCCAAGTCCTCTGGAGTGAGTCCCACGTTTTGGTTTGTCTTGGTAACTCCACCAGCATGACATTGGGCGCAAGCGTAATTAAATAAGCGTTTGCCTTCTTTGACTTGTTTAAGGCTGAGTACAACGGTATCACCTTGAGCATTTAATGGCACTGTTCGGGTAGCTTTGTCTAGTTCCACTGCTGTCGCGCTACCGACAATCAACTGAAACGAGAGTAAAACAGTAGCCACAACAACGCCAATTAGTCTTATAAACATGTTTCCCCTTAAAGATTTTGACGCTCAACACAGCTAAGAACGCGATTCTCAATCTCCAAGCTGCTAATTGCTAATGACTCATTAGTTTTTTATCATTAGCTATCAGTTATTAGCGAAAGTTCTGAGATAACCCTTCAGGGGACTTCGTTATCACCCGCTGAGTTACTAGTACCTTTCGGGCGCATCTCAGACGATATTTGGGAAATAATTGCCCTTGCATCTTCTAACGCCAAACGGGTCTTTTGGTGTTTGTAGGCGATTCCCAGTTGGTTGCACAGAGAAAACACTTGTTCTACAGGAATGCTGTAGTCAGCTGCTATCTCTGCGATCGATAGGTCTGCAAAACCCATAATGCTTGTTTACTGATAGATAGAGATTGAGTCGCTGTAATACCAATATCACGTTAGGAGTGCAATTTGTTGCCCAAAATACTGTTTTGGGAATAGGGCATAGGGAATGGGGCGTGGGGAATCGGGCATAGGGAACAGAGAGAGCAAAGGAGAATAATTAACGCCCAATGCCCAATGCCCAATGCCTATTAACCTTTTCCCCCGGTAAAGGTGACGCTTTGAATAAAGTAACGATTAAAAAAAGCATAAATACCTAAAGCTGGCAGGGTAAAGACCATAGAAGCCGCCATAATGTAGTTCCAATAGCTGATGTATTGACCTTTGAAGGTGTTCAGCCCCAAAGGAAGGGTAAACATTTCTGGGTCAAATAGGATAACTATGGGCAGTAAAAAATTATTCCAACTTCCCATGAACACAAAAACTGCTTGTGCTGCTAGTGCTGGTTTTGCCAAAGGTAAAACAATGTGTCGAAAAATTCCAAAGGTATTTAAGCCATCGAGTTGAGCTGCTTCTTCTAGCTCTTTAGGAAAATTAACGAAAAACTGTCGCATCATGAAGATAAAAGTGGCATTAACCATGCTAGGAACAATCATGCCTTGATAAGAATTCAGCCAGCCGATCGCTTTCAAAATCAAAAATGTGGGAATTAGGGTGATTTGCGTCGGTACTGCCAGCACAGCCAAAATTAGGAAGAACCAAAAGCGCTTGCCCACAAAGCGCAGTCTTGCCAAAGCATAACCAGCCATTGAATTTAACAATAAGTTTAAAAGCGTGACGCTGACAGCGATCGCTACACTGTTGAACAACCAGCGCCAAAACAGCGGTTCTTGGAGAAAGATTTGTCTGTAGTTATCGAGAGTAAAATTCTTAGGGAGAAAGTTGGGTTCACCACTGACAATCTCTGTTAGCGGCTTAAATGATGCTGAAAGTGCCCAGAGAAAGGGAATTAGGGTAACGATCGCATAGAGTGTCAGCAAGACGTACAACAGGGCTTTGAGCCAGGAGAAGCCAGAAATGTTAGTCAAATCTGTTCGCCTCCAAAAAGTCGCCGCTGAATCAAAGTGATGGCAATGATGACTGATGCTAACAGAAATGCGATCGCAGATGCATATCCCATTTGTAAATTTCGAAATACAGCTTGATAAATCAGCAGCACCACAGTTAAGGTAGCGTTGTTTGGCCCGCCAGTACCGCCAGAGAAGATGTAAGACTGGTCAAAAAGTTGAAAAGTCCCAATTACCCCCACTGTTACCACAAAGAAGGTTACAGGCTTAAGCAAGGGAAGAGTAATGTGGATAAATTGCTGCCATCCATTTGCGCCATCAAGTTCCGCGGCCTCGTAAAGTGTTTGGGGTATATCTTGCAACGCCGCCAGATAAATCACCATGAAAAACGGTGCAGTTGACCAAATGTTCATGATCGTAATGCCTTTGAGCGCAACTGCTGGATCGCCCAACCAATTATAAGTAGGTAGCCCCACAAAGGCGAGAAAATCGTTTAGTAGCCCATCAGTGTTATAAATCCACATAAAGATGAGCGTCAGCACTGCTGAAGAGGTGACTGTCGGCAAAAAATAGAGGATACGCCACCAGTTTTTACCGCGAATCCCAGAATTCAGAGTTACTGCCAGAATTAAAACCAGGATAGTTTGAGTTGGCACAACAATAGCTACATATTCGGCTGTGTTTCTCAAAGCAATCCAAACTCTTTCATCTTCAGCTAATCGCGTGAAGTTCCGAAAACCAATGAATTCGTACTTAATACCGCCAAGAAGTTGGACTTTTTGCAGGGAAAGAAAAACGGCGTAGAGAATGGGTAAGACTACAAAAGTTCCTAAAACTAGAATGGTGGGCATCATGAACATATACCCAGCCAAGTCTTCAGTGATGTTCCATCTGGAATTTCTGCGCCGCCTGTTGATTTCAAACACTACTGAACCTCCGCTTAATCCCGCATTAACCCGACTGTAGCGATGGGTTGTGCATGATTATTTATCGTACTCCTGTACAAAAATATTTAATCTCATTAAATAATTCTCTACCTTTGGAAAGCGTAGATAAAAGCAGCAAGTCAAAAGACATCGCTTGTGTAAGTTAGCTGGATATGCAACTTAGGTTTCATTGTCCATCGGCATTAGAAATTCAAGCTCATCAGCAAGAAGATGCTTTAGGATACTCGGTAGATAGAGTTCCTAGTAAAATTCCTTTTACTTTTACTCTCAGGTGTAAATACCCAAATGAAGCTTCTATTGAACATAAAGAGGAAGTGTACGCCCATTTCCGTCTACTATTGGAACTTCCATATTATGAAATAGAGGAAGATGATGCATCTTTGCAAAATTATTTTGTAGAATTACAAAAGGCTCAAATACAAGCTGAGTCTCAGTTATTGCTGAAGATGAAAGCTGAACATTTTTACACTCTGAAATGGCAGCAGGAAAGTAAAGAATATATCTATCTTAAATATTTTGCTATTAAAACATTGGAAATTCTAGGATATGGATTGTCTAATGTCGGCTGTGAAGTTAAGTTGACTTCTAGAGATGAAGATACATCAGACGATGACGAAGAGTACCAAAGTGAAATCATAGAGGTCTATGTAAAAAATCGGATAGTGGTTGAGATAGAAACTCTAAAATACCAAGAATTTCAGGATAACAATCTCTTTTTAGATTCAATTAAAAGAGTTTTGAGGAAATCAAAAGTATGGCCAAATAAACTAGAAAGTCTTTGGTTGGTAATTTCCGGTTTTGAGATAGCACGCAACTATTACCAACTGAAAAAAGTGAAGGAAATATTAAAATATAAGTTTTCTGGATATTATGGCGATCGCTTCCAGGTTGTAATCATGGCTCCTGATTATGAAAAACACCAATTAGTCCCAGTATCCTTTGACTCTATCGACTATCCATCTTTTAATTATGGAGCTAAAAAACCTAGTTTAGTACAAGCATATCCAATTACTAACCGCGTCAAAGAATTTAAACTTAACTTTAGCCAAGTACAAGGGCTGAATGAAGAAAAAGAGAAACTAACTAGACTCCTGAAGCTGCAATCTAAAGGATATAAGAGTTCAATTGGTGGAATTCTTTTCTATGGCTTACCGGGATGTGGTAAAACTTTACTAGCAAATGCCTTTGCTAATGAGTCTGGGAGATATTTCTTGAAATTCTCTCCTGCTGATATTGTCAGTGTTTGGATAGGGCAAAGTCAAAAGAATATTCGAGATATCTTTGCTCAAGCTAAGAAAAAAGCTCCTTCACTTTTATTCATTGATGGGTTAGACAGTATTGGGTTTAATCGTAACGATGACAACGCACACACAGACCAAAAGGCAACTATCAACCAATTACTCATAGAATTAAATAATCTGCAAAATAGTGATGTAATTGTCATCGCTGCTACTAATTATTTGAGTGGTATTGATAGTGCTTTGAAGCGTTCTGGTAGATTGGATTGGAAGATTCCTGTTTTCCCACCCGATCGAGTAGAAAGAATAGATTTATTCAAACACTATCTGTCAAAAATAGATATGAATCAGCTAGTTAACTTTGAAATTATAGCAGATAAAAGTGGGAGATTTACTTCATCAGATATTGAGTTGGTTTGCCGGGAAGTCAGAAATGCTATTCTTCTAGAAGAAATAAGTTCGGCTTTAACAACTTCAGATGTAATTACTTACATTAATAATTTACAAGATGGTGGCTTAAGTCTTAACGAAGGACAAGTCAAAGATTTTTTGGAAGAGTGTAGGAGAATGAGTGTCAAAAATACTAAGTTAGAAACTCTGAAATTAGAATGGGGATTGTATTAGCAATAGGCTAAGAAAAATGGCTTAGGCGTAGCCAGTCGTAGACATCGCACCTTTTAGCAGTGTTGGAAAATAACTTTAGTAAAATGCGATACTTTCATTCTCGTAAACTGCTACTAAGAAGTATAAAAGTAGTAGCGATCGCCTACATTTAAACTTGTCTATTACTACTTTTTCGGCAGCGTTATTTTATCTTTCGTCCTACTTCGCAATTTTTAACACTACCGAGTTACATTGACTTCAAACTTCCCTACAAGGATGAACGCTTACCCATTGCTAATTCTGATGAATACATCCACGCCTGGTGGATTCAAGCGCCATCAGCCCAAGAGAAACTCTTTCCTATCCCAAATAAACCTGTAATATTTCTTAAATCGCCAAAGGTGATTTTATATTTTTGTGGTGCTGCTCCTGAACCCAAACAACTTTTATTAATTCCAAAAGTAGAACATTTCTAAATTTACCAACCTGGAATAAATTCGTATTTGCAAGGAATGCAAAAGTTTATCGAAAATGTGGAGTCTCGCCAGAAAATGGATAGTGAGAAATAGGATAATTTTTAATTGCTTAATTCATTGTTTTAATTTGCTGATTTGCTTCATTCTCTGCCTTCAGCATCGCTTGTTTTAATGGTTGTTGCCTCAACAAGGCGCTGACAAACTGATTTTCAAAGTTATTTACGATGCCTACGGCGGGCTACGCCTACGCACTTGGATACTGACCCACCTGCCACGGCGTAGCGTAATTAACACCCGCGACTAATGGCGATCGCAATGAGTCTTGGTGATAGCCGATAAATATTGAGCAATAGTTCATGCTATATCCTCTTAGAATATGACTATAGTCATGACTACGGTTATTATGAAATCAATTTCCAAAAGTAAACTCAAATCTCAACTTCTTGAGTTCTTGCGACTTGTGGAGTCAGAAGGAGAAGAAATAGTAGTTACCGATCGCGGTAAGCCAGTGGTGAAAATTTCCAAATACGCACAAGCACCTTCAACAGAAGAGTTATTTGGGGAAATGCGCGGTAAAGTGAAGTACTTTGAGGATTTAACTACACCAACCACTGAGGAATGGACACAATTGTGAAGATAGTCCTTGACACTTGTGCCCTAATCTGGTGGAGTTTAGATCCAGCCAAACTTTCTGAACAAGCTAAAGAAGCGTGCAACCAGATGGAAAGGGATAAAAATGGTCTTGTCCCTTCCATAGCTATATGGGAAATTGCGATAAAAATCAAAAATAAAAAACTAGATTTAGGAGTTAATCTTAACGATTACGTAGTGAGGCTGAAAAAGTCTAGTACCGTTCAGATTATACCCATTGATGAAAATATTTGGATGGAAAGTGTCAATTTAGAATGGGGTCATCGAGATCCAGTAGATCGAGTTGTTGTTGCACTAGCCAGAAGTAATCAAGCTGCAATAATTACATCTGATAAGGAAATAGCAAATTTTTACTCAGAGGTGATTTGGTAGAGGCAAGAAAGATTACTTACTTAGACTAAGCATTACTCCATCGTCTTAATTTGCTGATTTGCTTCATTTTCTGCGTTCAGCATCGCCTGCTTTAATGGTTGTTGCCCCAACAAGGCGCTGACAAACTGGTTATCAAAATTATTCACGATCGCACTTGGATATTTCCCCACCTGCCAGGATGTAGCATAATCCACTCCTGCCACTAATGGCGATCGCAATGGATCTCGATCGTAGCCTAAGTTCTTGGCCACTGATTTACGTGTTGGCAAAGCAAAGCCTGTTCCTGTCCATTTTTGCATTCCTTCTTTACCCGTGAGATAGGAAATCAATTCCCAAGCTTCGGCTTTGTGCTGTGCAAGATTATTCATCACGTAGGCAACGGTAAACACCATCGTCCCTTTTTTATCATTAATACTAGGTACTGGTGCAGTAGCAAACTCTACTTGGGGAAAGGTTTCAGTTAGATAGGGAATTGCCCAGTTACCTTCAATCACCATTGCTACTTTACTCTGACCAAACATTTCACTACCTGAGTTTGTCCCTACATCAGATTTTTGGGCAGAGGAGCGGTCTTTTTGATACTGGTTTATTACCAACTCTAAACCCTGTAAACCTGACTCACTGGCAAAAGTAGCATAACCATTTTTATCTACGAGTTGTCCACCAAAGGCTTTAATTTTATAAGCCTGACGCGCCAATTCTGGAATTTCGCCAAAACCGTATCTGTTAATTTTGCCTGTCAATTGCTTCGAGTAGTTACGTAATTCATCCCAAGTCGCTGGCGGATTACTCAAGCCTGCCTTGGCGAAGGCTTTTTTGTTATAAAACAGAGCCAGGGTTGAATAGTCTTTGGGAAGACCGTAAATCTGATTTTGGTATTTGAAACTGTCAAGTAGGGCATCCTCAAAATCTGTTAGGTCAAATTCGGGGGTGATGTAGTTTTCTAACGGTTCTAAGACATTCTGACTCATTAAGAAAGGAGCTTCCAGCGCATCCAGATAAAAGACATCGGGCGCAGCTTCCCCAACTAAACGAGTTTTGATTACATCCATGTATTGGTCGGAAATTACCTCATATTTGACCTTAATAGTTGGATGTTGTGCTTCAAAGTCTTGCAGTACTTGTCTCAAGAGTTTTTGCTCAACGGGAGAGCCTCCCCAACCACTAAGTTTGATGGTGACTGCGGTAGATACTAACGGTTTGCTGGGTAATTGTAGGCTTTGACAAGCAATAATAGCGATCGCGATCGCCATCATTAATGCCAAAAAATTAAATAATCCTTTATTGTTCACAAACAAATAATATTCTCTTTCCTCGCTTATACCTTGTGTTATTAAGGAATGATATTTTACTTATTTGAAATTTTGGCTGAAAATTGCAAGCTAAAATAACGAAAAATTATCAGCAATGCTAATTCAAGCATACTGAGTCCCTTTCCAACCTGATTTGTCCGAGGATACTTCACCCATAATTTATGTTGATGGATTCTGTTCAGATTGAAACAACTGCGCCACTGACTCTGGAATTTACCCAGATTGCCTCACCACCAACAGCAATCTCTTCAAACTCTCGAATTCCCAAGGATACTATTCGCACTAGTTTAAAAGCTTCCACTGCCGATTCTGTCTTAGCAGCGGTTTACTCCCTTGGAACTGGCGGGATTTTACTCAGCAATTTCTTAGTGGAATTGGGTGCTAGTCCAGTGGTATTTGGGATGCTGTCCTCTATCCCCATGTTGGTCAATCTCATTCAGCCGTTAGGTGCTTACTTGTCTGAACGCAGCACTAGCCGCTTTCAATATGCTCTTCGGACACACGGAATTGGTCGGCTGCTATGGCTGGTTTTAGTGATTGGTATTGTAAGTGCAAGCTGTGGAGTAATTAATACTCACCAGTTAGTGATATTGACACTCTTGATTGTTCTATTCAGCAATCTTTTGGGGGGACTAGGAAGCGCATCGTGGCTAAGTTGGCTAGCAACGATCGTTCCCCGGCGATTGCGAGGCAGGTATTTTGGAACACGCAATAGTGCCGCTAGTCTGACTAATTTGATTTGTGTACCAATGGCCGGTCTAGTTGTATCACATTGGTATGGGGGATCTCTACAAGGTTATGGGGTAGTCCTACTAGTAGGCATTGTGTTTGGGATTGTGGGATTGGGGTGTCAATATTTCCAGGTGGATATGAATCCGCGATTGCAAAACACTTATTGTGGTAAGTTAGTTCAAACAAGTGAGATTCAGGCAGAGGTCGTAAAAGATGAAGCAGAAACTCTACCTGAATCAAATTGTCAACTCTCTATACCTACTCCAGAAAACCAATCTGATAACAGCGTCTGGAAAAACTCTAACTTTTTGAGATTTCTCCTGTATTTCAGCTTCTGGACGCTTGCTGTTAACCTCAGCAGTCCTTTTTTTAACCTCTATATGCTCGACACCCTGAATTTGGATGTGAGCTATGTGACTTTCTACAACAGTCTTCAGGCGGGGGCGACTTTGCTGATGCTTATCTTGTGGGGAAAATTAGCAGACAAGATAGGCAATCGTCCCATCCTCATCTGTGTTGGAATTTTGGTTGCAGCCACACCACTGCTTTGGCTGGGGATTGGTGTTAACTACCTTGACATCTGGTTGTGGTTACCCCTGTTACACATCTTGCTTGGAAGTACTTGGGCGGCGATTGACTTGTGCAACAACAATATACAATTGGCGATCGCACCAATTAAAAATCAGTCTATCTATTTTGCGATCGCAGCTGCGGTTGCTGGAGCGAGTGGTGCTTTAGGCATAACTATAGGCAGCTTCATCGTCCAATTTGCTCAGTTTGGAGGCTTATTGGGCTTGTTCGCCCTCTCTAGCCTATTTCGATTAGCAGCACTTGTTCCACTCATGTTTCTTCAAGAGCCAGGCAGAGGATGAGAAGAATGAGGAGGATAAGGTAGTATTTTCTCCCTTGTCTTCCCCTGCTTCCCCTGCCTCCCCTGCCTCCCCTGCTCCCCCTGCCTCCCCTGCTCTACTCTGCGGCAGTAGAAGTCAAGGACATTGTTTCCCACAACACCATGTGAGGTGTTGTTAATACAGGCTGGTGTAGGGCAATCAGCTGGGCTAGAGTGTTCTTTAATTGGGTACGGGGTACGATATCATCAACAAAACCGTGCTGGAGCAAATCTTCAGCAGTCTGGAAATTTTCGGGTAGTTTTTCCCGCAAGGTTTGCTCAATCACTCGCCGACCAGCAAAACCAATGGTTGCTTTGGGTTCTGCCAAAATTAGATCGCCCAACATTGCAAAACTAGCGGTAACGCCGCCCGTTGTCGGATTGGTCAAAACTGGAATATATAATAGTCGGGCATCTTTATGGCGCTGTAGGGCTGCGGAGATTTTCGCCATCTGCATCAAAGAGAGCATTCCTTCTTGCATTCTCGCGCCACCGGAGGTGCAGATGATAACTACAGGATACCGCCGTTGAGTGGCTTGCTCAATCATCCGGGTGAGTCTTTCTCCCACGACCGAACCCATACTACCACCCATGAAGCGGAAGTCCATAACCCCAAGGGCAATGGGCAAACCATTGATTTGACCTAAACCAGTTCTAACGGCGTCTATTAAGCCAATTTTATCTTGTGTTTCCCGCAAGCGATCGCTGTAGAGTTTGCGATCGCGAAATTCCAGCGGATCGGTTGGACGCAAATGCTCGTCTAGCGGTTTCCAGGTATTATTATCTATCAATTGACGGATGCGCTCATCGCTGTCTACCCGATTGTGATGGCCACATTCGGCACAAACCATCTGATTTGCTTTCAGGTCTTTTGTGTATGCCAACACGCTGCACTTAGAACATTTATGCCATAAACCATCAGCAATTTCACGTTCTTGGCGCTCAAGGCTGGTAGATCCTGATTTCCGTCGATTTGCAAACCAATCAAATAGAGACTTTAAACCGCGTGATTCTTCGTTGTTAGCCATTTTTTATTTTATTTTAAGTGGGCATGAGGTCGAAAACATGTCAAACCGTATTGGGTTGTCCTTAGCCTTTTGTCATTTGTCTTTATTAATGACCCTTCGGGTTCGCCAGTTACTCATGGGGGAAACCCCCAAGACCGTACTGGCTCACTAAAGGCTACATCGTCAAACTACGCTTTTAAGCAATTCAGACCTTAATTTTCATCTTTGGTTGCCAGCTTAACGAAAATACTTATGCCAATACAAGTCTCTTGGTCTTTATTTTCAGCAGACTTAATTATATGGACGTACTGACAAAGCCATGAGAATACCAACCTCCAAATTAAGATGCTCTCCCTCTCCCACCCAAATCAATGATTCATATTGCTAGGTTTTGAACGATCGGCATCTGTTGCACTAGTTGTGCTTGCCAACGGTTAATCGTCGTTAAGAGGGTAATACAAGTCACAAGCAGAATATTATCAAAATATGAAGGGTTGATGGGGTAATGTTGGTTACAGTCACGAATTATAAAGAAGAGGCAGAGGGGCAGAGGGGCAGAGGGGCAGAGGGGTAGAGGGGCAGAGGGGCAGAGGGGTAGGGGGAAAGGGGGAGAATAATAAAATTAATCTCTTTCTCGGGAGCAACGCGAAAGAGCGAGATCCTCGTGAAATAGGCAAGGGAGGCAGGGGAAGAGAAAGAACTAAATGTATAAGTAATCTATTTCGGTAGTAAATAAGTACTAAAAATGTCTCTTTATTCCCCCTGCTCCCCTGCTCCCCTGCTCCCCTGCTCCCCTGCTCCCCTGCTCCCCTGCTCCCCTCCAATTCAAGACGCTGGAAAAAATAACCGCAGGTAGCTAGACAAAATGGCTTCGCCGCTAAACAGAGTAATTACAGATCCTAAAGCCAGAAAAGGGCCAAAAGGCATCTTTTGTCCTAAGCTTTGTCGAGATTTTTTTTGACTCGCGGTGCCTCTACGCATAATGACAGCACTACCAATTAACGCTCCCAGGAAACAAGCAATAAAACTAGCCAAAAGTAAATATTTCCAGCCTAACCAGGCTCCCATCATGGCTGCTAACTTGGCGTCACCTGCACCCATTGCAGTTTTACCAAAGGCAATGGAACCCAATAAGGCGATCGCATCAAATAACCATAAGCCCAATACTGCACCAACTATCGCCATCATCAGGTGATTTACCAATGCCACAGAACTAGCCTCTGGTAAAAAACCAACCACCATTTGAAACAAAATCCCCACCACTAAACCCGACTGAGTAAGCGGATTGGGTAGAGTCATTGTATCTAGGTCGATAAGCGATAGCGCCAATAACCAACTACAAAAAGCCCAATAGCCTATTGTTAAAATCGAAACTTGAAATACTAAAAAAATTAGCAAAAAAATTATGCCCGTCACCCCTTCTACCACGGGATAACGGACAGAAATTTTGCTTTTGCAATATCGACACCGCCCTCTTAATGAAATCCAGCCGAATACTGGTACATTGTCGTAAGCTTTTAGCTGGTTTAAGCATTTAGGACAACGAGAAGGTGGCCAAAGAATTGACAACCCAGCGGGTAGCCGATAAACAATAACGTTGAGAAAACTGCCAATAGATGCACCCAAAGCAAAGACCATTACACTCGCCGGAATGGCGAACAAAATGTCCATACAGTCATTTGTCCTTTGTCAATTTGTCCTGTGTCATTTGTCCTTTGTCATTTGTCCTTTGTCAATAACAAATGACCAATGACTAATGACCAATGACCAATGACCAATGACCAATGACCAATGACCAATGACCAATGACCAATGACCAATGACCAATGACCAATGACTAATACATGTGTGATTCAATTTGACTTAAGGGCACAAAACATTCTTGAGGTAACAGAACTGGTTGGTTAGTAAAAATAACCTTACCTCGATGAGTCACACGATTAATTGCTACACCGGAAGGTTGCCCAGCTATTTCGGGATGAACTTCACAGTGAGTATAGTATATTTGCCCAGCAGCTCTGATTACAGCAGGATCAATCAAAGGCGATTGGTTCTTTGGGGCGGTAAAATTTACTTGACCTTGTCGTAATGCGTACACTATCGACTGTTATTTGATTGCTAGATTTCCCTTTAGTCTACCCGAAACTTATAGCAAAGGTTGCCAAATTGCCCAACTTGCTCTACAAAATTATTTTTGTTCAAGAGCCTTAATGAGTGAGTCTCCCATAGCACGGCAACCCAGGAGGTTTTTTCCTGGAGAAATTATATCCCCTGTGCGATCGCCTTGTTCTAAAACTTGCAATACGGCTTGTTCGATGCTATCTGCCGCTTTTGGTTGGTCTAAACCGTAGCGCAACATCATCGCCACACTCAAAACCTGTGCTAGAGGATTTGCCTTATCAAGTCCGGCAATATCTGGGGCGGAACCATGAACTGGTTCAAATACACCAGGCCCAGAAGCGCCCAAACTCGCTGAGGGTAACATCCCAATACTACCGGTAAGCATGGCAGCAGCATCAGAGAGAATATCGCCAAACAAATTACCTGTAACGATGGTGTCGAACTGCTTGGGGGCGCGTACCAACTGCATAGCAGCATTATCTACATATAAATGAGAGAGTTCGATATCTGGATATTCTTGTGAAAGTTGGGTGATGCGATCGCGCCACAGCTGAGATACTTCTAATACGTTCGCCTTATCCACCGAACAAAGTTTTCCACCGCGTTTTTTAGCCGCTTCAAAAGCGACTCGCCCAATGCGTTCAATTTCCGATTCGGTGTAAACCATTGTATTTACACCGCGTTTTTCACCGTTTTCTGTAGCAAAAATCCCTTTGGGTTTACCGAAGTAAATCCCACCAGTGAGTTCGCGCACCACCATAATATCCACGCCTTCGACAATTTCGCGTTTCAAAGTGGAGGCATCGATTAGCTGGGGCAAAATTTTCGCTGGGCGCAAATTGGCAAATAGTCCTAAACCTGCGCGTAACCCTAACAAACCTGCTTCTGGGCGTAAATTGGATGGCAGGGAATCCCACTTGTAACCACCAATTGCTGCAAGTAATACAGCATCACTGTTACGGCAAGCCTCTAGAGTGGCAGATGGTAGGGGTTCCCCTGTAGCGTCAATTGCTGCACCACCGATGAGGGCTTCTTGGAATTCAAACTTCAGATCGAATTGCTTCCCTACGACTTTCAGCACATCTACCGCCACTGCCATAATTTCAGGGCCAATGCCATCGCCGGGGAGTAGAGTAATGCGGTAGTTCTGGGTCATAGCTGGTTATTACTAGGTAAATGCTTTCAGATCAAATATCATACCTAGCAAAATGTACTGATGGAGTTTTTAATTTATTTGGGTGCGGCTCTAACGTAATCATCTGGCATTGGATGAAACTACTAAAAAAGTCCTATATCCCTAGTTGAGCGGATCGAAACGCTGCAAGATGAGAGCTATAAACACCACTGGCAAACCTACACCCATACAAATGAGAGCTTGGATAAATGTCAAAGGTGTGGTATCAAACACTTGATTCATCATGCTCCACTGACTGAACACACATTGTAAAATCACCACAACCACAATTCCGATCGCAGGTGCATAGGCTACGGGTGTGCGTTTACCTTGGATTCTCACGACTAGAGATGGTAAAAACTGGGTAATGCTTAACAGGTAAAAGACTTCTGCTGCCACCAATCCATTAATTGCCATCGTGCGAGCTAAGGCTTCATTGCCTGTAGTTTGAAGTATCCATTGAAACACCCCAAAAATTACTACCCAATTGAAAGCAGAAATCGCTAATATGCGCTTAAGTAAACTACCTGATAAAAGCTTTTCTCTCGGATTGCGTGGTGGTTGCTGCATCACCTGTCCAGATTTTGGCTCAAAGGCGAGGGGAACAATCAACCCTACTGAACTGACCATGTTCAACCAGAGAATTTGGATTGGTAAGATGGGAAGCACAGTTGCCAGGAGAATGGCAATCAAAATCGTCATGGATTCGCCAACGTTGATCGGCAGCAAGAAGGCGATCGCTTTTCGCAAGTTGCGGTAAACACCACGTCCTTCCTCCACAGCAGCTTCTATTGAAGCGAAATTATCGTTAGTTAGAAGCATATCCGCCGATTCTTTAGCAACCTCTGCCCCAGCTATGCCCATCGCTACACCAATATCTGCCTGTTTGAGAGCGGGAGCATCGTTGACACCATCTCCAGTCATGGCAACAATTTCACCCTGAGACTGCAACGCTTTCACCAGATGCAATTTTTGTTCTGGGGCAACTCGCGCAAATACCATACCTTGTTCAGCCGCTTGGGCAAATTCTTTTTCATCCATCTGAGCTAATTGCTGTCCTGTGAACACCTGTTCTTCAGTCGAGCAAATTCCCATTTGACGGGCGATCGCAGCTGCTGTGAGCGCGTGGTCGCCTGTAATCATTTTTACCTGAATTCCAGCAGATTGACAGGCTTTTACTGCGGCGATCGCTTCCTCACGAGGCGGATCGATTATGCCTTGAAGTCCCAGAAACACCAGTCCTCGATCGATATCATTACGATCCAAGGATCGCTTAGTGGCAACTTCTTTGCTGGCAAAAGCTAGCACTCGTAACCCTTGGTTTGCCATGCCAGCAACTTCCTGTTCCACTGCGGCAGGATTGAGACGAGCGAGTTCTCCTTGAGCATCAAGCATCCGATCGCATCGTTGGAGAATTGCCTCTACAGAACCTTTGAGATAAATGATATTGAGCGATCGCTTTGCATCTAATTCATGCAAAGTTGCCATGTATTGGAATTGAGACTCAAAAGGAATAGTGTCTATTCTAGGTAATTGCTCTAGATTCTCTTGCGTCAATCCCGCTTTATTGGCAGCCGTAATCAATGCTCCCTCAGTTGGCGTTCCTACTAAGTCCCACTGTCCATCTCCCCATTCAATATGAGAATCATTGCAGAGCAATCCGGCTTCCAGGGATTCCCAAAGAGCAATATGTCCATCTGCATTGAAATCAACAGGCTGTCCATTCATCAAGATTTCACCGTCTGGGGCATAACCAATACCGCTAACAGTGTAGTGTTGCCCACCCGCATAAATCTTTTGAACCGTCATCTGATTCTCAGTTAACGTCCCAGTTTTGTCAGAGCAGATAACAGTGGTACTTCCCAAGGTTTCCACAGCAGGTAGCTTGCGAATAATCGCTTTACGTCGTGCCATCCGGGAAACTCCGATCGCCAAAGTGACGGTAACAATCGCAGGCAATCCTTCGGGAATCGCGCTGACTACCAGAGCCACACTCGCTTTAAAAACATCAATCCAAGATTCGCCTTGTCCTAATCCGACTGCAAATGTCAGGGCAGCTAAACCTAAAATTACATACAACAAGCTTTTACTAAACTTATCAATATTTCGCGTTAGCGGTGTTTTCAGATTTGTGCTGCTTTCAATTAACTGCGAGATGCGACCGGTTTCAGTGGCATCTGCGATCGCTACTACAATCCCTTCTGCCTGTCCAAAACTAACGAAACTTCCTGCATACACCATATTGCTGCGTTCCGCTAATGGTGTTTCAATAGGCAGGGATGCCGTTGCTTTCTCAACCGGAACGGATTCGCCTGTTAAGGCAGATTCGTCAACTTGCAACCCACGCACACTTAATAACCGCAGATCGGCGGGTACTTTATCCCCAGATGCCAGCAATACCAAATCACCCAGAACAAGTTCAGTCGAAGCCAAACGAGTTTTTTGACCATCGCGAATCAAAGTTGCTTCAGTAGTGACAGCTTTGGATAAAGCAGCGATCGCGCCTTCTGCTTTCGATTCTTGAATGTAGCCAATGATGACATTAATTAGGGTGACACCAAAAATTACTCCCGCATCTATCCAATCTTTGAGCAGCAGCGTCACCAGTCCCGCCGTCAACAAAATATATAGTAGTGGTTGATTAAATTGCTCTAAAAATCGTAGCCAAGGACTTTTTCCACTTTTACCAGTCAGTTGATTTGCACCCATCTGCTGGTGTCGTTTGGTAGCTTCTTTATCGGTCAAACCTGCTTCGGGATGGCTGGCTAACGTTTGCACAACCTTTTGTTCGCCCAGAGTATGCCATTCATAGTTGAGTAAATCTTTTGTTGTCTCAGAAAAAGTATTTGTAGCGATCGTATTTGCTGTCATCTCAGTCTCCAAATTGAAGTAACCTTTAAACTAATTCGTAATTAAGACTCATCAGATTTAATATCGATTTCTCTGTTTGAGTCTCTACCTTTTTTTCAAATTTGTGTTACTAACGAGGATCTTTTGTTAAGTTCATAAACATGCCACTCTCGCATACCCCAGTAACGGAGAATAGATTCTGCTTGCCAGATTTCATCTGCTGTTCCTTCTACCTTCACCAAAAATTTTTCTTGGCAGGTGGCTGGCTCACAGAGTCTAGCTTGCCTTTCAGGAGCAAACCAACCTTGAAATGCGCCATAAACACTGCCAAAAATTGCACTAGCTCCACCCGCTAGCAGTGTACTCACCACAGATTCAACCGCTAATGCCGGCCCAAAACCGGGAATAACTAATACGCCAAGTCCGGCTGTGAGTGCCAATAAGCCCCCGGCTTTTCCTCCTGTAATTGCGCCTGCTTTAGCACCTTCGATCGGAGTTATAGGATGTTTATCCGCATTAGCATCCTCGTGCAACTTTTCGTCTTCAGAGTCTAAAGTGAACACAGAAATTTTCTGCATGGGAAAGTCAATTGCTCTGAGTTCATCAAGCACCTGTGTTACAGCCTGACGGGTAGAAATGATGCCAATCGCATTTTTAACTGCACTGAAATTCATCACAACATCTCCTATAAAAATCAGTAAGTTTAAAACGAAGCTTTATTAATTTCCAAATAGCAAAAAACTATAGTTTTATAGTGTGAGCATGAACCGTATTAGTTCGGGTATTCGTTTTAAACCTCAGTTGGGTTAGTTTCGTTTCTCTGCTTCTTTTCCAGGATTGCTGATGAATGTGAACGAAAAGTGAATAAATCGTTTATCTACCTAATTTCACTTTTAAATCACATTTGTCCCTCAAGCTAAGAGAATGTCTGAAAAGTTTTTTTGTATACATCTTACCCTTGGAGATCCCCCTAAATCCCCCTTAAAAAGGGGGACTTTAAGACTCTTTTCCCCCCTTTTTTAAGGGGGGTTAGGGGGGATCAAGAAATATTTGATACTTCTCAGACATCCTCTAAAAGACAACAAATGAAAATGAAGTAATTGATTATTGGAGTTGGATATGAGCTTTAAGAAGATTTTGGTGGCAGTCGATGATTCACCTGCGACTGCAACAGTGTTTGCAAAAGCGCTAGAGTTAGCCCATAGAGATACTGCTCAGTTAATGATTGGTCACAGCATTGAGCTAGCAGCTTCTAGTCAACTCACTGTGAATTTAGTAGACCTGGAAATAGAAACACGACAGGCACAAAGTTTACTCCAGTTGTACTATCAGAAAGCGAAAATACTAGGCATTATGGCAGAATCCAGTTATCAAACAGGAGATCCTGGGACTAACATCTGTGATTTAGCCCGGAGTTGGGGAGCAGATTTGATTGTGCTTGGTCGTAGAGGACTTAAAGGATTTGCCGAACTTTTAGCAGGAAGTGTGAGCAATCACGTAGTTCATCACGCTCCATGTTCCGTCCTGGTTGTTCAACGTCAGTAGTTCCTTCAGAACCATACGTGTCAACTTAACGTGAAACCCTTGTAATGACGTGATATTCAGTTCTCTGGCTTCCTATCACCATTCGCATCACCCCACCCTAACCCTCCCCTTGTCAAGGCTACGGTGTACACACAAGTCTGAAGTTGTTCAAGAATCTGGGTTTTACCCCACCCTAACCACTGCTTGAATTCAATGAACAATACCTCCAATTCAATAAACGACCACCCGAATTCAATAAACGACCACCCGAATTCAATAAACGACCACCCGAATTCAATAAACGACCACCCGAATTCAATAAACGACCACCCGAATTCAATAAACGACCACCCGAATTCAATAAACAACCACCCGAATTCAATATATTTATTGCATAAATTCTCAAAACCTTACCTGAAACCTGATTTACTAAGGTTTTAGGTTTAGTTTTACCCCACCCTAACCATCAGTGCGATTAAGTTGGTAATGTTTGGGATTTAAGAAGAAATTCGACTTGTGTGTACACGGTAGCCTTGTTAAGGGGAGGGAACAAATTTCCTGTTTCCCCCCAAAACATCGGGGATATTAAGGGGGGTAAAACGCCTGTGGGACATGCATTTGAGCTTAAGTTGACACCAATGCTTCACAATTGTCTACCAACCGCCAGAATTTTGCTGTTAAAACGTAAGTTTTCCACGAATAGTATTCATTATGCTTTACAAGAAACAATCTAGTTTCTTCGTAGTCCACTAAAGAAACTTTATATGGTTTATTTTATGGTAGGAAAATCAAGTTATTTTCTCCCCCTGCTTCCCCTGCTTTATCTACCTACCTTCACCCGTAATTTTTGGGTTAGTCGATTACTAGGACTAGAATACATGGGGTTGTTTTTAGCAGGAATAACCGTTTTAATTGTGGTTTTTCTATCAACTCATACCCATGAAAATCTACACTGAAATTGAAATTCAGGCATCCGATGAACAAGTCTGGAACCTACTCACTGATTTTGCCAGTTTTCCACATTGGAATCTGTTTATTCGTCAAATTAGTGGTTTGCTGAGTGAAGGGGCACAGCTAACCGTTCACTTTCAGCCTCCGGGTAGAGATATTATGACCTTTCGACCTACGGTGATTACGGTAGAACCTAATCGGAAACTGCGCTGGTTATGGCACTTTTTGCTCCCAGGGTTATTTGACGTTGAACATAGCTTTATCATTGAACCGTTAGCAAGCGATGTCTACGACGGGCTACGCCTACGCGTTCGCTTCATTCAGCAAGAATCTTTCCAGGGTTTACTAGTACCTCTGCTGGCTCGTCGATTAAATATTGACGTTCGCCAAGGGTTTGAAGCCATGAACCAAACATTGAAAACCAAGGCAGAACGCATTGAAAATAAAAATCAGGAGGTCAGAAAGTTTATATAATCAGCTTTTTTCAACTATAGTAATAGCCTGAAATCGGATCGATGTTATTCCACAATCTCATAGCGCACTAACTTTCTAACATCTTCACGGGGTAGACCTAGTTCTTGGGCAATTGTCGCTTCTATTTGGCTGAATTCTATTGTTGGAAGTTCTAATTCCAGTCGCTTCAGGATGGGGTCTGCTGTTTCCACTTCTACCTGGGTAATTTTTTTAGTTCGGTTGACGGCGGCGTTAATGAGCAATACATTGACTGATACCCGTGCTTCAAGCTGAGTATCTGACTGAAGTTTTGTCTCGGTGGAGTAGGGTCGGTTTAACTCTTGAGCGGCTAGGAAATTACAGCCAAGCCAAAACACAACCGCTACCAGTGGTAGAGGCAACCAAAACTCTAATCCCAGCCCTTGCAGCCAACGTTTACTAATACGCCACACACTACACCTGCTTCTGATTTTGCTAGGTCACACTTCATGTATATCCTAATGGCACTAAGAAAAGATGAAACTGAGTCAGGGCAGGGTGTTGGGTGTAGGGTGTGGGGTTAAGGGTTGGAAGAAGATGTTGTTCTATTTGATGCACTAAAATTCAATTTTCTTAAACACTACACCCTACACCCTACACCCTATACCCAAAAGCCAGTAATATAAGGGGTTTACGCTTATCTTAGTGCCATTCATGTATATCCTAATGGGGTAGACAATCCTCTGAAATCTTACTGATGAAAGACGTTGAGATTGCTTCAATAGATTATTCTAAACAAGCACAAGTGTATAAAGGTGATGAAAATCTTACTGGTAGAGGACGATCCAAAGCAATTAATGCCGCTGCAAATGGTTCTCTCTCAGGCGGGACACAGCGTCGATGGTGTCAAGGATGGTGAAACTGCTCAATGGCTTTTGGCTGAAAAAGAATATGATCTGCTGATTTTAGATTGGATGTTACCTCGGATTAGTGGGGTGAGTTTGTGTCAACAGTACCGGGCGGCGGGAAAAACAGCTCCCGTATTAATGATCACGGCAAAAGATACCACACCCGATAAAGTCATAGGATTAGATGCCGGAGCAGATGATTACCTGGTAAAACCGATTGATATCGTAGAGTTCATGGCACGAGTGCGGGCATTGAGGAGGCGATCGCCCCTTTGGCAAGGAGACACCCTCTGCTTGGCAGACCTCGAACTTCATCTCGATAGACTAATTTTGGAGCGACAAGGGGCGATCGTATCCCTTTCCAGCCAAGAATTTCAGTTGCTAGAGTACTTCATGCGTCATCCTAAGCAAGTCCTGACTCGTAACCAGATTGAGCAAGCTGTATGGGAGTGGGGTAGTGAGCCAGAAAGCAATGCAATCACCGTTCTAGTTCGTAAACTTCGCCAACGTTTGCAAACATTAGCAGCAGCCGATTGGATTGAAACTGTCTACGGTATGGGCTATCGCCTCAACCCTCCAGAACCATCTTGAAACTTGATAATGGCAACGCAGAGTAGGGAGTAGTGCAATACGGTTCAGTTAAGGCTAAAACTCTGTTACCAAAGTCAATTTTTTAACGAACCGCCAAGGCGCAGAGGACGCAGAGAGAAAAAAGAGATGCTTAACTGAACCGTATTGGGGAGTAGTGTAGTTCAATTACTTGAAAAGTCTTGTAATTACGTTAGCGTAGCGGTAGCGAGTCCGCGAGCGTCATTACGAATTACGAATTACGAATTACGAATTAGTATGAGTTGTGTTTAACCGCAGTCGTCGTAACTTAGCTCGTTGGTTTACCCTTTCAATGGGGTGCATTCTGATTCTCTTTGCTGGAGTCATTTACAATCTTGAGGTGAAAGACAAGCTCAAAGCATTAGATAAACTGCTTTATAAAAGAGCAGAGCTAATGGCAGCCAGTTCGCAGTATCGGCTGGATCGAGGACAAAAAGAAGTCGATCTGAGCAATATACCGCTATTAGGTAGTGGTTCTCACCCAGCTGATATTGAACTAGTTTATGTTCGCTGGTATGACCCAAATGGCAAAATCAATCGTTTTTTTGGTACTCCACCTCCAGAAAAGTTAGAAATAGCATCTGAGTTTCTCACGATTAAGTCCATTGAACAGTTTACAGGTGAGACGCTTTGGCTTCGTCAAGTCACGCTACCTGTTCAAGGAGGAAATTCGGTCATTGGTTATCTGCAAGTTGCTATCCCGCTGACAGAAACTCAAAACGAACTCAGGAAATTTCAGTTAATGTTGACTCTTGCTGTGCCCGTAGCGCTTGGGTTAATTGGACTTACAGGTTGGGTACTCAGTGGTATAGCTATGCAGCCTGTTCAGCTAGCTTATAATCAACTGCAACGCTTCACATCAGATGCTTCTCATGAGTTGCGATCGCCCCTTTCTGCGATTTTGACCAATGCCCAAGTTGGGTTACTAATGGCAGCAGACCGTCCTCAGCTTCATCCCACACTAGAGAACATCATCGATAGCGCCAAGTCGATGAGTACCTTGGTGAATAACTTATTACTGTTGGCTCGGCATCAGGGAAAATTAACTCCGGAATCTCTCAAAAAGGTTAATCTTAATAGCTTGCTAGAGAATTTAGCTATTTATTACAATACTGTTGCTGCAAAAGCGTCGATCGAGTTGATCGGCCATTTACCAGAACAACCTATTGAGTTGTGGGCTGACCCCGATTTGCTGCGGCTAGCTGTGGAAAACTTACTCAACAACGCTTGCAATTACACTCCATCTGGTGGAACTGTCTGGTTACGCTTAGAACCTCACCCAGATCGAGCAGTAATTCAGGTTATTGATACTGGAATTGGAATTCCAGAGGCAGATTTACCTTACATTTTCGATCGCTTTTACCGAGTTGACACAGAACGTACCAGAGAAAGCGGCGGATTTGGGTTGGGATTAGCGATCGCTCAACAAATTGTCCAGGCTCATGGCGGTAACATTCATGTGATGAGCAATGAGGGTAAAGGCTCGACGTTCCAGATAAAGTTACCGTTTATGAGCCATTCCTAAATCACTTTTAAGAGATGATTCATAATGAAAATCTAAAACAAAGAGCTATATTTAACGACCCGCTAACAGAGAAGGCACTGTTAGCGAATTCAAGTTAAATTAATCCAAAGGTAGAATATTACAAATACATTTTAGAGGATGTTTGAAAAGTTTTCTTCTCGGTAACAAAACGTTCTAGATCCCCCTAAATCCCCCGATAAATTGGGGGACTTTGATTCCGGTTCCCCCCTTAAAAAGGGGGGCTAGGGGGGATCGGTTAGTGCCTAAAATCACGCAGAAATTTGAGATCGGGAGCAAAGATTGATACGCCAGGCAAGGATTAAATCTTGCAAAATCCCAGTATCGATTGACATCTTTGCTCGAATTGAGGAGTGGAAAAAACAGCAGTAAAGTGAAAAGTAGATAATTTTGCAAGAAAACATTTATTTATATTTTTTGCCCAAAACTGTTCAGACATCCTCCGAGAACAGTTTCCTATCTGCTGCACATTACAGCAAAAATTAAAAAAAAGTATTGATATATCATTTTGATTTAATTTCTTGTATGTTTATTGTATTTAATATTCACAGACAAAAATTATGGATTTTAGACAAATTAGCTTAGTTGCTAGCCAACTTTTAACTCAGTTTGGGTTGAAAATTTTAGGTGCGATCGCACTGTGGCTGATTGCTCAACGCTTGATTGACTTTGGATTGAAGCTAGTACGACGTGCTTTCCGAGGTCAACACGTCGATCCAACACTCATCAACTATCTTTTGAATATCATTGGTGTCACACTGAGAATTATTCTAGTTGTGGCAATTCTTGGCTTCTTTGGGGTTGAAACAACTTCCTTTGCTGCATTGCTAGCAGGAGCAGGCATTGCAATTGGTGCAGCATGGGGGGGTTTACTAGCTAACTTTGCAGCCGGAGCATTTTTAATTGTTTTTCGACCTTTCAAAGTTGGTGATTTCATTACCACCGCAGGCGTGACAGGCACTGTTACAGAAATTGGACTGTTCACAACTAATATCAATACACCTGATAACGTATTGACAATTGTCGCCAATAATAAAATCTTTGCTGATAACATCCAGAATTATTCTGCTAACCCTTACCGTCGGGTCGATCTGGTGGCTCAACTCCATCATGATGTGAAACACAACGAAGCGATCGCACTTTTGAAAGCGAAAATTAGCCAAATTCCTAATGTTCTCCAAAATCCAGCACCGGATGTGGAAATTCAGAATTTCAACTTTGCAGGGCCTGTACTAGCAGTACGTCCTTATTGCAATAACGATCACTATTGGCAGGTTTACTTCGACACTAATAAAGCTATCCGTGAAACCTTTGGTGAGGCTGGATATCCAGTTCCCGAATACCGTTATGCAATTAGCGCTTCATCTGGTAATGGGGTTAATAACGTCATCCCACCACTATCGGAGATAACTTGACACTAAAGAAAAAAGTCAAGGCTTAATTTGCAAATATTTCATAAATAGCAGAATCAGAATTAATAAGTAGGTAGGGCGTATGTCTTACCTACTTTTGCTAAGTTTATGACCTATTCCAGTGAAAATACCATTGCCTATTGACCAAGCGGTTGACTCTAATATCATCAGGTTTGCAATATTAATACTAGAGATTTCTAGCTTTAGTATTCCCCTTAGCAAAAATTAATAGTTGGTATTATTTAAAACTTTAGTGAAAATAGGGTAAATAATGCCCAGAACTCAAAGCAGCTTTAAATAAAGCTAGTTTCAATTTTGGAAACCATCCTGACAAAAGCTGTAAAAAAAGTTAGGTTAGCGGTTAATCACAAGCCGCACCTTAGCAGCGATGGTAAAAGAATTAACAATTTGTACCCGTGGACTCACTAAGCAATTTGACCGGCATGTTGCTGTCAATGATGTTGATTTAGAAATCCAGGCGGGGGAAGTATATGGACTGATTGGGCCGAATGGTGCAGGTAAAACAACTCTCATCCGTATGTTGGCAACTGCTGAGGAAGCAACTACGGGTGAGATTTATATTAATGGCGATCGCCTCATTCGTGACAACAGTAACCTCAAACTTAAGCGTCATCTTGGCTATTTACCCGATGACTACCCACTATATGAGGATTTGACAGTCTGGGATTACTTAGATTACTTTGCGCGTTTATATCGTTTGCGAGAACCGCGCCGCACTAAACGCTTACATGAAGTTTTAGAACTTATTCAACTTGGTAATAAACGCAATAGCCAGATTTCTACTCTGTCGAGGGGAATGAAACAGCGTTTAAGTTTAGCGCGAACCATTATCCACGAACCAATTTTACTATTACTCGATGAGCCTGTTTCTGGGCTTGACCCTATTGCGAGAATGCACTTTCGCGAAATTATTAAGGCTTTGCAAGAAGCTGGAATGACTGTCATCATTTCCTCCCACGTTCTCAGTGATTTAGCAGAAATTTGTACTTCTGTAGGAATTATGGAACTTGGCTTCTTAGTAGAAAGTACTTCCCTACAGCAACTTTATCAACGTCTAGCCCATCAGCAAATTGTGTTATCAACTCTAGGAAACTTAGAGACACTTTTGAACGAGCTTAAACACCATCCTTTAGTAGAAGAATGGGAGGTTATATTAGGAAAAAACAGTGTGCGGGTGAATTTTTCCGGCAAAGATGAAGATAGTGCCGAGTTATTGCGATCGCTCATCAAAGCGGACATTCCTCTAACTGATTTTCACTGCACGCAAGAAGACTTAGAAAGTATTTTCTTAAAATTAGGTCACAAACAAGCATCTTGATTCATCAATAAATCTTACTCACTATTTTGGAATAAATTTTTCATCCTATGCTCAATTTAATGGACAAAATCGGCGATTTGAATCCGCAATTATTCCGCGAACTCAAAGGACAATTTAAATTTGTTAATGTAGCGATCGTAGTTGTGACATCTTTACTATTGCAACTAGTAATTATTTTATATCATTTAAGCAATTCTCCTGATAATGAATACTCCCTAACTGGTACATACTGTCATTTACGTCAAATATATGAACCGCAACAAACACAGGTTTTTAAGGAATCAAATCAATCTAAAATTGATGAATTAAATGATTTCTTTTCAAAAAACTTTTGTCCCCAAAATCAAATTGATTGGCAGATGTGGTGGCGAGATCATTGGGAATATATATTCTTAACATTTAGTGTAATTTTTATATTTACACTACTAGTTGCAGGAACTTATTTGCTAATTAACGATTTCGCTAAAGAAGAAACTCGCGGCACACTAAACTTTATCCGTCTTAGTCCCCAATCAGAAATAAGTATATTGACTGGCAAGTTGCTAGGAGTTCCGAGTTTAATTTATCTCATGATTTTAGTAGCAGTTCCTTTACATTTATGGGCTGGGCTTTCTGCGAAAATTGCTTTCAGTTATATTTTTGGTTACTATGCAATTCTTACTGCTAGTTGTCTTTTCTTCTACAGCGCTGCACTACTACTTAGCTTATTTAGTCGTTCATTTAGTGGTTCTCAACCTTTGTTAGGTTTATTAGTTAGTGGTATAATTTTTATGTTTTTGTTCATAACGATGTTACTTGCATCGTCTTCTAACAACAGTTTATATAATTCAACTGCTTGGTTTAGACTTTTTAATCCTTGGGATACAACTAATTATCTATTTCCTAACTTATTTAATCTATCTAATGGCTCGGATATTAAAAAATTGCAGTTTTTCTATTTGCCATTAGGGAAAAATATTATTAGTGTTGTTGGCTTTCATTTATTAAATTTGGGATTGTGCAGTTACGGAATTTTGCAAATTCTTAAACGTTGCTTCCGTAATCCTCAAGCCTCAATAATTAGCAAGAAGCAAAGTTATTTGTTAGTAGCGTTTTGCCAGTTGATGATCTGGGGTTTTACTCTACAAATTGGTGAAAATAGTTACACATTAGATCGACAAGTTGGGGAAAATTACATTTTGCTAGCATCATACAACTTAGTGTTAATTTTAAGTTTAATTGCAGTTCTTTCCCCTCACCGTCAAGATGTACAAGATTGGGCAAGATATCGACATCAGGGAGTTTCTAGCCATAAGAGTATCTGGCAGGATCTAATTTGGGCCGAAAAAAGCCCTGCACTCGTGGCGATCGCAATTAATCTTACAATTGTTACTATCCCCTGGCTAGTCTGGATTTCATTTACATCTATTTTTGATACCAACAATCCCCAAACTTGGCTGGGTAACGATATTGACAGGTTTAAAGCACTTTTAGCTATAGCTTTATCTATCAGCGTAATCATGATTTACGCTACCATCGCCCAATTGATACTTTTGCTGAAAACTCCCAAACGTTCTTTCTGGGCAATTCGGATTATAGGTGCAGCAGTGTTCCTGCCACCAATAATTTTAGAATTTATCGGCATCACATCACAGGTGTCTACTGTGGTGTCTACTGTATGGCTGTTTTCAACTTTTCCTTGGGCTGGTATACAAGGCTCTGGAACGACAACAATTTTTATGGCATTCCTCGCTGAGTTAACTTTACTAGGATGGTTAAACTTGCAGTTGACCAGACAAGTGAGATTAGCAGGCGAATCTGCTACGAAAGCATTATTAGCATAACATTAGCTCGGTAGTTATCAATAAACTTAGAACCTCAATTTCTCAAAAAAATTGGGGTTTTTGTTTTTTATGAATGCTTTAAGACTCAATACGATTCAGTTAAGGCTTAACTTTTTGTCAAAGTCAATTTTTTTAACGAACCGCCAAGGACGCCAAGTACGCAAAGGAAGAGAAGAAAGAGAAGGGAGAAATGCTTAACTGAACTGTATTGCTTTAAGACTGCTATATTATTTATTATTTGTTATTAACACAAGTATCACAAAAATCTGAAAATCATGTTAAATATCTCTACTCAAGACCTACGCCATACAGCCATCCATTTTTTAGAACAAAGTCCCCCACAACGTCTACAAATTCTTAAGCAACTGGGCATCGCTCGTTATGAATTTTTAACTAAAATTCAACTAAATGAAGCTAATATCATTTGTATAATGCGATTTTTTAAATATCCCAGTCAGCTAAAATTTCCTAATCTAATGGGAGCAGATTTATCTGGTTTAAATTTAGATGGGGTCAACTTTATTCGAGGAAATTTGTCAGAAGCAAATCTCCAAGGTAGTAGTTTAGTAAATGCAGACCTTTTATTTGTAAATTTTACGAAAGCTGATTTGAGAAATGCAGATTTACGAGGTGCAACTCTGAACGAGACTATTTGGTTAGAGACTCTAGTAGATAAGTGTCAGTTTGGCGTAGGTATTGGTTTAAATCATCTACAACGTCAAGATTTAGAACTGCGAAAAGCTATATTTAATTCTTGAGAAGTTAGTAATGAAAACCCAAAAAATTATAAGATGATTGAATTGATCTTGACTTGGATAAGTTAATGAGTATTAAGTTGCCCCAAAAACTGATGTTGCTGGGTTCAGGAGAATTAGGCAAAGAATTTGCGATCGCAGCTCAACGTCTTGGTAATTATGTGATTGCCGTTGACCGCTACGCCAATGCTCCGGCGATGCAAGTTGCTGATGCTTATGAAGTGATTTCTATGCTCAGTGCTGATGATTTAGAAGCTGTAGTGACAAAACATCAGCCAGATATTATTATACCAGAAATTGAAGCAATCCGAACAGAAAAACTCATCGAATTTGAACAGCGAGGGATTACAGTTATTCCGACTGCGGCTGCTACTAACTATACAATGAACCGCGACAGAATTCGGGAACTAGCACATCAACAATTGGGCATTAGAACAGCTAAATATGGTTATGCAACAACTTTAGAAGAATTGATTACTATTTCGGATAAAATTGGCTTTCCCAATGTTGTTAAACCTGTGATGTCATCATCTGGGAAAGGTCAATCTGTAGTGCAGGATAAGACTGAGGTTGAGAAAGCTTGGATTTATGCGATCGCTAATTCTAGAGGAGACAGTCAAAAGGTGATTGTCGAAGAATTTATTAACTTTGAAATTGAGATAACTTTACTAACAATTAAACAGTGGAATGCACCGACAATTTTCTGTTCTCCCATTGGTCATCGCCAAGAAAGAGGCGATTATCAAGAATCGTGGCAACCCGCAGAAATTTCTGAAGATAAAATATTAAAATCCCAAGAGATAGCTATAAAAGTCACTAATGCTTTAGGAGGAGTCGGAATTTTTGGTGTTGAATTTTTCATTACCAAAGATGAAGTGATTTTCTCAGAGCTTTCTCCTAGACCTCACGATACGGGAATGGTGACATTAATCTCACAAAATCTCAATGAATTTGAACTACATCTACGAGCTATTTTAGGCTTGCCAATTCCTCATATAGAACAGCTAGGAGCCTCAGCCAGTGCGGTAATTTTAGCTTCAGAAAAATCTGATTCTATTATTTTTAATGGTGTAGCCGATGCTTTGTCAGAAAAAGATGTAGATATTAAATTATTTGGTAAACCTAATGCTCATCCATATCGGCGAATGGGCGTAGCTTTGGCGAAAGGTGTGAATATCCAAGAGGCTAGGGAAAAGGCTACTAAAGCCGCAAGTAAAATCACAATTATCTAATTACTGTAGGAATGCACAGCTGTCATTGGTGTAAACTTCAGCCAAAACCCTTTTAAAATCTCGTTTTCAGCCTTTGGCTGGAAATGCTACTCCTAGCTGGCTCTGCCGCGAGTTTGGAGGCGGAGCCTCAATGAGGGGCATTCCCAGTCTGAGACTGGGAACGAGATAATCTGCTAAAAGCTTTTTCTAGACTGGCTTCAACCTTAAGTTGACACTAATGCACAAATGTACGCCCCTACTGCTATCTCGTAACACGATTATCTAAATCAACCGCAGCAACTGGATTCGGCTGATTCAGGTAATTGTAAACAAGTTGGGAAACTTGACGAATAAAGTCTCTTCCCCTGGTGTCCTTATAAGGACGGGTGACGAAGATAGCCGCCAGGTAACGCTTACCATTAGGCATAGTTACAAACCCCGCATCGCCGATGAGAAAACCGATATCTCCGGTTTTGTTGGCGATAACTGCACCTTTCCCTAAACCGGCGGGAAGCAGTGTGTGAATTGTGGTGTGACGCAGAATATCTAAGGCTTGCTCCCGACTTTGTGGCGAAACTAGCTTGTTATTCACAACTAAAGCCAGCACCCGCGCCATATCTTGAGAACTTGTGGTGTTAGTTCCTCTCAAATCAGCTAAAAGATGGCGAATTACTGTGTCTTTCAGTCCCCAACTACGAAAGCGCTGATTTAGTTTCCCCGCTCCACCTAAGCGATCGATAATCATATTGGTGGCAGTATTATCACTAATGGTAATCATCTTAGTGATGGTTTCCAAAGCTGTGTACTTTTTCCCAACGCGCTCATATTGCATACTTCCAGAACCATTGGTAACTAAGTCACGCCGCATAGTCAGGTTTTCCTGAAGGGTGACTTTACCAGCATCTAAATCTTGGAAAAATGCGATGAGTATTGGCAGTTTGATTGTACTAGCAGCGGGGAAAACGCGATCGCCTCCAATATCCAAATAATCCCCAGTCTCCAAATCCAGAAAAAACATTCCTGTTTTCAGAAAACTGTAGCGACTCATCAAGGCTTTAATTTGAGGTTCTAGCGCTTTCATCGGTGAATGCATTGGAACCACACCAGCAAAGAGAGTCCTATTATCATTCACTCTTGGAGAAATACTCGGAGTTATCTCTAAATATTGCGGCTGGGTTGCAGTCAATCGTATTGGCTTGGGTAACTGCACAGACCAATGATTGGGGGATTCCTCTTGCAGTTGCACCTGTGCTAAATCAAAGGTGTAGTCGGGTGCTAAAGTAACTACCATGCGGGTAGTCTCTGCATTAAACTGCTCGATGCGAATGTCTCTAATTACTGGCCCCACTCTTTGACTAGTCTGTGGATATCCTAATGTAACTCCAGACAAATCAATTACTAGACGAGTCGGGTTGGTAAGTAGTCGTAACTTCGGTTGAACATTCTCATCTGTGGTGAAGTCCAGATGATTGCGATTGCTATCAAAATGCCAATTTGCGATGGCTACGCCCGCCGCAGGCATCGCAGTATTAGCTTTGACAGTAGAGCCAAACAGAATCAAGCTTAAGAAACTGGGTAGAAGCCAGCTAAATTTTACAATGTTTTCTTTGTGTGTGAGTAGCATCAGCGATCGCTTTGTGTGGAAGATTCTTGAATGGACAAAAGCCGCCCACCATTAAAGCACAGTTATGAAAAGTTTTGTAAATTACAGTGAAAAGGCACGGTAAAGAACTAACCGAACCGATTTTGAGCGTGGCGTAACCTATCGCATCCACGCACGAATGCGTTTGTGTATCGCCGCTGATGACTGTTTCTCCGGCGTGAGCCGCAATGCCTCAATTGTGTCACTGAAGGCTTTTATTGCGAAATATACATTAGATATTCGATCGGTATACCACATAAACATAAGTGTTATCCTGACATAGCATTGACATCAAAATGACATATCTAAAAAGTATATAATCAACTATATTTTTAACAAATCACTATATCTCAATACAATATTGAAACAATAAATGTGATGCTATGATTCTGTTTCAATATCTCTGCTTGATTCAACAGCAATAGCAATCTGGCAGAATCTGTCTATAGGTACTTTCATATATTTTTCTACCTAAAAGTATACATATTTAGCTAAAACTTGAGTTATTGATTTAGAGAAATCAGTACTACAAGAAAACTGTTCATGGTCTCCCAAGATAAACCAAATCCAAAAGATTCACCGCAAGTATCAGCTTCAGCGCCTTACCATACCATTTTGCCCACTGCCCCATTGCCGGAAGCTATTAGTCAAAATATCGAGACTATTATTGCCCTGCACAGACGTTATGAAAAAGACGTACCTCAACATCAACGATTTGTAGAAACAGTAACAGCCTTTTTTGATCGTCCGGTATTCCTGTATAGCATTTTGTTAGGAATTATTCTGTGGGTAACACCCAATATTTTACCACGACGTTTAGGGATATCAAGATTCGATCCACCCCCATTTTCTTGGCTACAATTTTCACTCACCGCAGGTTCCCTGTTAGTCACAACAGGGGTGTTGATAAAACAAGAGCGTCAGGAAAAATTAGCAGAGCAACGGGCGCAACTAAGCCTTCAGCTTAACCTGCTCTCTGAGCAGAAAATCGCAAAACTTATCGCTTTAGTTGAAGAATTACGCCAAGATATTCCCAATGTCAAAAATCGCTCCGATCCGCAGGCCCAAATAATGAAAGAAGCTGTTGATCCGCAAGCAATTGTAGATGCGTTAGAAGAAACTTTAGCATCAGAATTAGCTAGTTTTCAAAACCAAAAAATAGCAGATTTGGAGTAATAAAGCTTAATATTGTATTAACAAAAGCACTAAATTAGTAATTTTTTGATTGTATTTACTACCTATCTCAATCCGGTTTAGATAAGCTGGGGAGGTGACTTGGATGGCGCTTAAAGTGAAGAGATTAAATTTAAATACTTTTGCTTCCCCAGCGCTTTCCTCTACCTCCGCTCAAAGAACTTGCTTTAACAGATAAGTTTATTAACTAAACTGTATTGAGAGTTACTCAGATTGTTAGGGTAGCTATCAGCTTCACTAGTAAAGCTATCCGCTTACTAGGTTTTTTGTGTAGGCTATTTCTGTAATTAAAATCCTAAATCTACGGCAATACGGTGGGCGCAAGCAAATCCAGAAAAAGCGACTGCATTCAAACCTTGACCCGGAAATGTACTATCCCCTACACAATAAAGTCCTGAAATAGCTGTGCGATTAAAGGGCATATTCAATAATCCCCACAACTTACGCCGGGGAATTGGCCCATAAGTGCCATCCTCACGACCCAAAAAGCGGCGATGGGTGCGCGGTGTTCCGACTTCTAAATAATCCAATCCGGCATCTAAACCCGGAAAAAGCTTCTCTAGGCGGTCAATAATTCGCCAAGCTGCCTTTTCTTTCTTCGCTTCGTACTCACTCACAGAAAGTTCTTGCCAATCATCAATCCAGTGAGGCGTGAAGGCATGAATGATGTGATATCCATTTGGTGCTAAATCTGGGTCAAGCAGTGTGGGAATCGAAACAAACACTGTGCCTTCTGCTGCTGTCATCTTTTCCCAGTCTTCCAGCAAAATATGATGACACTCTGTTCCCGCAGGTAAAACTGACTCCTTTACCCCGATGTGCAAACTCAAGAAGCTTGGAGATTTTTGGTAGTTTTGTTGCCATTTTTTCTCATTATTTGGCATTGCTTCTACTGGTAATAATTGTGTAAATGTATCCCAGCGTGTAGCATTAGAAACTATGCGTTTACCCCGGTATACTTTACCATTAGCCAGTTGCACACCTACCGCTTTTCCCTGTTCTGTAAGAATTTTGGTGACTCTAGCTTGGTACTGAATCTGACCTCCAGCCTTCTCTAGACCTTCCACTAGTTTTTGGGCAATTTGCCCGACTCCGCCTTTGGGATAGTTAACTCCGCCATAATGCCTATCAGAAAAGACCATTCCAGCATTAATCATTGGTGTCATATCTGATGGAACCACCGACCAGCAATAACATTCCATATCGATAAATTTCAATAATTGCGGGTCTTTGATGTAACGCCGCGCCACATCCCCGGCATTTTGCGGCAGATACTTGGCTAAACCGAGACACGCCAAAGGATGCTGGAAAAATACGCGCAGCAAATACCGAGGTTCTTCCAGTGACAGCAAATCCATGCTGTTGAGACACTTAAATACTTTTTGACATTCGTCATAAAAGCGACGAATCCCTTGTTCTTCATGGCGAAAATGAGCAATAAGATTTTGCAAAAATTTTTCATAAACCCGGTCAACCTTTAGGTCTAAACCTTGGGGTAAATGATAGTGAATCTGCACCGGATCTGCGATCGCTTCTTGGCTGACATTTACAGCTGATAATGCACGGGTGAGTAAGTTGGTAGTACCGTTCTGTCCCAACCCAAAAATCATTGATGCGCCAACATCAAATCGATAGCCTTGGCGTTCAAAATAACCAGCACTACCGCCGGGAATCAAATAACGTTCCAATACCAGCACTTTCGCTCCCTTCGCCGCTAACTGGGTCGCTGTTACTAATCCGCCAATCCCAGACCCAATTACGATCGCATCAATTGTCATTTGTCATTTGTCCTTTGTACTAAGCGTTCGCGTAGCGTCTCGTAGAGAAGTATTTGTCCTTTGTCTAGAGTCAATCAATATTTAATTTAACTAATGACTAATGACCAATGACGAATGACCAATGACTAATCAAAAAAAAAGAGGGACGAGCCTGCTACTGCTGGCTAATCCCGTCTGCCGATCCTTAAAAGAGAGGAGAACACTTTATAAGAATATAGTCTTGATTGAGAATACATGTCAACTACTAATGAAAAATTTTATCAATAAAATTGAGATTGTTAATTTTAAGCTGTCAGCCGGATGCAGGAAAGAGTATTATGGTGTTTCAGTTCTTATACAATAAAAAGGCGCCTATTTCTGGCTATGACGCTACAATTGCGCGTTTATGTTCCACCCCATCCCCTGATCAAGCACTGGCTAGCAGTTGCCCGTGATGCAGGCACGCCTTCAGTATTGTTCCGCAGTGCCATGACTGAGTTGGGAAGATGGCTGACTTATGAAGCCGCACGAGACTGGTTGCCGACTCAAGAAACAGCAGTACAGAGTCCCTTAGATACCTGTCCAGCAACGGTGATCGATCCGCAAGTGCCTATGGCAGTAGTGCCAATTCTGCGGGCTGGGCTAGGATTACTAGAGGGGGCGCAAACTTTACTGCCTTTAGCATCGATTTACCACTTTGGTTTGGCGCGAGACGAAGAGACGCTGCAACCTCATTGTTATCTGAATAAGTTACCAGAAAAATTTGACCCCGAAACACGAGTGTTAGTTACCGATCCAATGTTGGCAACCGGAGGGTCAATCATGGCAGCAATGGCAGAATTAACACAACGGGGCGCTGACCCAGCCCTGACGCGGATTGTTTGTGTAGTAGCAGCTCCACCAGCTTTACAAAAATTGAGTGAAGCTTATCCAGGTTTAATAATTTATACCGCTACTATTGACGAAAAACTGGATAGTAAGGGATATATTGTACCGGGATTAGGAGATGCAGGCGATCGCATCTTTGGGACTTAAGCTAGTATGCAGCTAGGGCAGGAAAATAGCATAACTACTGTAAAAGTTGCAAGGTTTGTTGAAGGCGGTAAAGATATGAGTCAGCGAGATGGTTTTGGCAGTGGTTTTGTAGCAGGGGCGTTTGTTGGTGGCGTATTTGGCGGTGTTATCGGGGCGCTGATTGCTTCTCGACGCGATCCAGAATTGTTAGTAGAAGAAGAGACAGAACTGACAGATAGCCAAGCCGAAGCTAAGAAAATAGCAGCAAAGCGGCGTCAGATGAAAGCCTCAGAAAGCGAAAGCATCGGCATAGAAACGGCCAGGCGATCGCTAGAAGATAAAATTGCCCAGCTAAATGCCACAATTGATGAAGTGCGAAAGCAATTGGGAAATGTTAATGGCGGTTCACCCCAAGCAACCAATGACCGCTCCCTCACTAAAGACTCCTGAAGTTTGTTCAGGCGTGGTGAAAGTGTCAAGTGTGGTAAACGTGAAATCCGCAAACACTTTTGACTTTGGACTAAATTAAAATTAAAAGATAAGACCGCGTTTGACACCTAGTAGGAAACCAAACTATCCATGAGTTTACTGATTACGACACTAATTACCTTTGTCAGCTTTTATAGCTATTTGCTAATTATCCGGGTTTTGCTAACCTGGTTCCCGACAATCAACTGGTATAATCAGCCATTTGCCGCTTTAGCCCAAATAACTGACCCTTATCTGAATCTATTCCGCTCAATTATTCCCCCATTGGGCGGTATGGATTTTTCGCCGATCTTAGCTTTCTTAGCACTTAATCTAGTTAGTGGGCTTCTGAGTGCCATTCCAGCTAACCTGCCCTTATAGAAAGAAAGATTTTGATTACTACTTTGGTAAAAAATTGTGTAGAGACGTTAAGTATACAAGCGTCTCTACAATTTTTTACGAATTACTAATTAACCCAAGTTGCTAGTTATCAAAAAATACCATTATGCGACACTAATTAGCAACTTACGTTAATTACCTAGCCTGTTTCTCGCCTTTTGCGAGTACTACGAATTAAGAATTACTTACGCACTTGACCGCTAAACCCCGCAGCCTTGAACTGTTTTAGCTTCAACGGAGTAGGCTGATTCGCAGGTACAGAAATTCTCAATTCAAAATCGCTAATACCTGGTGGCACCTCAGTAATAGAACCTAAGCGGGTGCGGTTTTGCATTACCGAGTCATTATTGGCATCATAGATGCGTCCAAAAATATCTGCGTCGTAGACTGTTTTATTAGTGCCATTTTCTGCTTTGCCAACGACAAGAAAACAATTGGCAGCAGCGCTACCACTACTAATAACAGCCCCTTCTGCTAGTTCTGGTGGACAATCTTTATAAGAGACATCAAATAGTTTAATCTGTGTCAGGGCTACAGCTGGGGGAATAATCACCCACGATAAAAAAGTAATGAGACATGAAATAAAAACGACTGTGAGTGAACGCAACCGCATAAAAGACCCCGTGATTAATTCAATAATTATTAACTGATAACCTCAGCTTACAACATACCCCTACTCTCTATTCTTTACTTCCCTGATTAATTCGCCACTGCAAATACCTGCTCCACTATCAATTCCCAATTAGGTACTATATCTGATGCAATGGTCGCCGTACCCTTCAAGACCGTATCTTCATATTGTCCCTCGACCCACTTGCAAACGGTGATTTGTTTTAACTCAGGATCGACAATCCAGTATTCAGTAATGCCTCTAGCTGCGTATTCTGTGCGCTTGTAACGGTAATCGCGGCTGCGGTTCTCAGTTCCGGGACTGACGACTTCAACCACTAGTGCAGGCGGAGGCATATCGCGGGTAATTAGATTGCGAGGACTGCCAATCAAAGCCGCTTTCGATTCCGTATGCAACACCAGACGGGTAGGCGACAGGTTGCTCGCCGCCCACTAACTTCGACTTCAATATCCTTGTAAGCCAGTGAGGTAATAGGAAAACGCTTTGCCAACTCGAATAATAGAAATTTGGCAATATCACAATTTTCCTGGCTCTGGGTTGGCATTTCTACTAACTCTCCATCTACTAACTCATAACGAGTATCAGTGCGATCGTCATAAGCCAGAAATTCTTCAAAAGTCAGGAGTTTTGTGGGATGCTGAGTTTGAGGCATGGCAATTTACCTAACTAGGTGATAAAGGAGGTCAACACTAGAAAACACTAAACCGATACCAAGAACTCAAAAGACAGGAGACGGGATCGAGTTTTTCTGCTGACTCCTGACTTCCTTGAATATTAGGCATCTTAAATTTAATTATGTCTATATTTAACTACAGGGTAATTAGAGACTTGAATTTAACATTTGTAATAATTAGGGGAATAACCCCTCAATTGCTATGAACTTATGACTCCAGATGAGATTGAAGTAGCTATGTTCGCAGCCTTTAATGATTGTGATGCAGCAAGCTGTCCTCTCACTGACGCGCAGAAACAGATATTACTGCAAGTGGTTGAGCAAATTCAGGGAAATTCTAGCTCTGGGATGTCAAATATTGCTAATCCTTTAGACGAACTTACCCCAGAGGAGTTAGAAGCATTTTTACAATTTGTTAAGGAGGAAGAACAACGCAACCGCACTTGGAAAGTGCAATTACTCAACGACTGGTTGTTGGAAAATGACTCTGGAACGGTACAATTTATTCGCCAACGCTATGGTTTACAGTGGCTGAATCGGGTTGAGTCATATCATTTTGACAAGTATTCTTATTTTGAGGATGCACTGAAGTTAAGAGTAGGCGATCGCATTGAAGTTTCCAATGCACTATGGGAATGGGTGCAGGATGATGGCCCTTGTAAGCGGGAATGGTTTCCCTGTATGGTGATTAAGGTTGAGGAAATTAGCGATCGCGATGATTCCTCTACTAATTGCGTCGTCCGCTTCTTCAACGGCGCTGAGTATGAAATTCAAGGAATGTATAAATGGAATCGCTATAACTGGCGCTGGCCTCAAAAGGAGTAAGGAAGGCTGAGTTTTTAATGCTTGTGAATGAGTCTGCGAATAAAATCATTGCCTCAACAATGCCCAAGCCAAAAACCTCTCAGTATAATACAACGCTAATTGATTGCTCACACCGTTGAAAACAGCATCAAAAGCGTGTTCTGCCCAAGGAATTTCTAGAAAAACCGCAGTGTTACCAGAATCATGTAAACGTTCATACATCTGTCTGCCAAATCGCGCTTGCACCAAATGGTCGCGACTGCCGTAAATTAATAAAGTTGGCGGTAAAGGGTGCGTTAGGTAATTTATCGGTGAAGCAATTTCATACCGATTAGGCAATTCTTCTAAAGAACCACCAAGAAATGCTTTTAAAACAGCGCGAGAATTTATAGGATCGGGATTTGGTGGTGTTTTGTATCCTTCAGTTAAGTTAACAGGGCCGTAATAGTTCACCACGGCACGAATGGGTGGTGCATCGGGTTGATAAGCCGCTAGCATTGCTAGATGTGCCCCCGCAGAACGTCCTAAAAGTACCATACGTTCTGAATCGGCTTCATATTCAGCTGCATGTTTGCGAATAAAATTTAGGGCTGTACGCACATCATCTAATTGAGATGGAAACTGATATTTAGGTGCGTGTCGATAGTCGATCGCAAATACCGTATATCCATGATTAGCAATATATTGATTAAACTCGGTATTGGCATGAGTATTGCCATATTGCCAAGCTCCACCATAAATTACTACCACTGCTGGATATTTCCCTACCTCTGGGGGTTGGTAAACTTCCATTTTTAAAGGCACTCCCCCAGGAGAAGCAAAGAGAATATCTTTTTGATGACGTGTTTTACCTAATGCAATACCCCGAAAGAAATTAACTAAGCCAAAGGGATGGGTTTGCATATTAGCCCTGACTTGAACTGGAATTTGCTCTACATAATTTGCTCCCAACCCTTGTTTCATCGCTTTAGCCATCTGCATTTGAGTTAGTGGGATATTCACTAGCACCCATCCGCAAATTAGCAATCCGATTAAACTGAAAATGCAAACTAGGCGTTGTAGTTGACGGCGACGGATATAGAATAAAGACAACAATAAAAAGATAAAATTTAATAATAATAACCAAGGACTGACTTCTGGCGCTCCTACTGCTAGTGTGAGTAAAAACATATTTGGAGCAGGAAGAATAATCCAAGCACTAAGAAATAGACTTGCAAAACTGAGTAACAATGCAAGCGATGATAAAAATATTTTGGGTTTAACAAACATAGATTAAAATGCGGTAAGAATGGCTTTAAAGAAGTACAATTTATCCGCTAATGTTAAGGTTGGCAATAGTTCTATAGCGGTTCTCAGTTTAATCCAATACAGACCTAACCCTCAACCCTTTTGCTTCAAGGTAAGGGGAGTAAGACTCAAAGCGCCTCTCTTTTTAGGAGCTACGGTGTACACACAAGTCTCTCGACCTGCACCTTTGTTGAATCGACCTGCACCTTTATTGCATCGACCTGCACCTTTATTGCATCGACCTGCACCTTTGTTGAATCGACCTGTACCTTTATTGCATCGACCTGTACCTTTATTGCATCGACCTGTACCTTTATTGCATCGACCTGTACCTTTATTGCATCGACCTACAAAAATTAACCCACCCTACGTTACATAGCAACTTTAAAAGACTTGTGTGTACACTGTAGCTTTTTAGCAGAGAGGTCTAAACTGTACTGTACACAAGTGAGAACTACTATATATTTTGAATAATAATGACAGCATACATTATGGCTGTTGTATTTGCTTTTGTACCCAACGACGAAAAGCTTTGAGCGTTGCATTTCTGCCTGCTGTTGTACTTTGCTCCAGATATTGGGGAATCACTTCAATTAGTGGAAATATAGGAAAATTTAGGCTTTGCTGTGATTCTACATAACGTCCGTCTTGCAAAACATTAATTTGGAGCTTTCCTCGATCGAAACGCCAAAGTTCAGGCACTTTTAGCGCTTCATAAATATTAGGATGAGTGCGAGAAGTAATATCAATTTCTAAAGCTAAATCTGGAGGAGGGTCTACCGCTAAATCTAGTCGCTTTTTGCCGCGAATCTTAGATTCATTTTTTATATAAAAACACTGGTCGGGTTCTATAACTTTAGCTATTGATTGGTTATTGAAAGTAGTAGAACCAAGGCATCTAAACTCAATGTCTAATTCTTCCAAAAGAGCTTTGACTAAATCACCAATAATTTCTTTATCGTCTTCATGTTCTGGCAGTGGTGCCATAATCTCCAGTATTCCCCTATCATAAGCAATTCGTACTGCTCGGTGTTCCCCTAAATCTTCTAGAATTGCTTCCAATTCCTGCCAGGTTACATCTCGTAGTAGCACTCTTTGTCCTGGTGGAACATGGATGCGCTTTAATTCCAACAACATCATCTCCACTCCCGATAGTTAAAACCTAAATTTAGCTTACTCTAGTTGACCTGATAGGGGCGACGATTTTTGCTGCTTTATAGAAGTGTATGCTGGAGCGATCGCTTCTATAGCAATCCTATTTGAGTTGTGAAAAATATAAATTAGAAAACGAACCGCCATCGCGCAGCGTCTCGTAGAGAAGGACGCCATCGCGTAGCGTCTCGTTAGAGAAGGACGCAAAGGAAAGAAAGAAGAAAGAGAGATATAATTTTCACGAATGATTTAGGACTGCTATATAAAGATGAATAGGTAGAGAAAAACCTCTGGGGACTCCAGAGGTTTTGGTTCCTGATTTAGTTTCTACTTGTTACTCCAATTTGTTCTTAGTCATTTCCCGATAATGGAGAAAATGATTTGAACAACAAGATCCCCGACTTCTTAGACAGTCGGGGATATGAACCTTGCGATTTTATTTGAATACTGAGTATCTACCCATCTACGCTATTAATTCTTTGCCTGTGGCTGCGAACCAGGAATCGTTACATCTATTGGTGTTACCTGTTTAGCTAACTGTGTCAATGGCGGTTGAATGGCGCTTTGATTCCCCACTACTAGAGTCACAATCTTTTCTGGTTTGAGATATTCTCGTGCTACCCGTTGAACATCGGCTGCTGTGGTGGCGGCGACGGCTTTTTGATAGCGAAAGAGAAAATCAGCAGGATAGCCGTAATATTCGTATCGCATCAACCGTGATAAGGTTTGGCTGGGGTCTTCAAAGTTGAATACAAAGGAGTTGAGTGTAGACTCTTTGGCATAAGCTAGTTCTTGTGCTGTCACTCTTTGAGTTTGGGTGCGCTTGATTTCAGCTTGTAAGGCTTTGACAAACTGGACGGTAGCATCCGATCGCGTTTGTCCACCAGCGATAAATATGCCAGGATAATCGTAGCGGGGACTCCACTGTCCATAGACAGAGTAAGCTAAACCTTGACGCGATCGCAATTGATTAAATAAGCGTCCACCAAATCCATTTAACACTCCATTCAATACATCCAGCGCTGCATAATCGGGATTGTCGAAACGTCCGCCTAAATGCCCGATAAGCACACTACTTTGCGTCAGTTGGGGTTGATTGACAAAAAAGACTCCACCTGTATTAGCTGGCAAAACCTTTGGTAATGTGGGTTTAGCAATACCTGGGTTACGCTGCCAATCGCCAAACTTGGCTTGAATCAGCGATCGCATTTTCTTACTCTCAAAATCGCCCACAATCCCCAAAATCATATTATTGGGGTGGAAATATTGCTGATAAAACTTGAGCAAATCCTCACGCTCAACTTTATCCACCGTTGCATACTCGATTGTGCGAGAGTATGGGCTATCTTTGCCATAGATCAATTTCTTAAATTCTCGACTAGCAATCCCGTCTGGATTGTCATTACGACGGGCAATGCCACCTTTGGCTTGAGTTTTCGCCAAGTCTAGCTTTTCTTGAGCAAATACAGGCGATCGCAGTACCTCCGCAAACAGCCCAAACACTGTCTCTAAATCTTCACTGAGAGCGTCAAAGCTAGCACTACCAGAAGTTTCACCAATACCAACTTCCACTGATGCTGCCCGTTGTTCTAATATTTCGTTGAGTTCATCAGGCGAATGCTGCTTAGTTCCTCCAGTTCGCATCACTGCGCCTGTAAAACCAGCCAACCCAACTTTCTCCATTGGTTCCAAGCGATTCCCTGTGCGTACAAACGCTGTACCATTCACCAACGGTAACTCGCGATCTTCCATTAAATAGACAACCAAGCCGTTTTGCAGCACAAACCGTTCATACTTGGGTAACTTAATTTCAGGTAGCGGTGGTAGCTGCAACTCTGTGTAATGTTTCGCCTCAGCCGTTGCCGCCAGAGAAAAATTACAAGTTAAAAGTAAGCACGCAAAAACAGCAACCAAAGCATAAATCAACCCTTTCTTATTTTGAATTTTCAACGCTATCTGCCTTTTACCCTTCACCTTAAACCTCTGCATATCTCTCTTCCTTTGCGCCCTTTGCGTCCTTTGCGGTTCGTTTTTCATGCTGCTTTCGATAACAGCTTCCCAATCGTGCGATTTTTCGGCGTAAAAGTTTCTTTTGCTACCCGTTGAATATCAGCCGTCGTCACCGCTGAAATGTCATCCAACTGCTTAAACAAATTCCGCCAAGAGCCAGTTTTCACTTCATATTCCAACAATTGTTGAGCCATGCCCATATTGGAATCGAGAGTACGTAACAAACCCGCCCGTGCTTGGGTTTTCACTCGTTGCAAATCAACTGCCGCTACAGGCTCAGTTTTTAATTTGTCAATTTCTTGACGCAAAGCCACCGCCAACTCATCAACTGTATGACCAGGAGCTGTGAGAGCATAGAAAAAGATCAAGTTTGGGTATTTATCTCCAGGAAATCCACTGTAACCTTGAGCATTTAGCGCCAAACGTTGCTTTTCTACCAAAGACTTATATAGCCGCGATGTGCGTCCATCACTTAATAAACTGCCAATGATTTCATAGACGGCATTATCTGGATGAGTAATCGCCGGACGATGATAACCTTCTAAATACCAAGGTTGAGAAGGTAGCTGTAAAGTCACTTCCCGTGTTTGTTGTTGTGGCGGTTCTACTGGGATTTGTTCAACAGCTTTGGTTTTAGCTTGAAAGCGACCAAAATAAGTTTGTGCCAGTTTTTTCACCTGAGTGGGATTGACATCTCCGACAATAGCGATCGCTAAATTACTTGGTACGTAGTGAGTATCAAAAAACTTTTGGACATCTTCTGGTGTCAAATTGCGGATATCTTCGTCATAACCAATCACCGGACGCCTGTAGGGATGGGCTTTGTAAGCAGTATCGATAAACTTTTCCACCATCAATCCAATCGGTGAATTCTCTATCCGCATCCGTCGTTCTTCTAAAATTACATCTTTCTCTTTATAAAACTCACGACGAATTACCGGATCGAGAAATCGCTCTGACTCCAACGACATCCAAAGTTCTAGCTTATTGGCAGGAAAGCTGTAAAAATAACGAGTCGCTTCGGTTGAAGTATTGGCATTTAAACCCACACCTCCCGCTTGTTCGACAATTTGCCCCAATTCATTTTGCTTGACTAGCTTACCTGCTTGCGATTCCACTTGCTCAAACTGAGTTTGTAACCGAAGAACCTCAGCTTTTCTGCCATCGGCTTTCGCGGTTTTAATTTGAGCATTCAACTGCTCTAAGGTATCTAGTAGCGGTTTTTCTTTTTTGTAGTCTTGTGTACCAATGCGCGTTGTGCCTTTGAACGCCAAATGTTCCAGAAAGTGAGCTACACCAGTTTTACCATCTGGCTCATCCACACCACCCACATTCGCATAAGTGAGAAAAGAAACCACGGGCGCTTGATGCCGTTCCAAGACAATAAATTTCAAACCATTGTCGAGGCGAAACTCCGTTAACTGTTTAATAACTCGATCGAGATAAGGTTGGATTGAACTTTGAACTGGCGGGGTTGGAGTTTTAGTTTCTTGAGGAGGAGGTGCTGTCTGAGTTTGAGCTAGAGCCACTTCTGGCAGCAATCCCCATGAGAAGATAATTAAAGTCAAGAAAGTGACAAATAACCGCCGTAATCTGACAGATACGCGATCTAACCAATCCAAAATCGTTCGACTGAGCGAAGTCGAAGTCCCCAATCGTTCGACTGAGATGTTTGGCGATCGCTCAGTCGAGCCACGTTCGCGACGAAGTATAAAATCCAAAATTGACCGACTGCTCTGGTTCATAAGCGAGAAGTAAGATAAAGTTACATTACCTAAATAACAGGATACTTAGCAAAAGAGCGTTAATCTTGTATTAAGCTTTCAGTAGCTCTTTGCACTTGACGTTAGACAATAATGCTACAAGCCTTGTTACGGATATCTAACCATAACTGTTATGCGAGTTTTTAATTCTTCCCCACCCTCAGAGGCTCAGACGCGCACCCGGATTTTGCAGGCAGCACAACGGTTGTTTGCCTCTCAGGGATTTGACGGCACTACCACCCGCGATTTAGCACAAGCGGCAGGTGTAGCTGAAGGTACTCTATTTCGTCATTTTCCAAATAAAAAAGCAATTTTGGTGGAAGTAGCCACGAGTGGCTGGGTAGAGATTCTTACAGATTTGCTCACAGAATTAAGTGAAATGGGCAGCTATAAAGCCGTCGCTCAGGTGATGCGTCGCCGCATGTGGAATTTTCAAAAAAATGCCGATTTGATGCGCGTTTGTTTTATGGAGGTGCAATTTCACCCCGATTTGCGCGATCGCATTCAATTAGAAGTGATTACCAAAATGACTGATGTCGGCGAAGCATTCTTTCAAACAGCGATGGATAAAGGTATTTATCGTCAAGGAGACGCGAAGTTAGTTGCGAAAGTTTTCTTAGGAATGTTTGCGATCGCAGGTTTCTCTAACAACACCCTCATCGAACCTGATGCCTCTCCCCAACAAATGCAGGAAATGGCCGAAGGACTCGCTGATATTTTTCTTAATGGTGTTTTAGCTAAAGAGTAGGGAATTGGGAAAGAGGAGGCAGGAGGCAGAAGGCAGGAGGCAGGAGGCAGAAGGCAGGAGGCAGAAGGCAGGAGGCAGAAGTTCTTTAATTTTGAATTTTGAATTTTGAATTGATTCTCCTTAATCCCACTCCCCACTCAGCACTTAGCACTCAGCACTATTTTCGCTTGCTGACTCCATTGTTGTACTAGCTCAATTGCTGGACACAAATCTCGGCGCTGCATTGTTGCTACTTGTAAGCGCATAATTTGTTGGTGCAATCTGTGAGTGGGAGTTTGAGCTAACTGCACTACAGAACCAATACCTGCATGGAGCAATAAACCACAATATTGTGTCCCTACGCTGGGAATACGCGCCAAGTCAGCTAAAGCCATCCATTTATTTACATACTGAAGATGAATCTGTAGTTTATTTGCTAATGCTAGTCTTGACTCTAGAGTTTTACCTTGTTTGACTAGCGCTACTGTGCTAGTAATCCCACAATTTTGGAGTTGGGATTGTTCCTCATGGCTCAATCCAGGTAATTGCTCAATTGGCCAATCACGAGATTGGATAGGATTTATACTATCTTTGTGTTTAGCAGACATTTTTGAAATCAAAATATAGCTTGTTAAATATTGTGACAGTTGCTTCTCCTTTAAAAGTACGCTCTTGTGGTTTAGTGTTTGTATTGATGTGCAATTTTAAGCCAATCTTCTGCAATGCGATTGTTTCGCCTAACAATGCGATTGCATCGACTAACAATGCGATTGTTTCGCCTAACAATGCGATTGCATCGACTGACAATGCGATTGCATCGACTAACAATGCGATTGTATCGACTGACAATGCGATTGTTTCGCCTAACAATGCGATTGCATCGTCTGACAATGCGATTGTTTCGTCTAACAAATATTAGATATCTTGCAAAACTCCTTAACACCCTTTAACCAAATGCATTGACAGCTATTTTAGGCAGGTAATGCCGAGCATATCGGGATAGTCAATGTAATCCTGCCAGAACTCGGAGCCAAATTTTTGTATGCCTTTAGGAGAGACTATTGGATGATGCCAGTGGATCTCTTTAAAACCAGCACTCATCAAGACCCATTCATAAGTCGCTTTGCTAAGGTAGTAGTTATCAATACTGATAGACTCACCGTCATCAGGAATGCTCAATGTTAAGGTTATGGGCGTACCTTCCTTGAGCGAGTCAGCACATCTCCTAGCAATGCCATATTTCTGATGTTTATCATAAAACTCTGGAAGCAGTTCTAAATTATTGTTCAAACTGACGAATCGACCACCAGGTTTAAGATGAATTGCTATGGACTGACACATTTTGAGTAGTTGCTCTTTAGTTGAAGCGTAATTGAGCAAGTAGGAGGCTACCACAAGATCGAAGCTGCCAATAGAACCAATTTCCATGACATCAGCGATGATATATTCAATTTCAAGTGGCACAGACGCTTCTTCAAGTCTTGCCAACTTTATCATTTCTGAGGAAATATCCACACCAACCAAACGTGCAGCGCCATTCTGTTTGAGCAATCGTGTGAAAAATCCTTCTCCACAAGCTAGATCGAGGATTGATTTCCCGGCAACATCTCCGATCAAATTTAAGTATGTATATGCCTCACCATACAAGCGATAAGGCAATTTGTTAAGTTTTTGAAACTGGAGAGCTATGCGATCGTACTCGGCTGCCATTTTTTCACCTCACTTGCAAAAGCTTCCTTGACGTTAAAATGGGCGTAAAGTATCTCCAATTTAGGTAGTATACGGTAGATTCCAGCAAGCTCATGACCCAGATTCCGAAAACCGCAGCCCAGTTGTATGAAACAGACTTTGCAGCATGGACAGAAAAAACTGTACAACTCATTCGTGCTGGACAATTTGGACAAGTAGACTGGGATGCTGTGATTGAGGAGATTGAAAGTTTGGGACGGTCAGAACGACGAGAGTTGAAAAGCCGCTTAGAAGTATTATTACAGCATTTGCTCAAGTGGCAATATCAATCTAGTTTGCGGAGTGGCTCTTGGCGAAATACTATTGATGAGCAGCGCCACAAAATTGCAGATTTACTGCAAGAGAGTCCCAGCCTCAAGTCTTATTCAGAAGAAGTTTTAGCCCAGTGCTATCATCGGGGATTGAAAGCTGCTAGTAATGAAACTGAACTACCAATAAATGCGTTTCCAGTGGAATGTCCTTATTCCATTGCCCAAGTTCTTGATGGTGAATTTTTGCCGGATGTTATTGATTTGTAATATGAGGTTTATGCGGTAATTAACTCGCCTCGTAGCACAGTTACCGCTTGTCCGGCGAGTAAGACGCGATCGCCACCGTCATAATACACCTTCACCACGCCACCGCGACTGGATGCTTGATAAGCCAAAAACTCATTTTTGTGCAAGCGATCGCTCCAGAACCAAGCAAGACAGCAATGAGCCGCTCCTGTAACTGGGTCTTCATTAATACCTAATCCCGGTGCAAAGAAGCGAGAGACGAAATCATATTCAGAATCAGAGTCAGTGAGGCTGGTGACAATGACATTAGGAATCGGCAACGTTTTGAGTAGTTGAAAATTAGGCTGTATTTGCCGCACCAATTCTTCAGATTCCAATTCCACTAGATAACCTAGTGAATTCTGCAAGACAGATTTGTAGGGTATACCCAAAGCTTGCTTGAGTTCTGGAGGAGCGACTGTTGCTTGTGAGTGATTTACTGGAAAATCTAACTCAATCCAATCACCTTGTAACTTCGCAATCAGCACTCCACTTTTGGTATAAAACCGTGCAACTTCATCAGGTAACAAATGTCCCTCTGACCAAAGTACATGGGCACTAGCTAAAGTTGCGTGACCGCAAAGCGGAACTTCTACTGTGGGCGTAAACCAACGCAGATTAAAGCCATCATCTTGTCTGACTAGAAAAGCTGTTTCAGATAAATTCATCTCCTGCGCCACGTTTTGCATCCAGCGCTCATCTTGGGGAGTAGGCAAAACACAGACAGCAGCCGGATTACCTGCCAAAGGTGTATTGGTAAAAGCATCAACCTGAGTAATGATTTGTCCCATTAGATAGACTCACCTTGAAAGTTAGACAACAATATATTTATCAGGAGTATATTAAAGATTTATGCATCGTAGTATTTTGTCAAGCTAGCTTTGAGGGTTTGTAGTAAAAATTTTAATTCTTAGAAAATAAGGACTAAAGTCCTTACTACGAAATTGTTTAATGAGAACCACTATATACAGTACCTTAGAAATTAGGAATACAATCTCCAAAAACTAGAGTCAATGTTAAAGCAAACCGAAAACGTGAGGATAAAAATCTTCAGAAGCATCTTTGCTGCTGTCAACTTAGCGCTAATTTCTGGAGGATTAGTTAGTTGTGTTGTTGAAGCCCCGCAGCCACTTGCACCAATTGAGCAACAAAAACCAGAGTTACAACCTAACCAGAACGACAAAGATGACGATCGCAAAGATGACGATCGCAAAGATGGCGATCGCAAAAATGATAAACAAGATGACGATAAAGACGATAACGACTAAATACAGGCAAAACTGTCACCTTTATCCTTTTCTTTGAGTTTACATTTATGCTTATCTCACAAACTTCTACTTCCCTCGCGGAAACTTTACGCCACCGACGACAACAACTAGCCAAGCTGATTGATTTTCCAGCAATTCTGTGGGCGGGTAGCAATAATCCGCGCAATTTTCCCGCCAATACCTTTCCATTTCGTGCTAACAGTCATTTCCTTTATTTCGCCGGACTGCCATTACCAAAGGCGGCAATTCGTCTAGAAGCAGGCAAACTAGAACTATTCATCGACGATCCGTCACCCAGTAGCGCCCTTTGGCATGGAGAAATGCCAACGCGCGAAGAAATAGCCGAGAAGATTGGGGCGGATGTGGCAGGGCCAATGGCAGAATTAGAATCTTGGCTAGAAGATGCCGCTACACTTGCCGTCCAAGATGCAGCTACTTGGACGCAGCAATCGCAGCTATTAAATAGATGGGTTTTACCACAAAGTCCTCCCCAAGGAATTGACTTGGAGTTAGCGAAGGCGATCGTTTCACTCCGCCTCACTCACGATGATGGTGCATTAACCGAGTTGCGAAAAGCTGCGGCACTCACTGTCAAAGCTCACAAAGCGGGGATGGCAGCAACACCCCAAGCCAAACTAGAAGCAGAAGTTCGGGCAGCGATGGAAGGGGTGATTATTGCCCACAATATGACTACCTCTTACAACAGCATTGTCACCGTTCGCGGTGAAGTTTTGCATAACGAGCAGTATCACAATAGTTTGCAACCAGGTGATTTACTACTTGCCGATGTTGGTGCTGAGACTGAGACTGGTTGGGCAGGTGATGTGACTCGCACTTGGCCAGTTTCGGGCAAGTTTTCATCCACCCAAAGAGATATTTATAATGTGGTGTTGGCAGCCCATGATGCTTGTATTGCCAAAATCCAGCCTGGTGTAGAGTATGGGGATATTCATCTGCTAGCGGCTACTGCGATCGCTGAAGGTTTAGTAGAGTTAGGCATTTTACAAGGAAATCCCCAAGATTTAGTAGAGATGGATGCCCACGCGCTGTTTTTTCCTCATGGGATCGGCCATCTACTGGGTTTAGATGTGCATGATATGGAAGATTTGGGCGATTTAGCCGGGTATGAAGAGGGGCGTGAAAGGAGCGATCGCTTTGGCTTAAGCTATCTCCGTTTAAATCGTCCCCTGCGTCCAGGAATGTTAGTCACAATTGAGCCTGGTTTTTATCAAGTACCAGCAATTTTAAATGATCCTAATGTCCGTTCAAAATATCAGAATGTGGTGAATTGGCAGCGTTTATCTGAATTCGCTGATGTCCGGGGAATTCGCATTGAAGATGATGTTTTAGTTACTACAAAAGGCAGCGAAGTTTTAACAGCCGCATTACCAAACGATGCCGATACTGTAGAAAATCTAATTAATGGCTAAGTTTATACTGACAGGCATCCATAAAGGATGCCTAATTACTGGATCGATCTTTAATGTAGCCGAGCATTTGATTTCGCACATCACGTTCAGATCGTGAATCCAGCAAGATCCCTAACATAGAGACATCACGCTCATCATCCGTGTTAGAGTACTGCGCTGGATCTCGATTTACCTGTACTTCTGCAATTTTTACGCTTTCTGCAACCACCTCAAAACGCACTTTGAAAATACAAAAACCAGTCCAACTACGATGCAAGTATAGCCAAGGAGCCTCATAGAAAATGAACCACTTATCTTCCATCTGCTCTGGAATGACTCCAGCAGCAATTCGGTCGAATTCTTCCTGTGAGTAAACTTTTTCTAGCGTTAGATTTTTGCATACAGAAGGCATAAGTTCTGTTTTCCTATAGACATCTTGCAAAAGTAACTTTTGCTTTCCGGTTGGGGAAAGGTTAAAGGTTAAAGGTAAAGGGGAAATTCCATCCCTTTTCCCTTTAATCCTTCGCCTTTCCCCCACTTCTGCAAGAAGTCTAATCATTGCGTTTGGCTATTCGCATAGTTTTGATTTCATTCTATTACCATTGTGAAAAAGGGTATTTTACTAAATTGCTGTTGAAATATCTAGAGTCATCAGAAACTTCTTGTCCAATCCAGTTTGGTAATTCAATTTGCTGATTTTCATCAGTGAGTTCAACTTCTGCTAATATCAGTCCTTTATTAACACCATCAAACTCATCTATTTCCCAAATCAAACCACCCGACTCTATTTTATATCTGGTTTTTTCTATAAAGGGACGTTGACATAATGTCTCAAGTATTTCTTGAGCATCTTGAACAGGAATAAGATACTCAAACTCTAATCTCGAATATTTAATATTGGGGCCTTTAATCGTCAAATAACTTTTTTCCCCTATTATACGTATGCGTACAGTTGCTTTATCTTGTGTAGCAATATATCCTTGACGATATACACTACCTTCAGCTAATCCTCTCCAACTATCTCCTCTCACTAAATATTTACGCTCTATTTCTTTTGCCATTTTATTTACCAAATTATTTGCTTTTTTATATCACAAATAATATCGCAATCGTAAATATTTTCACAAATACGCGTGTAATTCTGACAAATCAGAGTAAATTTGTTGAAGTATTGATATTGACTAATTGATAATTAGCGATCGCTTCTACTGTAGTACAATAATTTACATCATGACGACGATTTGATGCTATTTGCACTAAATGATTGCAATTAGCAGTAAATTCGTAATTTTTATCCTACTTATTTCAAGGTGCAGTGAATTGAAAGACTTTTAATCCTCCATCCCATGCTCAATCACTAACCCTGAATTCAAACATTTGTTATATGTAAGAACTCACTAAATTCTCTTGTTTAATTTGTTCTTTTGCTAAAGCCAATGCTTGATGAGCATTTTTAAACTTTGTTTCATCTGTAAATTTATGCTCAAAATTCTTTAAATAAGCTTCCAAATATCTAATACGTAAGTGTGGGTCGGCCGGATTCTGAAGAAAAGGGAGGTCAGCTTCAACCATAAACCGAATAGCCAACAAGGGGATAGGGCTACGAAGTGGACGAAAGTTTGGGTTGTGCAGACCAGGACTTTCATTACGTTTATGAAATTCTCCTATCATCAGTCCTGACTCGACAAACAAAGGTTTAAGCTTTTGTTGGACACTATCTATTATCTTAGAAGCATCTTCTATATGGATGTCAGGAAAAATAAGTAAAAAAGCTTTATTAATTGCTAATTCCTGCTCTTGAACATCTATTTGTAGAAATATATCTCGATAGCGTCCAACAATCTCTTCTAATTGTTCTGGATACAAATCTTTTGTGTGAATAACTGCTAGACGAATACTGTTTGATTTGAGAGAGTAAGGTACAAAGGGGCAAACTGCGCCGGGTCTACCTAAGTGAGGATGAGACCTTCCTAAAAAGGTTTTTACCCACCCCATAATTTCAATTAAGGCAGAAAGGTCTTCATGTTGTTGGAGTTGTTTGATTTCACGAGTTGTATAGAGTTGCATAAGCTTGAGTGAAATGGAATAATTGTCTAATTCTGAATTCCAAATTAGTTTTACAAGGTGAAACTAATTATTTCAGTACATAAAACAAGCCTTTTGTTGTTTATTTTTGATTAATCTGTGGTTTGCAGAAGATAACAATGATCTCCTACTTTTTTGTGAACTTAAAGTAATTTACGTCGATACATATACAAACAATATTTTGCATCAAATAACCTGTTTTTATTTGTTTTGATAGTTTGTAATATCTTATCGACAGGATTAATATTTGAATCTTGAAATCCATGTAAGGTGTGCTACAGTTTGCTAACACACCCTAAAATTACTTGACAGATTTTTTCAAAAACCATTTACGATTTCTATACAATACGTATGTATCATCATTATTCGGCATCTGCTCCTAGTTTTTTACACTCTTAAGCTTCTGTTATTTTTATGAATACATTATAAATTTTATGTGTAAATAGTTATTTTTACTATAAAAATTTGGTGTAGATTTAACAGCAACTTTAGGGCTACTATCAAGGTATTATACTTGTAGTAAGTAAAAAGTTTACACAGAATTGGTATAAGGCTAATTTTATAAACTTTATATTACTTACAGCGGATTACAAATTAATAAAGTAACTCTCCCAAATAAATTGGAGAGGATGCTTGATAGGGTGGGTGGGGTAGTTAATCCACTTAGATGAAAAGTACTATATTCTCGATTGGTCGATCTCAACGTTAGGTATTTGTAGCGAGTATCAGTATTTTAGGCTTTATTTAGTCTAAAAATCAAAATGGTAGGGATAGTTAGAATAAGCGGCGACTTCTACCGTTCCCCATATCCCTATTCTTAAGTAAGCTACTCACAAAATTAAATATTTTAGGACTTACGGTACTATACCAATTAACCATAATATGCATTATGTCAAATTTCTATTTCGGGTGCTGATTGCAACCCCGATTTTGTTGCATATTTACTGTTCTGGGTATTAGAAATAGTTCAAAAGCCCAAAATTAGTATAATTAATATGTATGATACGTAAGTCCTATATTTGTTTAATTGGAAGTCCCTTATTTCTCAACAAATTCTTTCACCACTGCCATAGCATCAGGAGGAATCTGGGTAATTAGACGGAAGGGAAATGCGGCAGTTGAAGCAAACTGAGCATAGTCTGGTGTCAGAAAGATAGCATAGTTTTTAGCTTCTGGAGTCATCTGTGCAGCGAAGGCCAAGGTTAGAGCTTTAACGTACTTGCGAACATCTGCTGCTTTTTCACCGACAACTTCACCGCCACTGATCGGTGTATTTGGTTGTCCGATCTGATCTAATGTGGTGCTGGGGTCTTTTACACTGAGATGAGTACCCCCAATTATACCAACTAGCGATTTTGGGGATGGGATTTTGTCAAATCCCACAATCTGTTCAGTTAAAGCTGGGGTGGTTTTATCGGCGGAACCTGCTAACACTATGGTAGGAACTTGTATCTTAGTTAACCCAGTTTCGCCAAAAATTAGAGAAGTTGTCGGATTGAGAGCGATCGCTTGTTTGATTCTGGGATCTCGTAGTTGATAGCTATTTTCTGGTAGTTCTTGAGCGATACACTGCATATTTTCTCCCAAACTCAAGATAGTCAGGTTCTTTTTGCAGCGTTGTTTGAGATGTTCTAGTTGTAACTCGGCCCCAGCAAGTGCTAAAGCTGTACCACCACCAAAAGAATAACCAACAACCATCGCGTTTGTAGTTGCAAGTTTCCCTTGTAAGGGATGATTAGCTGTTTGGTTGAGCTTTTCCAATTCGTCGAGGACAAAACTAATATCTTGAGGACGATACAAAAACTCTTGAGGCTTCATGACCCTGGTTTTGCCTTGAAATGCTAAGTTAGCATTTGCCTGATTACTACCGGGATGTTCTAAAGCTGCCACTACATAACCGTGGGATGCTAAATGTTCTGCTAGATAACGCAAGTCCGTACGAACCGATCCGAAGCCGTGAGAAAAGACAATTACGGGTTTGTCGGGAGTTGCAGCAGTTGACCAGTAAATATCAACTGGGATTTGGCGGTCGCGCTTTTGATCGTTCAAACTTAAGTTGAGTATTTTTACTTGGGCGCTTCCTGGTTGGCTGGGATCGAAAGGGAAAGCAATCTGCGGTGTTCCCGGATGTGCTGTTATCGGGTCGAGTTGGGGAGCGATCGCCAACATGAATTGCTGGGTACGCCAAAAAGCTGTATTTAAATTTCCTGCAACAACCCAAGCCTTTGGCAAATCAATTTCTAAGCGTTTACTGGGATAAGCAGCAATAAAACTCAGTATAGAAAGACCTTGCGGTGCAGTAGAACCTAATACCAATCCTGCTCTCAGTGCTTGTACCCCAGCTTTGTCCTTTCGGGCTAAGGCTGTGGCGAAGTCATTGAGAATAGTTGTACCAATCTGGGTATTAATTAACCTATCAAGTGTGACAACATTCATAGGTATATTCATGCCCAGCGCCCCCAAGAAGAAGCGGCGTTGTTCTTCAGATAAAGACTGTAAACTCCCAGGCAATTTTCCTGTTTTTACAGCCTTTTGCAACTCAGTAAGAGAGATGGATTCTGTAAATAAACCCAAACGCACAACAACCGTGTCAGCTGCAATGGCCGAAGTATTTGCCCCGAACTGTGTAAGTGCGATCGCGCTAAAGAAACCCGCAACTGTCTTAAGACTTCTCCAACTTTTTCCCATAAACTTTTATACCAATTGTTACTTACGGGAATATAACGGATATTTGTGTATTTGACTACTCTAATAATTGATTAGAAATAAAAGTAAATTTTTTCTTAACTTGATGGCGATGTCTACGATGGTCGCTGACTTGTACTGAGCGCAGCCGTTGGCGCAGCCTCTCGCAGAGAAGTAGCTTGTCGAAGTGCTACGCCTATGCTCTAATCTCCTCAAAGCATCTGCTAATGCAAACAGAGCCATATTACAAGCATAACAAAAGTAACGAATTGTAGAATTCATCACAGCCAAAAATTTGAGCATAAATCAGTGTTAACAGCCACAAAAGCTCGATTGTTTCTCAGCTAGGTTTAAGACTGTAACGGAGCTACTAGAACAGGGAAAGTGATTCCTGCGGCGGTAAACTACGCATCTACAATCTGCAATTTTTTTTGACAGGAAAATTTTACCGACTGCTTAATGTTTTGTCTTTTCTCTTTAAAACATCTTGCAGAGGTATTGCAAGTGAATAGTCTGATTGCTGTAGCTGCACGATCGTTACTCATCAAATTCCCCCAGCCGCATCAACAATTTTTCTTGGCTTTATGCGTCGCAGACTCCCATATATTTTAATTTTTCTGCTCTCTCTCAGTATTATTGCATTGTGGTGGCCTGTGAATGATTCTGATTGTAATTTCGAGGCTTTTATCGCATCAAAAACTACAAAATTCCAAGTACATGCTACTAAAGTTATTGTTCAGCCGTGGCGTGGTCGTCACCATGTATATGGCATCTTTATGATTCCTGATGAATACAAACAAGCTCCATTTTTTGTGTTAACAGTCCAAGGTGCTGGTAGTTACTGTTCAAAACAATTTGGTTATAAACAAAACTTTGATGATATCTTTGCTGAACCAGGAACTTATCTGGTAAAGAAGGCTATTAGAACTCGAAAAACTCTACGGCTCATTTTTCAAGGTTTGTATTTTCAGGTCAATGATAAAAATAATTGGACGTTGACTTTCCCGGAACCAAAAGCTAGTCAAGATAATTCATAATTCATCAGTTAGCTTGGTGGTTGAGTTTCCAAAACCTGGTCTTTTTCTAACAAGGCACTAGTCGCATTAACTACAATTTGTGCTGCTCCGGTGAAGAACGATCGCTCGATAGTCGCTGGCACATCGCTAGGTTTATGATAGTGCGGAGTGCGTAAATTTGCGGTATCTGTCACCAGCACAGCACCCACACCCTGGTACCAAAACGGTGCATGGTCGCTGCGTAGGGTGTCTGGTGTCAGTAAACCTTTAAAAGGAATTGGTAGTGTTAGAACTGCTGGCATTGATTCCTGTTTATTCAGGGCAGTTGAGGGGATGTTTTGTGAGTTTTGAAAGGCATTTAAGAAAGGCAAATGTTCTGTATCACCAACTACCACTAAAAAGTCGCCCTTGTCGCTAGGTGGCGTAACAGGCAATCCGGTAGGGTATTTCTGGCATCCAGAAGTGTAACAAGCGTAACCTACCATATCCATAACGATCGCTCCGCCTAAATTTTGCAAGCGTGCTGTCTTACTCACAAAAGCCTGACTACCCAAAAGTCCTGCTTCCTCTTGGTCAAAAAAAGCTAGCTGTAAGGTTCGTGGCGTAGGACGGGAACCGAGCAACCGAGCTACTTCCAGCACTACGGCTACACCACTGGCATTATCATCAGCACCAGGGGAGGAGGCAACAGTATCGTAATGCGCTGCTACAAGAATTGCTTTAGCTGCTTTGTTAGTTCCTGGGCGTTCGGCAAAAATATTCACACCGTTAGCGAACTTTTCTAATTTAGGTTTCCAGCCGGCTTTTTTCAGTTCCGTTGTAATATAAGTGCGAGTAAGCGATCGCTCTTTTGTGGTGTAACGCTGAAAATTCAACTTTTGGATATGGTTTAACAGCTTCTCAGTAGACACTTGCGGGGCAATATAAACTTCCCTTGACTCTGGCTGTGGTTCGAGTGTTTTCACCGGAATGCGCTCAACAATTGTCGGTGAGGGACGCTGTTCAAAAAACGTGCTACCTCTGCTACCCAACACGGCAACTGCCATCAGCACCAACAGCATCAGCCAAATCCATTTTCTCATCTGATTTATCCTTGGCTTCCTGACTTAGGGTAGCGCAAATCTCCAAGCATCACTTTCCAGGATTGCTTCGGTTAAGGTTTTTGATGAAAATTCTAGATCGCAAAGACGCGATAAATCTGATTATTGTAGAGACGGCGATTCATCGCGTCTCTTGCTTGCGTTAACCTAACATTTGTCTCTTAACAAGAACATGGCCAGATTGCACATCAAACCAGTGAATATCTTCAGGGGGCAATGCTAATGTAATATCCTCATTACTCCAATTTTGGTCTGTTGGCAACAAAGCACGTACCGTAATCGCTCCGGTTTGTGAACCTTCAACCCTGACACTGACCAAATAGTGCATACCCAAATTTTCCACCAAAAACACTCGCCCTTGGATAGTCTGAGTATCACCTGGTTGAGCTATGCGGACATTCTCTGGGCGGATTCCCAGAACAATCTGCGGTGGTACAGTTGGTATATCTGGGAGAAGTATTTGGAAATTACCCAGGAGCGCGTATTGTCCCCTACAAGGTAAAGTCAGCAAATTCATTTGCGGACTACCAACAAATCCAGCCACAAATAGATTAGCTGGATGGTTATAAATGCGGTCAGGTGGGTCAAGTTGCTGGACATAGCCATCGTTGAGCAATGCAACTTTTGTAGAGAGTGTCATCGCTTCAGTTTGGTCGTGGGTGACGTAAACAACTGGCACTTTTTGGGCGGCAAAAATTTGCTTGATATCGGCTCGGACTCTTTCTCGCAATAGTGCATCCAGGTTACTTAAAGGTTCATCCAGCAGGTAGACATCGGCATTACGCACCAAAGCACGACCGACAGCAACCCGTTGTCGTTGACCTCCAGACATTTGACCAGGCTTGCGGTTCATTAACTCTGCTAATCCTAAAACTTCTGCCACTTCTGCCACTCGCTGTTTAATTTCTGTAGGTAAGACTTTTTTCAGCTTGAGTCCAGAAGCGAGGTTTTCGTACACCGTCATGTGGGGATAGAGCGCATAGCTTTGGAATACCATTGCAATGTTGCGATCGGCTGCTCGCTTATAGGTGACATCTACATCCCCGATTTCGATCTGACCGCGAGTCGGTTCTTCAAGACCCGCAATCATCCGTAGGACGGTGGATTTGCCACAGCCAGAAGGGCCAAGTAAAGTGAGAAACTCATGGTTATCTACAGTTAAACTAACGTCTTTGACAGGGACGACTTTAGGACTGTAGGTTTTATTCAAGTTTTTAAGTTCGAGTTTAGCCATTTTTCATTTTTCATTTGTCATTGGTCATTGGTCATTTGTCATTTGTCGTTTGTCAGAAATTATTATTCTCCCCTCTGCTTCCCCTGCTCCCTGCTCCCCCTGCTCCCCCTTATCCCTTGACAGCACCAGCGGTAAGACCTTGGACAATCCGGCGCTGGAAAAACAAAACTAGTAAAATCAGGGGTAATGTCCCGATGACAGTTGCAGCAGCGATCGGGCCATAGGGAATTTCATATATTGTCGCACCACCCAACTGAGCCGCAGCAACGGGAATTGTCTTCAACTCTTCACGCGTCATAAACGTCAGAGCAAAAATAAACTCGTTCCAAGCAAAAATAAAGGTAAGGATTCCAGTAGTAACTAAGGCGGGAAGGGTCATGGGTAGCACGATTTGCCACAGTAGTTGAAAGGTGTTGTAACCATCGACCCTAGCAGAATCTTCCAAGTCTTTTGGTAATTGTTCAAAGAAGCTTTTAAGTACTAAAATTGTTAGCGGCAAATTGATCGCAGTGTAGGGTATAATCAGCGCCAAATAATTATTGCCCAATTTCAGTGCTTGGATAATTTCTAATAGTCCTAAGAACAAAAGAATTCCAGGAAATAAAGTAACAATTAAAATGCTGGCGAGGATAACTTTTTCACCCCAGGGGCGTAACCGTGCGAGGGCATAAGCCGCAGGTGCGCCGATCGCTAAAGCTACAGTTGTAGAAGTAATCGACACAAAGGCGCTGTTGAAGATGTAGCGCCAAAATGGACGACGGGTGAATAACTCAATGTAGTGATTGAAAGTGAATCGTGTGGGGAAATAGACAGTAGGAACGGCGGCAATATCCTCATTCACTTTAAACGAGGTTAGCAATTGCCATAGAGCTGGCGCTAGGCTAAATAGCACTATTAATACAACTATGATGAACAGCAAGATTTTTTTCAGAGAAAACTTGCTTCCCTCTGTTCGTTTTGGAGTCGTTGGAACTGCTTGGGGAGTTACACTCATAGCTTAAATGGCTCCTGATGTTTTGGCACGATATTTGTTAAGTAAGAAACTAGCGATCGCCACTGCCGCAATTAATATTAAAAATGTCACCACTACAAGGGCAGCTCCATAACCAAAATCTAAGTAGCGCATCACCGTGGAGTAAATGTACAATGACACCACTTCCGTAGCACCACCAGGGCCGCCCCCAGTCATCACAGCAATCAAGTCAAAAATTCCGAAAGCTTGAGCAAATCGAAATAGCACTGCAATTAATATCTGCGGCAGCAGTAATGGCAGGGTAATATTGCGGAAACTTTGCCAAGCAGTTGCCCCATCGACCGAGTAAGCTTCATAGAGGTCTTTTGATATCGACTGCAACCCAGCTAGCAACAGGATACTGATAAACGGCGTAGTTTTCCAAACATCAGCAAAAACCAGTGCAATCATTGCCAGCGTTGGCTCTCCTAACCAATTAATCCCAGTCTTAATCAGCCCCAAGCGCAGCAGAATATCATTCACAACCCCAAACTGATCGTTAAAAATCCAAGCCCACGCCAGACCAATCAGAGAAGTAGGCAAAGCCCAAGGGATAATCGCGGTTGTACGCACTATGCCCCGCCCAACAAACGCCTGGTTGAGAACTAGGGCAATTCCCAGTCCTAGCAGTAGTTCTGAGATTACTGATGCTGTTGTGAACACGGTCGTCGCCCACAAACTCTGCCAGAAACGACCATCCCCCGCCATCCGCACATAATTTTCCAAACCAGAAAATACGGGTTGTAACTCTGTTCCCAAATTTCTAGTAAATACGCTTAACCAAAATGCTCGTAAAATCGGGTAGGCAAATACAAACAACAACAGCAGCAATGCAGGTGTTAATAAAATCCAGGCTGTCTGTTGTTCTCGATTTCTGAGTGTATGTAAATTAGTCATTTGTCTATTTGTCATTGGTCATTTGTCATTAGGCATTGGGGATTGAAAACTGGCTATGTAATTCTTCTCCCCTGCCCCCCTGCCCCTCTGCTCCCCTGCCCCTCTGCCCCTCTGCCCCCCTGCCCCTCTGCTCCCTTTGCCCCCTGCCCCCAACAGTCGGCGCGTTTCGTCAGCAGCAGCTTGCATTGCTCGTTCCGAATTCATTCGACCGGATAACGCCGCGCTGAGATAACGCTGCAAAATATCTGATGTTTGAGCATATTGCGCGATCGGTGGACGTAAAACGGCATTGTCTACGACCTGCAATAACTGCGGATAGTGGGGGTATTTAGCAACAATCTCTGAGTCTGTAAACAATTCCCGACGACTGGGTACATAACCTGCACTGAAAATGAATCGGCGCTGTGCTTCCCGACTGGTAAAGTACTTAATTGCTTTCCAAGCTTCTTCAGGATGTTGAGAAGATTTCGCAATCCCTAAACCCCAGCCCCCAAGACTTGCCGCTCCCGTCTTACCAGGAGCATGAACCATCGGTTTAATCGCAATTTTGCCCCGGATTGGCGAATTTTCTGCCTGGGCTAGAGGCCACGCGTATGGCCAACTACGTAAAAATGCTACTTGACCACTTTGAAACAAGCGGCGGGTATCTTCTTCTTGATAGGTCGTAACTCCAGGAGGAGAAACGCCTTCCCTGATAGTACTACGCAGAAACTCAATGGCTTGTAATGTTTCTGGTCGATCTAGTCCAACTTCCAGGGTGTCAGGTTTAACCCAGAAGCCACCAAAGCCACCAAGGATTTCTGCAAACATCGCCACAAGTCCTTCATATTGGCGACCCTGCCAAACATAGCCCCAATTTACCTGTTTTTTCTTCTGCAAGACTTGGGAAATTCGGATCAAATCATCAAATGTTTCTGGCGGTTTCAATCCCGCTTGTTTGATTAAATCTTCCCGGTAGTAGAGCATTCCCACGTCGGAACGCACTGGAATGCGGTACAACTGGTTTTGATAACGTCCCCCTTCTACATCCTGGGATGAAAATGCTGCCAACTCCTCTTTAGAAATGCGATCGCCTAAAGGTAGCAACCATCCAGCAGCAGCAAACTTGGATGTCCAGATCACATCCATATTAATCAGGTCATAAGGGGATTCACCTAAGATAAAAGATGAAGTATACAGGTCTTCGAGTAAATTTGTGGCATTCGGCCCTTCAACTAGGTTAATGCGAATACCAGGGTTCTCAGCCTCGAAGTCTCTAATTAAACCCTGCCTCCAAGGTTGAGCATCAGGGGCAGTCATTAACAGATTGAGGGTAACTGGTTGCTGCGAGAGTGCTACCCAACTGAACAATATAATGCTCAAGAGAGTTGCCAGGAAAACCCCTATATGCAGATAACTTTGTTTTTGAATGAATTTTTGCAAATTTTTTATTGGCTTTCGGTACAACATTATCAATGTAGCGATCGCTAGTAGTAATCCTTAGGAAAGAAAAACATAAAATATCTCAAAAAAGATTATTTTGTATTATTTTTTTACGCCTTAATCAGTAGGTGGGCATAAATCTTTGTTGTTGGGATGAGGCAGAAAATAGAAGGCAAAAATCAGGAGAGAAGAGGGTTTTAGCCTCATTTATTTTTGTCAACATAGTTTAATTTTATTTTGCTTACTACTTAGCGCTTAATAACAGAATTTAGGCAATTGTCAGCAAAAGTTTAGATAAATTACATTTTCTAGAGAAAACATCAAGTTTGACGCTTTGTCTTTTGACAGCGATCGCAACTTCACGTAAAGTGCCCCACTAGAGGAGTTTTGAGTACTGAGTAAAGAAGAAAAGAATTTCTTAATTACTTCTTCAAAATCTTTATTCTTAGACTCAGGACTCATGACTCAGAACTCGGAACTTTTTTTATGGTAGATTTGTTGCTGATTGCAGTCCTGGGGTTCCTGGGGAGTTTTGGACATTGCTTTGGGATGTGTGGCCCTCTAACAGTGGCATTTTCTCTGTCTCATCAGCCGAAAAGCCCACAAACAGTCATCTTGGGACGGACATCAACCTTAGAAAAGTCCGACACTTGGCAACAGCAATTAAAATTTCATATCCTGCTAAACCTGGGGCGGATGTTGAGCTATGCTTTAGTCGGTGCTGGCATTGGGGCGCTAGGTTCGGTATTACTGCAAGGTGGACAGCTAGCGGGTATTGGCAGCGACTTCCGGCACTGGATGGCAATTCTGACTGGTGTGATGTTGATTTGGTTTGGCTTAGGACAAGTAAAACCCGATTTATTACCGCGCATTCCCGTATTACATCCCCTATTACAAGGTAGTTTACACGATCGCCTCAGCAGAGGAATGGTTAAACTTTCCTTAAAAACCAAATGGTGGACGCCAATGCTTTTGGGGATGACTTGGGGTTTAATGCCCTGTGGTTTCCTGTATGCTGCCCAAATCAAAGCCGCTGAAACTGGCAATTTATGGATGAGTACAGCTACTATGCTGGCTTTTGGCTTGGGAACCTTGCCCACGATGCTAGGTGTAGGCGTTTCCACATCTTTGGTAAGTAAAGACAGGCGCAGTCAGTTGTTTCGGTTAGGCGGTTGGGTAACACTAACTATTGGCATTATCACCTTGCTGCGGACTGGCGACACAATGGTAGATTACACCGGACACGCTGCCTTAATCTGCTTAATTTTGGCGTTAATTGCGCGTCCAATTAGTGGGTTGTGGGCTTCACCACTGCGTTACCGCCGCGGCTTAGGTGTGGGATCATTTGTGCTTTCTGTGGTTCACACATTCCACATGATAGAACACTCATTGCAATGGAATTTTGCCGCCTTTTCTTTTCTGCCACCAGAATTTCAGTGGGGGATGGCTGCGGGTGCTGTAGCATTGGTATTAATGTCCCCCGCCGCTTTTACAAGTTGGGAATCGTTGCAAAAATCTTTGGGCAAGCGTTGGCGACAGATTCATCTATTGGGTGTGCCAGCCTTGCTCTTGAGTGCCATTCATACTGTGTTGATTGGTTCCCATTACCTGGGTTCCTTGCAATCAACTTGGGGAAATAAATTAGCGGCAGTACTGATGGTAATTGTTACTCTCAGTGTCTTGCTAGTGCGTAGGGCGAAGCCCTTGCCGTAGGCATCGCGCTTTTTTTGGTCAAAGTTAGCCGTAGAAAAGTTTTATGTTCCCCCAACCAAATCGCGGTAAATCATCCTTATTTTCTGACTCCGTTTCAACGAGTCAAAAACAGAGGCGTTATCCCCTCAAAGGTATTTTCTGGAAAAATCAAAGAACAATAAAGTATTTATTATTCCTGAGTTGCTTAGTTATATCAATAACTAATCTTTACCCAGCTTTTGCTCATAAGGTAGAAGTAGCCTCAGATGTTGGCGGCACTCTCCACATTGAACCAAATGATAATCCCCGTGCTGGAGAAGCAAGCCAAGCCTGGTTTGCACTTACCCGCAGAGGTGGAAAGGTGATTCCCCTATCACAGTGTAATTGTCAGTTGGCTGTTTATGCCGAACCTTATGCAGCCGGAGAGCCACCGCTGTTAGAACCACAGTTACAACCTGTAGCAGCCGAACGCTATCAAGGTATCCCTGGAGCAGAAGTTGTCTTTCCCAAACCAGGTCTTTATGAATTGCAACTAAATGGTAAACCTGTCTCTGGAGCAAGATTCAAACCCTTTGAATTCAAATTTGAAGTGACTGTGGCAGGAGGCGGATCTACACAAAATTCACAAAACCTACGAAATGTCAATGGCGATCTAGTAGAGGGTCAATCTCAACAATTACCAACTTGGGCGATCGCACTCCCAATTCTCGGATTTATCGGCATCTTAGTTGTCGTCATGCAAAGTATGAGGAGGGGTGGGGAGTAGGGAAGAAGCAGAGGGGCAGGGGAGCAGGGGAGCAGGGGAGCAGGGGAAGTTTTTACAGTAAGTCTTTTCCCTCTGCTCATCGGTCACTCAGCGTAGCCGAAGTGCTGCCTCTCTGCCCCTCTGCCCCTCTGCCCCCCTGCCCCCCTGCCTTACTTATGTCGCTTCTGATGCCACTGCCACGCGTCAGCGACGATATCTTTGATGGATGGATACTGAGGTTGCCAGCCTAAGATTGTTCTGGCTTTTTCGCTGGTGCCAATGAGAACTGGGGGATCGCCAGGACGGCGATCGCGTTCTTCTACTGGTATCGAAATTCCAGTCACCTCTTCGACTGCGGAAATGACTTCTCTGACGGAGAAACCGCTGCCATTGCTCAAATTAAAAACTTCGCTATCGCCACCTTTTAATAAATATTCCAATCCTAAAATGTGGGCATCTGCTAAGTCGTTAACGTGAATATAGTCGCGAATACACGTACCATCGGGCGTGGGGTAATCAGTGCCGAAAACTGAGATGGATTCTCGTTTGCCTAAAGCCGTCATTAGCACTAAAGGAATTAAATGGGTTTCTGGGTTGTGATCCTCGCCCAGCAAGCCATCGGGATTAGCGCCGGCAGCATTGAAATAGCGAAAACGCACTGATTGCAAACCGTAAGCAACATCAAAATCAGAGAGAATCCTTTCTACCATCAGCTTTGTAGCGCCATAGGGATTAATCGGATTTTGGGGATGGGTTTCTGGAATGGGGACGAATTCCGGTACTCCGTAGGTGGCACAGGTAGAAGAAAAGACAAATTTCTTTACAGATGCTGTCAGCATCGCTTCTAACAGGGTCAAAGTACCAAGAACGTTATTGCGGTAATATTTGGCCGGATCGGTAACAGATTCTCCTACGTAAGCATAAGCAGAAAAGTGCATCACCGCAGCAATATCGTGGGTTTTAAATACATGATCGAGCAAGGCGCGATCGCTTGTGTCCCCAATTATTAGTTCTACCTGTAAAACTTTTTCTACTAGATCGCGATGTCCATAGACCAGATTATCAAGTATGACAACGCCATAACCCGCTTTCTTCAAAGCAAGCACTGTATGAGAACCAATATATCCAGCTCCCCCTGTTACCAGAATAGTAGGCTTTCCAGGCGACATAGTTTTTCCTTTTGAGTAGATTACTTAATTAATTTAGTTTACCGGTATGAGATTACTCTTCTGGAAAATTATAAATAATAGACGCAGTGTCAAAAAATTGCACTAAAATCACTACGACGGTAGTCATTGGGTGTGAGGTTTGAGAAATTTTAAGTCAAACAGTACGATTACAATTTGACAATAAAATAAATCCATTTCCCGAAACCTCTAGGTTGAGCCTTACGGGTGACGCTTATAACGTCGCTATCAGTAAGAAGTCGCCAGTTGTTTCATGCATGGTTTCCCTGCATGGCAGTCTTTTCTGGAGGCAACCCCGCTCGAAACGGACTGCCTCTCCTGACGGAGATGCTACGCGAACACCACCACACTGGCTCACTGCACCAGAAAATTTGAGAGTTAGTCTATGTTTCTATTGTTAAGCCGGGTACTGCTGTGGCTGCTGATTGGCACTATCGTTTATTCTCTGTTCCAGCGATTTTATCCTTCTGGAAGTTTTGTCGGGCGATTAATCTTAGTCGTTATCTTGGTAATCGTAGCCCTATCATTTCTTAACCCCAATGAACCTGCTGTGGCGTCGTTGTGGAGGATGCTATCTTTTCCACTCAAGCCTCTAGGAGCCTCTGTTTTACTGATGATTCTTGCCGCTCAGAAAATCAAAGGAGGTGGAATAGAGAAACCAGGAGGATACTTGATCGGTTGGGCACTGACGATTTTGCTGTTGGCAAGTACACCAGCAGTCGCCTATTTCCTTTATAGAGCGCCTCTAGCAATGACGGGTGAAACATCTGTCGCAACTGCTACAACATCTGGAACACTGGTGGCATTAGGGCAACCCACCACAGCGAACATCTCAGATGTAACCGGGGATAGCATTCTTTCTTATAATTTGAGAGTGCCTCCCTATTTATTACAAGGAAATCCTCAAGATATTCGCACACGCGGTTTACGACTTGAAGACTTTGTACCGGATTCACAAACGTTGCAATTGACAACAAGAACTTGGGAAAGTTATCTCCTTGAAGTTTACAGGTTCTTGCGTGTTCAGCGGTAATCAGGCAAGAGGACAATACTTGGTTCGTAGTAAGCGCTTGAGCGCTCAATCTAAGGACTAAAGTCCTTACTACGAACTTATTTCTTCATTAAAGTTGCTGTGATCGACTACTAGTAATGAATGGCAATAACTATCCAGTTAAAAGAGGTAACAAAAGCTAAATTTATAACAAGCGGTATTTCCTCTTCATAGCTGCCTTCTTGGACTAGCAGTTAATCTAGATGATAAAGTTGCACAATTGCTTTAATGGCAAAATCTCGACGAATCGCTAAACTCAGTGCTTACCTACGACCCCATTGGCGGGAAGCCTCCTTGGGCATTCTCGCTTTGTTGTCTGTCAATGCACTGGGTGTTTATATCCCTTGGTTGATTCGTGCTGGTGTTGACAAACTCTCGACAACCTTCAGCTGGAACCAAATACTACATTACGTAGTAGTTATTGTCTTGCTCAGTTCGGCGATGTGGCTAATGCGGATGGCATCACGCATTTGGCTATTTGGGGTGGGGCGTCAGGTGGAATTTGACCTGAAACAACGGATTTTTGAACACTTACTGAAACTGGAGCCTGGTTATTTTGCCAGTAATACTGCTGGCGATTTGATTAGTCGGGCTACTAGTGATGTGGACAATATCAAGCGGTTATTAGGTTTTGCGGTTTTGAGTTTGGCAAATACGATGTTTGCCTACGCCCTGACACTGCCAGTAATGCTAGCAATTAGTGTGGATCTCACCCTAGCCGCCCTGGCAGTATACCCTTTTATGCTCTTATTGGTGAGTCTGTTTAGCGATCGCTTACGCAAACAACAAGCGAAAGTCCAAGAGCAACTCTCTGACATCAGCGAACTCATCCAAGAGGATATCAGTGGCATTGCCTTAATTAAAATCTATGCTCAAGAAGCAAACGAGCGTCGAGCTTTTGCCAAGAAAAATCAGCAGCTATTGACTGCTAACCTAGAATTGGCAAAAATCCGCAATACACTGTTTCCGCTAATTGGTGGGCTAGCTAATATCAGTTCGCTGGTAATCATCTGGCTAGGGTCGGCACGGATGTCTGCTGGCACACTTCAGGTTGGCGATTTTTTAGCATTATTAATTTATGTAGAGCGTCTAGTTTTCCCTACTGCCCTTTTAGGATTCACAATTACTGCCTACCAACGCGGTGAAGTTAGTATCGATAGGCTTGAAGCTATTCTCTCTGTCACACCGAAAATTAAAGATGAAGCTGATGCCATACATCTGCCAGTGGCTGAACTTAAAGGGGAAGTGACAGCAAAAAATCTTACCTACAGTTACCCTGGTTCCACTACTCCAGCTTTAGCAAATGTTAACTTTACCATTGCTCCTGGAGAAACTGTTGCGATTGTTGGGGCAATTGGTTCGGGAAAATCTACTTTGGCCAATGCTTTACCGCGCTTGTTGGATATTGAATCAGGACAATTGTTTTTAGATGGGGTAGATATTACTAAGATCGCTTTGACAGATTTACGAGGTGCGATCGCCTACGTTCCTCAAGATAGCTTTCTATTTAGCACTACAATCAAAAATAACATTCGCTACGGCGATCCAGTTAGCGAACAACAGCAGGTAGAATCTGTCGCTAAACTTGCCCAAATTGAATCAGAAATTCAGAATTTTCCCCAGCAATATGAAACTATTGTTGGCGAACGCGGTATTAATCTTTCTGGCGGTCAACGGCAACGTACTGCTTTGGCTCGAGCAATGTTGGTCAATGCTCCAGTGTTAATTTTGGATGACGCTCTCTCTAGTGTAGATAATCAAACAGCTACGAAAATCCTCAAAAATCTCTCCAGTGGTACTGAGCGTAAAACAGTAATTTTTATTACGCATCAATTATCAGCAGCGGCGGCGGCTGACCGAATTTTTGTCATGGAAAAGGGAAAAATTGTGCAGGTCGGAAATCACTTAGAACTTTTACAACAACAAGGTTTATACAGAACTTTGTGGAGCCAACATCAAGTTGAGGAATTACTGCGGTGAAGGAGGCAGGAGGCAGGGCGCAGGTGGTCACTGAACGTAGTCGAAGTGAGGCAGGGCGCAGGGGGCAGAAAGAAAGAATTATGATTGAGTTAGGGACTGGGGATTGGGAAGATTTGAATGGGGATTCAGACCGCAACCAATTGTTAAAAAATTTCTTCCCCAGTACTCAGTAAGCAGTCCCAGAGCGCCCATTACTCACCTTCAAGCTTGGCTGAAATTGAGGAATCCTGGGCGCGCGACGCGTTGAAGAAAAATTCAGAAATTCCGACTTTACTGAAGGATTGTAAATAGGTCTAGCAAAATAATTGCATTTGTCATAGCTTTATAGTTATAGAACTATTGACTCGATCGCCTCATCACTCATGGTTAACACCTTACCCAAGCCAGAAACTAAAACCCCCAGCAAAGAAACTGTACTCACCCCCCGGTTTTACACTACAGATTTTGAAACCGCAGCCAAGCTGGATTTGTCTGCCCAAGAAACGGAATTGCAGGCGATGTTGACAGAAATGCGGACAGACTACAACCGCCACCATTTTGTTCGCGATGAAGCGTTTGAGCAGTCTTGGGAACACATTGACGGAGAAGCAAGGCAGGCGTTTATAGAGTATTTGGAACGCTCTTGCATTTCTGAGTTTTCCGGCTTCTTGCTATTCAAGGAATTATCCCGCAAGTTAAAAAATCGCAGTCCAGTGCTAGCGGAAATCTTTCAAATGATGGCGCGTGATGAAGCCCGTCATGCTGGATTTCTCAACAAAGCAATGGCCGATTTTAAACTCTCCCTTGATTTAGGCACTGTTACCAAAACCCGCACTTATACATTTTTCCCGATTGAATGGGTACTTTACACCGTTTACCTCTCAGAAAAAATCGGCTACTGGCGTTACATTATTATTTTCAGGCATCTAGAAAAGCACCCAGAAAACCAGTTTTACCCCATATTCCGCTACTTTGAGAGTTGGTGTCAGGACGAAAACCGCCACGGGGATATATTCAAAGCATTATTGCGTTCTCAACCGCAACTTTGGAACACCTGGAAATCTAGGCTATGGAGTCGCTTTTTCTTGCTATCAGTATTTGCAACTCACACCCTGACAGTTCATGAACGTTCTGGGTTCTACAAATCATTGGGACTTGATGCCACAGAATTTGATATTCAAGTTGTCCGCAACACCAATGAAACCGCAGGACGGGCTTTTCCTGTAATGTTAAATACCGAACATCCCAAGTTTTTCCCACGTCTGCAACGCTGTGCAGGTTACAACTTGAAAATTGCAGAGATTGAAGGCAGTTATAACCCGAAATTAGTGAAGCTAATTCGCAAACTACCTTTGATTGCAGCAATTATTTGGAATCTGCTGTTAATTTACCTCATCAAACCAATTGATACTGAAGCCCTGCGGGGAACAGTTCGTTAACTATTTATTAGACATTTGCTTGTGAAATTAATTATGTGTTCTGAATAACGCATAATTAATTTCACTAGATGTCAATTCTTGAATATTTGGTAGCTGAATGATGACAAAAGTAGACTAAAGTCTATACATAAGGATGTCAATAAAATAGTTAAAATTTTGTATATATATAGCAGTCCTAAATCATTCGTGAAAATTATATCTCTCTTTCTTCTTTCTTGTCTTTGCGTCCTTGGCGTCCTTCTCTACGAGACGCTGCGCGATGGCGGTTCGTTTTCTAATCTATATTTTTCACCACTCAAATAGGATTGCTATAAAATAGTTAATAAAATTGTAGGTTGGGTAGAACGAAGTGAAACCCAACAAAGTCAAGGAGTGTTGGGTTTCGTTCCTCAAACCAACCTACGTAGAAGTTTCGTTTTAGGTTTAACTGAACTGTATTGATATACAAATATGTCAATAAAATAGTTAAATTTTTGTATAGAAGATACTGGAATGCAATAGATAAGAGGTTACTAATTAATCTAGAAAATGTAGGAATTGAGAGATGAGCGACATTAAAAGACAAGCCGCTTTGCCTTTAACCAGATGGAAGCAGCCCCACATAGGTACATCAAATTTTACGAATCCATCGCTTGTCTCATCCAATATTCCCACATTGGCCAATCCAACACGCGGTTTTGGTTTACCAACAAATAATAATACTGCGCTCAATGGCGACCTTCAAGAAGCCACGTCTGCTAACGAGCAATTATTAGAACCAGAAGCTATTAAAGAAAAACCTCTTGTTCACGACATTAGTCGGATATCTTTGCGTCGTCCACAACCGCAACTTATAGGTAGCCAGCCAAAAGACCAGTATGAGCAGTCAGCTGACCAGATTATGCTTCTACCTAAACTTAAGTCAAATATAAATATCGGTGCAATAGATTCACATATAGTACAACCAGAATGTGCAGATTGTGAGCAAGAAGAACAAGAAGTAGAAACCGAGTTGTCGCTACAACGCGTTAGCGATCGCAGCGTTCAAACCCAAGACAATATTGAGAGTCAGTTAAGCAATAGTAAGGGTGGAGGAAGCCCGTTATCTCCCGAAGTGCGAGACTTTATGGAACCACGCTTTGGTAGTAAATTCGACGATGTGCGAGTACATACTGACTCCAATGCTACACAGATGAGTAGGTCGTTGGGAGCGCAGGCCTTTACTCACGGTAGTGATGTTTACTTTAGCGCCGAGAAATCACCTGGTAATAACGAGTTGACAGCCCATGAGTTAACCCATGTAGTACAGCAGACAGGCAAAGTGCAGAAACAAAGCGATACATCTACAGCACCAGCCCCTGTTGAACAGACATCTAGTGGTATGCCGCCCAAAAAAGGGACAACTAAAATTGACAAAAAGAATGCCACAATTACTGCTTCGGGAAAAAATATTACCGAAGCAATTACAAACTTAACATCACAAGGAAAGGGCGAAGCGGGCAGTGTTACTTGTGCCCCCGCAAAAGATGTCAAAACTTACCAAGCAGAAGATCAATCCGATGAAATTGTTTACGAGGCAGATGTCTTAGTAACAGAAACTAAGGCAATGCCCGTCTGGACAGAACTCGACCAACAGTGCGAACCTGTTAAAAAAGAATGGGCAAGGTTTTATAGCGCTCTTGATACACACGAGAATGGGCACATTAGTATTGACGAGAAGGCTTTTAAAGATTTACACAAAAAACTTCTCGGCAAAACAACCTCAGCATCCGACAAGATTTTTAACGACACTTACGCCCAAGCGAATACTGATAACAATGCCTACGACACCACAACGAAACACGGGCTCACTCAAGGTACAGGAGTAACTCCGGTACAGTGCGGTCCAGAAAAAGTTTCTCAAAGTGGAAATGAATCGGATGCAAAGGTAGAGGTTCAAACTCAAAAATAAAGGCGAAAACAGCATAACGTAAACCTGCTAATAATCTTTGCGTTTACACTGTTTGGAGTCAAATTGAGAAATCATAAAAAGAACTCCGAACCATACGGAAGCCACTTGGCTTGACTACAGTGCAAGAAGTGTCAACGGCGAATTTATTTACAAGGTGCTTGATTCTTCTGGCTGTCTGTGATAGTTTTTTGTACAAACCATAAAATACTGTAACCTTATCAAGATACCGTTGTTTTTAAATCTCGTTAACCTAGTTGCATGGATTTGGAGTTAAGAAAAAATAGCTAATCTATCGAGATTGTTTATTGCAGGTATAACATTGCGAACCAACGAACTAGAAATTAATCTCTAAGCCAGGGCAACCTTATGAGCAAAATACGTGCTGTGATTGTCGATCCCAATGTGCCGGGGCGTTTGGCACTGAGTGAAGTGACTGCACCAAAGCCTGCCCCAGATGAAGCTCTAGTGCGGGTAGCGGCAATTTCCCTCAATCGGGGAGAGATAAAACGTTCAACCACTGCTGAGGCTGGTTGGCAGCCTGGTTGGGACTTGGCAGGTGTAGTGGAAATCCCCGCCGCCGATGGTTCGGGGCCTCCCCAAGGGGCGCGTGTAGTTGGCTTGCGGCGTGCCGGTGCTTGGGCAGAACTCGTGTCTGTTCCTAGTGACGCCTTAGCAGTAGTGCCATCATCGGTATCTTTTGCTCAAGCTGCCACACTGCCTGTAGCGGGTTTAACTGCATACCATGCGGTGTTAAAAGGTGGTTCACTTTTGGGTCGGACAGTTTTGGTTACAGGCGCATCAGGAGGCGTTGGTTACTTCGCTATCCAATTGGCGCAACTGTCAGGAGCACAAGTTGTGGCACATATTCGTCAAACTGGCTATGAAACTCTAGTTAGAGAAGCAGGGGCGCAATCGGTAGTGATTGGTGAAGACCTCTCACCCGCCAGCGAGTACGGCCCTTATGACCTAATTGTAGAGTCAGTAGGTGGTAAGACTTTGGGGATAGCCCTTGGCTTACTGGCACAGGATGGAAAAACAGTGCTGTATGGAGTATCTGGGGGAGCTGAAGTGACATTCAACGCGGCTCAATTTTATGGGACTGGTAGCGTCAGCCTGTATGGTCTACGTCTGTTTGATGAGTTGAGATTTGAATCAGCAGCAGTCGGTCTAAAACGGCTTTTGAGTCTAGTAGAAGCAGGTGAGTTACATCCTCACATTGACTTAGAAACTTCTTGGACAGAAATAGCTGATGTGGCCCAACAACTACTCGATAGGCGTTTTCCTGGCAAAGCTGTGTTGCACATTTCAAATTGAGCGATCGCAGATGGTATGAGTGATAGTACTGACTTCTGGTTCAAACTAGATCGGCTTGTAGCCATTAGTAATCTCAAGATAGATCGCCCAAAAGGGACATCACATCCACGTTATCCATCCTTTGTTTATCCGTTGGACTATGGATACTTGGAAAATACTCGCTCTGGAGATGGAGCCGATATTGATGTCTGGATAGGTAGTTTGTCTAGCAAAAAAGTCACCGCCGTCATTTGTAGTGTTGACTTGGAAAAACGGGATACAGAAATCAAAATACTTCTGGGCTGCACTTCTGGGGAAAATCAAGCCATTTTGGATATCCACAATACAGGCTCTCAATCAGCAATATTATTGGTTCGCAATTAAATTACTTACATTTTTGAGGGTAAGTTTGTATGAGTTTAGAACTAAAACTATCAGGTAAAACAGCGATCGTTACAGGAGGAAGCGCGGGCATTGGATTAGCTACTGCCAAAGCACTTTATAGTGAGGGTGTGAATGTTGCGATCGCAGCCCGCAATCAAGAAAGACTAGAAAATGCAGTAGCTGCCATCCAGTCTTTACCAACTTCTGGCGCTAAAGTTATTGCCATCAGTGCCGATCTGACTAAAGCAGAAGATGTAGAGAAAGTTGTCTCCACAACATTGGCCCAATTTAATCAGATTGATATTTTAATTAACAATGCCGGTTCAGCCCGTGCTGGATCTTTCCTTGAATCCACTGATGATTTATTTTTGGATGCTTGGAACTTAAAATTATTAGGCTATATCCGCTTAGTTAGAGCCGTCGTTCCCCATCAAAAAAGCCGCGGTGATGGGCGGATTGTCAATATAGTCGGTGGTGCAGGACGGACACCTCGTCCTAACTTCCTAGCTGGTGGTACAAGCAATGCTGCTTTGCTGAACTTTACAAAGGGCATTTCTAAAGAGCTAGCCGAGTACAAGATTCGCATTAACGCTATCTCCCCTGGTGCTACAGCTACTGAGCGTGCTGAGACTTTAGCGCGGCAAAACGCCCAAGCGCAAGGCATCACTGTTGAGCAAGTGAAGGCACAAAATATCCAGAGTATTCCTTTAAAAAGAATCGCCCAGCCAGAAGAAATTGCCGCACTGGCGCTATTTTTAGTGTCCGATCTTGCTGCATCGATTACAGGAACAGAGATTATCGTTGATGGCGGATCTACCCCTGGTGTTTAGCAGACGCGATAAATCGGACGCGACGAATCAGACGCGATGAATCGCGTCTCTACAATTTGTCAAAAAATAAACTACTTGGAGATAAAAACATGGGTTCTCAATACTTTGATATCAAACCAGTTGCAGGACGTATCGGTGCTGAAATCATTGGTGTTAATCTGAGTTCTAACCTTAGTGATGACATCATCAGCGATATTCGCAAGACTTTAGTCAAATACAAAGTGATATTTTTCCGCGGTCAACAACAGCTTGATGCTGATGGACAAGTCGCCTTCGCTCGTCGTTTCGGTGAAGTCACTACAGCCCACCCTACTGTACCATCGCTGCCAGAAAATCCAGAAGTCTTAGACCTGAATTATGGGCGCACCACTTCCCGTGCCAATAGCTGGCATACCGATGTAACATTTGTAGACCGTCCTCCTCTCGGCTCTATTTTACGAGCGCTTGACATTCCCCCAACGGGTGGCGATACAATCTGGGCAAACTCCGTGACTGCATACCAAGATTTACCTATCCATCTGCGTAATCTTGCAGACCAACTTTGGGCAGTACATAGCAACAAATACGATTATGCTACTGCATTTGACCTATCTGAAGATGCCAAGGCTTACCGGGCTGTCTTCACCTCCACTGTATACGAGACTCTGCACCCAGTTGTACGCGTCCATCCCGAATCTGGGGAGCGGGGGCTATTCATCGGTGGATTTGTGCGCCAGTTCCGTGGCTTATCAACAACTGAATCAGATGATATTCTGCGGCTGTTGCAAGCATACATCACACGTCCTGAGAACACAGTCCGGTGGCGTTGGCAAGTTGGTGATGTAGCTTTTTGGGATAATCGGGCTACTCAACATTATGCGATCGCAGATTACGGCGATCAGCCCCGCCACGTTCAACGCGTGACAATTGTCGGCGATCTCCCAGTTGGCATCAATGGTAAACACAGTGAGGCGATCAAAGGAGATGCTTCTGAGTACAACCGACGTGAGGCAGTGACTGCGTAATACTTGGGCATTGGGCAACATCCCATGCCCAATGCCCTCGGTTTGCCCCGTCTGGTAAACCAGTTCGTCACAATGATTGCTCCTGAAACTGTGGGCGTCGGTTCCTTGGCATAGTTTTTATTGAACAACTAGCAGTGTTTTTGAAGCGACGGCTTTGATTTCTTCAAACTTCATCTGGTTTGTTATTCCAGTGGTTTTAACAATACAATCAAGTCGTCTCTAAGGAAACTTTTTATCGTGTTGGGCATCCTGACGGTTCTTCTATCCTCCTTTGTTTTGACGTTTCACAACGTTACTGTCCGAGTTTTGTTTTCAGAACATCTCGTACTAGGTTTATTTTTACTCGGTGGATACGTTAAACCAGATTTGCAGAATTCCTTCTTGCTGATGTTCATGCGAATGCTGCTGGTGGTTCCACTCATGGCATCTCTATCATTTAAGCTGTATCCATCTGCTTGGACAGAACTCCAAGACTTGTTCACCCGCAACGGTAAGGATGTTTTGATTCAAGCTCTTGGCTGTGGGGTGCTGATGTTTGTGTATATCGCCTCACTCTACATTGCTATTGGCTTGATTCCCACAGGCATTGCCTTGACCCTCTTCTTTACTTATCCCGTATTTACAGCGCTGCTTTCTTGGAAGTTTTTTGGCGATCGCCCCACATTGTTCCGTTGGCTAGTAATGGCTATTATTCTGGTGGGAAGCGCTCTCACCATTCCCCAATCTTCTGCCACCTACAGCAGTCATACCATTGCGATCGGCATTTTCGCTAGTTTTGGTGCTGGGATCGTTTACGCCTTTTATGGCATCATTGCTCAAAAATGTTTAGAAAAATTCCATCCAGTTCCCTTTACCTGGATCAGTTTTGCCTGTACTCTACTGCTCTCTGGTATTAGCTTACTATTCTGGCCAGGTAAAAGCGCTCAACTTGACTGGACACCCCTATGGATTGGCAGCATATTTTCCGGTCTAGTAAGTTTTCTTGGACACACATTAAACAATGTGGGAATTCGCATGGTTGGCGCATCTACCGCTTCTATAATCGGCTCTAGCAGTCCAGCATTGACGGCGCTAGTGGCATGGATAACCATTAACGAAACTTTAAACTTGATTCAGAGTGTAGGAATTGGTGTTGTCACATTGGGCATTGCGTTACTTAGTGCAGAAGGCTTTGTGAAATCGCTCAAAATTAGGGGTTGAATTGGGAATGAGGCATTAGGCATGGGGCATGAGGTAATTTTAGAATTTACGAATTACGAATTACGAATTACGAATTAATATCAAATATGCCTTTCTCCGCTATCCTTTTTGATTTAGACGGAACTTTAACAGATCCTAAACCTGGTATCACTGCTTGCATTCAGTATGCGCTCTCTGAACTCGGTTATAAACCACCGAATGCTGATGAATTAAATTGGTGTATTGGCCCGCCACTGAAAGATAGCTTTTCGCAATTACTCAATACCTTGGATTGCACAGTAATTGAACAGGCTATTTCACTGTATCGTCGTCGCTTTGCCACAATTGGATTATTTGAAAACTCACTTTATCCACAGATTACAGAAGTCCTAAAAGCCATTCGTTTTGCTGGTTGTAAAACTTTTGTTGCGACTTCTAAACCATATATTTATGCTATGCAAATTATTGAATATTTTGGCTTATCATTGCTTTTTGATGGTGTTTATGGTAGCGAACTTGACGGAACGCGAAGCATAAAAGGTGACTTAATTCACCATATTTTATTAACAGAAAAACTTTTACCCTCTACTGTGGTGATGGTAGGCGATCGCTCACATGACATCATTGGAGCCAAACGCCATCAAATTGCTTCAATTGGCGTTACCTATGGCTATGGAACTGAAGAGGAATTAAAAGCTCATGGTGCTGACTTAATTGCCCATTCTCCAAGTGATATTCCCAAATTAATAATTCGTAAATAATGCCACCATCTTTAACACTTTTCCATAGTTTGCTTCTGTTTAGTACCGCTTTCATTGCAGGCGGATTAAACGCTGTAGCGGGTGGTGGAAGCTTTATCACTTTTCCAACTCTCATCTTTACGGGTGTACCCCCGATCGCAGCTAATGCCACCAATAATACAGCTATATGGGTGGCTTCCCTAGCCAGTGCTGGAGCATATCGTCAAGATTTGGGCATTGAGCGGCGAGATTTTTTACTTTTATGTGGCGTCAGTTTAGTTGGTGGCATGATTGGCTCCATCGCTTTGTTGTATACATCGCCAGATGTCTTTAAAAAGCTGATTCCTTATCTATTGCTGCTAGCAACAGTTGTATTTACCTTTGGCGAACCCTTCAAAAAGTGGTTGCAGCGTCGAAACCAGAATACATCACCGGAATCTGTACCCTTATTTAATTTGCTACTGGCTCAACTAGCGATCGCCATCTATGGCGGTTTTTTTGGCGCAGGTATAGGGATTTTAATGCTGGCAGCTCTAACCTTTTTAGGTATCAAAAGTATTCACAAAATGAATGCTTTCAAGACATTTTTAGGGAGTTGTATCAATGGTATTGCGATCGTTCCATTTCTTTTTGCAGGTGTGATTGCTTGGCATCAAGCTATTTTGATGGCAGTCGGTGGCTCTCTTGGTGGTTACTTAAGCGCCCATTATGCTCGTAAACTTGAACCGCACTTAATTCGGAAATTTGTGATGATTGTTGCCTTCAGCATGACTGCCTACTTTTTTATTCACGGTTAAGAACGGGGAATTACTCAGGGGTAATGTATGGAAGCATCAAAAAAATCACAGGTCATGTTGCGTGCTTTTAGTTCTAGAAATTTTCGCCTGTACTACACAGATCAGGCAATTTCTCTAATTGGTATGTCTATCTCCGTGGGTTTCAAATTCCTTAAGTCCGCGTAGGCGGACTTCTCTGCGAGACGCACTCGCGTTCGTTTGTGTAGCCGCGATTTCTAATCGCCTGGTATATTTGCAAAGGTAAGATGCTTCCTGCATAATCAGCCACAATACCAAAAATTGCTAACAACAATGACTACTATAAATGACCCTGCTGTTGTCGCTGAAGTAGCTGATTTGTACCTCAATTATGAAGAAGCTCTTTGTAATAACAATTTAGAAGTGATGGATAGCTTGTTTTGGGATGCGCCCGAAGTAGTGCGGTTTGGCATCACAGAAAACCTCTATGGCGGCGATGAAGTTCGTAACTTTCGTCAGAATCGACCAAACCCAAAAATAGAGCGAGAAATCTCGAATCTCAAGGTTGCAGCCTTTGGGAAAGATGCCGCAACAGTAACTTTAGAATTTCGCCGCATTATCAATGGTGTAGAGCGTTTCGGACGACAAAGCCAGACTTGGTACAGGTTTACTGAAGGATGGAAGGTAGTTTCAGCCCATGTTTCATTATTGCCAGTATGAGTTTTAAAACTATCACTAGTATTTTAGTTACATATTAGCTGCCAGAAAAGATAGTCAGTGGCGATAATACTAGCTTTACCTGATTTCAAATCATTAAGTTAAATAGGGGTTTAAATATGGTAAGTCCATTTGATTGGATTGTATTAAAATCTAGACATTTAGTAAAAGATAGATGGATTTCAGTACGATCTGATACTTGCCAAATGCCTGATGGAACAATAGTTGACCCCTATTATGTTCTTGAATATCCAACATGGGTAAATGTTGTAGCTTTAACCAAACATCAGGAAATTATTTTAGTAAAGCAATATCGCCACGGTCTGAAACAAACAATTCTAGAATTGCCTAGTGGTGCTGTAGAGACTGAAGATGTTTTACCAATGGAAGCTGCAAAACGCGAATTATTGGAAGAGACTGGTTACACTAGCAATCATTTTATTGAAACTGGTATATTATCACCCAACCCAGCTACTCATACCAATTTAACCCATTGTTTTTTAGCAACAGATGTGGAATGTGTAGCTGATTTAAAGTTAGACCTTACCGAAGAAATTGATGTAATTTTATTGCCTTTAAAAAAGCTCATTGAAGGTATTGATAAAGGTATTCTACTGCAAACATTACATATTAGCTCATTATTTTTTGCTCTAAAAAAGCTTGAAAAAGTACAATTTTATTAGTCATCTTACTAAAGTTATTTTTGTTAAAAACTTCATTAAAGGATAACAGATAAATGACTGCAACCATTTCAACTATAAGCACTTCAGTGCTGACTACGTAATAGACAAAGATAAACTGGACAATCACTAAACGAGGATTCACTAATGATATTGGAAACTCAACGCCTATTACTGCGGAAAATGACGCTTTCTGACCTCGACGCGCTACTGCTTGTCCTCGGCGATGCAGAATCAATGCGCTACTATCCAAAGCCCTTTGACCGCGAAATGGTGGAAAAATGGATTGACCGACATCGCCGCAACTACGCACAGCACGGCCTCGGCTTGTGGGCGATGGTTCTCAAGACGACAGGTGAGTTAATCGGCGACTGCGGACTGGTTTGGCAGGAGGTCGAGGGACACCAAGAACTCGAAATTGGTTATCATGTCCGCCGCGACCAACAAATGCAGGGTTACGCAAGTGAAGTTGCATCTGCTTGCCAAGACTACGCCTTTGATGTGCTAGGTAGCACTCGTGTCATCTCCCTGATTCGCCCAGAAAACATTCCTTCTCGTCGTGTAGCTGAAAAGAACGGACTCAAGGTTGTTCAGGAGACACTCTGGCGCGACATACCGCACTATATATATGCTGTGCAGCGCTCAGAAAGTAAACTTCTTACAACAAGTAATCTCAGAAGCAGAGAAGTTTAGTAATCTCTGTACCAACGTTGAGGCTGTTCATCAGGAACATAGTTAGCTATTGCATCAACATGAGAGCAGAAAGTATTTGGTCATAGGGCACTTTTACTGAGCTTTAGCGAGACGTTTAGCCTGTGCTGAGTAAAGAAGTGAGATTCCCCACTCAGCACTTTTGATAATTGGGTTGTCTCGTTCCAGCGGAGACTAGGAACGAGATTTGAAAAGGATTAAGCGTTGGTTGTAGAGCGAACTTTTGGTTGGCTATGCTTCAAAATATCAGGTGCATTTAATTTTTTGAGTATAAAATCTAGTTGCTAAAAGAGCCACACCTGCTACCAAAGTTGCTAATACACTACCAGGTTCAGGCACGGCAGCAACTTGAGCATCAATTCGTGCAGTTCCAGCAAACAAACCGGTCAAATTAGAGTCGCCTAATGCATTAGCAAACTCTGGAGAAATCAACAATTTCACATCAGGGATGGTTAAATTGTGGCCATCAAATGCCACAAGTCCCGGAGCGCTCAAATCAAACAAAATTGTATTTAAAGAAAATGTGTCTCTTAAAACAAGTCCGCTGGCACCTGTGACAGTACGTCCTGGAGCAAAACCGATTGAAAAGTCACCAACAGTAATTTGATTGTTGAATGTAACAGTACCAGTATGCTCGATTGTACCTGAGAGCGGAGTAAAACCGCCCTCGTCACTGAACGTGAAGTTAGTAAGTGAGTCGATGTTGAAGCCAACTAAATAATTGCTAGGAATTGGTGCAACTGTCTGATTAGTACCTGTCAAGTTTAACCCAATACTACTAAGAATCTCTCCGTGATCGCGATCGATGCTGGTGACTCCAGATATCACTTTAAAAGTTGCAGCTTCTACCTGTATGGGTGCTATTGAGATGAAAGCTGCTGTAGTACAACCAAGAATTCCTACAAACTGAAAAAAATGCATATATATTTCTGATGATCTTCGTATTTTATTTTAAATAATAAAATCTCTTTTATTAATCTATAAAGTCAAAGTTTACTCTAAAAAAATATTTGGAAAAGTTAAGTTTATGTAAACGTACAGTTAATAACAAAGTTTAAGCCAGACAGTTGCAAAAACAAATTTAAGTACATAGGTACAAATAAAAATTACTATTCAGAATGAAGCGTAAGGTATAAGGTGTAAAGCGTTAAGGATAGAATAGTAAAAAAATATAGTTACGTTTAATTATGTCTAATGCCAATTATTTAGGAGGCAATTTCAAAATCTCTCTCCCCAGATAGGGAGAGGGATTTAGGGTAAAAGCTTATTGATTCATACAAGTAAGTCTAATTAGGTATTTGCCGATTTAAGCTGAGAACTAGAGAAAGCTGATTTATTCTCGCCGATTTACTTTTTAGTTCACAAACTTGTTCTAATCCACCAGCTTATTTTCTCCCAATTAGGATCTATTTCCTGCCAAAAGCTGGCTGAAGAGTCTACCTCTCTTGTTACTGCGAGTATTTTATTTATACTGTCGAAGTTTTTTTGAATCAATTGCTTATCTAGTTTAGGAATATCTAATTTCAGATATTTCAACCGATTGGGTAACTCTACTTTCTCTTGTGTCGGCAAGTGCTGAATCCGATCGACTTGTTCTAAAATTTTGTCTATTGATGTAATAACTTCTTGCAGACTCGGCTTTTTAGTTTGTAAGTGTAAATCTTTTTCTTCAAAAGCTTCTTCTTGATTACCTAACTTTACTAATACTATTTTGACAAAGAAAATATTGTAATCTACCTGACTAACTTCACCCACTTGCTGATAATGTTTTCCATTTTTATTTATAGCTACTATGTCACCTTTCTCAATTCTGTTGTTCATAATTTCTATAGACTGGTATTAAATTACTAAATAATCTCCTCTACAGAAAATACTACTCTAAAGCCACAAACCCTCAGTCCACCGTCTGACTCATTCCAGCTACGGCTAGCGCTACGACACAGTTCTGCACTAAAACTCCAAGAACCACCGCGTAGCACCCGACGATTTAGATCGCCGCCAATTTCCCAAGCTGTTCCATCTAAGGGTGCGTCGTTGTAATTGTTATGCCAGGAATCAGCACACCATTCCCAAACTAACCCGTGCATATCGTACAATCCAAAGGCGTTGGCGACTTCAAAACTACCGACGTTTGTTGTTTCTTTACGGAATTTGCTTTTTGGTTCGATAGTGCAGCTGACTAACTCAGAGGTAATGGTTTCGCCAAAATGGAAGGAGGTTGTAGTTCCAGCACGGCAAGCATATTCCCATTCAGCTTCACTCGGTAAACGATAGTCGCGTCCAGTTTTTTCTGATAGCCTGAGACAGAATTCTACAGCCTCATACCAAGATACATTTTCCACTGGTCTATCTAGACCTTTGAATTTCGATGGATGGGGATTTAAAGCTTGTTTGACTTTGGGTAAAGCTGCCACTACTCTCCACTGTGCTTGAGTTACAGGAAATTTCCCCATAAAAAATGGTTCAACGGTAACTTGATGTCGTGGACGTTCGTCAGCATCTCCTTCAAATTCTGGTGAACCCATCATGTAAGTACCACCAGGAATCGATACCATTTCTAATGTGACAGATTTACTCAATTCTTCGGCAAAGAAGTTGGCATTACAATTCATGCGGTTTACTTCTCTACCACCTGTGTCTACTGTCACTACGTCAAATTCAAAGGTTTCTAATGGGGGTAATGGGACGATTACTTTTTGTGGTAGCAGCGGTAATATAGGTTGAGGCATCGAAACAATTTTTAAGGCAACAGGTTCAATGTTCGATGTGGCAAACTTTACATCGTTGATAACTTCTACCGCTGTTTGATACCTTTCACTCGGTAGATGTTTGAGTAATTTATCTAAAATTTTTCCTAATTCGTCGCTGATAGTAATACCTTTTTTTTGTAAATGTTCGCGCCACAACCATTTAGCATTCATGGCATCATAAATAGGGTCATTAATCTGTCCAGAAGCATCCTGTAAGGGCAAACATTGAGTTAAAAGACGCACACAAGTTACACCCAAAGCATACAAATCACTGCCGTGACAAGCAAATCCAGCCATTTGTTCTGTTGGGGCATAACCAAGGGTATAAATTACCGTAGCTTGTCTTCCGATACTGGTTTGTGTTACCTGTTTAGCACCGCCAAAGTCAATTAAGACGGGTTTTTCATCGCTTGTACGGCGGATGATATTTTCTGGTTTAATATCTCGATGAATGACGTTATGGGTATGAATGAATTCCAGAACTGGCAATAAATCAGCTAAAAGTTCCCAAATTTGTTGTTCGCCATAAATTTGTTGCTGAACTTCTTGTAAAAGAGTTTTTCCTTGAATAAATTCTTGAACAAGATACAAGCTAGTACCTTGTTCAAAATAAGCTAGTAATCTGGGAATTTGGGTATGGTTTTCTCCCAGTTCATACAACCGAAAAGCCTCTTCTTTGAAAAATTCTGCGGCTTTCGTGCGTTGTCCTGTTCCCTGAAATTGCGGGAAAAATTGCTTGATGACGCAAGGAGCGTTTAGTCTGTCTACATCTTCTGTAGCATAAGTTCTACTAAATCCACCTTCGCCTAAGAGCCTTAATACGCGGTAACGGTTTCTGAGAAGTTTGCCAAAGTTGCTTTGTCCGCAACTCACGCAAAATCTATTGCTATCAGAGTTGAATGGATTTGAGCAATTGGGATTTTGGCAGATTTGCATAATGAGGGGGAAATAGCATCTTCTCCAAAGTTAGCCCCAATATTATCTAATTGAAAGCAGTTATGTAGAGAAGCGAACACGGAAGTTTATTCATGTGCTTAAAACTATCTTTCACACGAGGGCATAAGAATGAATAAATTATATTTATTTATACCAATTCAATTAATGATTGCAACACATACTTGGGTAAAGACGCGATTCATCGCGTCTTTACAAATGGTGTATTTGTCACATTCGTTTTTACAATTGGTATTACTTATCTATGCTATGACGTTGTGTTAGCAGAAAGTATGGCATATTGCCATAAGATTCGGGCGTTAGGCTTGCCGTAATGCACCCTAAATTTTAATATAGCTGTTATTCGCTATCCAAAAAAGTTCACGAAGAACGAAATCACTTACCTATAACTTTTATTGCCAATTGCGACTCTTATTTAAAAGTTTTATTCTCTCCAGAAGCGCGAATTAATTCAGCTACAAGGGCAACGATCGCAGATACTAAAATTAACATTACACTGAGAGCATTAATATCAGGTTTAACTCCGCTTCTAATGCGGCTAAAAATCTCCATCGGCAGGGTGTTAGAACCGCTACCAGCAGTAAAACTAGCAATAAGAAAGTCATCTAAGCTAAGAACAAAAGCCAAGAGACAACCAGCGATAATCCCAGGCATTAATTGAGGTAACAATACTTTGATGAAAGCTTGGGTTGGTGTCGCGCCTAAATCTAGTGCTGCTTCTTCTAAGTGCGGATCTAAATTAGTCAGTCGGGAAGCAACCACAAGCCCGACGTAGGCGAGACAAAACACCACATGGGCTGCAACTATCGTCCACAAACTCAAAGGTATTGCAAAGGCTGCTAGACATACTAGGGTAGCCACTGCGATCGCAATATCGGGAATAATCAATGGTAGGTAAGCAATACCCCGATACAATTTTTTACCAGGAAATTCGTAACGCGCTAACCCAACCGCCATCAAGGTTCCCAGCACTGCTGAAATTGCCACAGCACAACCAGCAACTATCATACTGTTTTGTAAAGCCGATAAAATGCGATCGTCACTGAACAACTTGCGATACCAATCGAGAGTGAATCCTTGCCAAGTTGCACTGTAAGGCGACTGATTGAAGCTATAAAAGCCAAGTACCAGTATGGGCAGGTACATGAACACAAATATCAGCAGTGAGAAAACCGCTTGCCATGAGACACGCGGTTTTTTGAGAGATGGGGAGATATTCACGTTTATATATCATTTTTCTGGATAGCAGTCTAAAATATCATATTTAGTGTAAAAAGTCAATTATTAAGGAAGGCAGGAGGTAGTGTTTCGACTACGCTCAACAACCGGGCAGTTCTTGCTGGAGGAAAACTTCCCGGTTGTTGAGCGACTTGCCCTCTCCTTTGAATGGCACTAAGAAAAGCTGAAAACCAGTCTGGGCAGGGTGTAGGGGGTAGGGTGTAGGAAAAATCAAGAGAAGTAAATATGAGTGTGGACATAAATAAATTTCTTCCTCACTACACCCGACACCCGACACCCGATACCCAAAAGCTTAATAGATATTAGGTTTACCGTTATTAAGCGTGCCATTCCCCTCTCCTTTTTTGACTAGCAAAGAATCGAATAGGATCTACTGACTAGCGATCGCCACTTTCTTTTCCATCACTGTGAATAGACCTCTTGCAAAAGTCCCCTAACCCCTCTCCGCAGGCGGGGAGGGGTTAGGGGTGGGGTTCTTTTTTCAATTTATGCAAGAAGTTTAATGTACAAGTAGTTCTTAGCAACATTGCAATATTCCTCACCAACATTGCAATATTCCTCACAAACCTTGCAATATTCCTCACCAACATTGCAATATTCCTCACAAATATTGCAATATTTCTCCCAACATTGCAATATTCCTCATCAACATTAGAATATTCCTTATCAATACTGCAATATTGCTCATCAACATTAAAATATTTCGGTATAATCTATTTCTCAGTCGGACACACTGACTGCATTTCTTGGGGAAGTTGCCGACACATCTGCTGTAATCCTTGAGGATTAATTTGCCACCAAGCAAATAATCCCAGACTTGTACCCCCTACAAGCAACGCCAACACTCCTCCCAAGATTACCAAAGGTTTACCCCACTTCGGTTTTGTAATTAAAGTTGGTGGAATTTCTGGGTTGAAAGGTGGTTCTTCGGAAAGATCCAAATCTAGATCCAAATTTAGATCCAAATCTAGCAAAGCTTGGGAACTTTCTGTAAAAGAAGTTGGTTCTTCTAATTCCTCTAGTTCTTCTAGTTCTTCTAATTTCTCTAGTTCTTCTTCTTGTATTTCTGTTTCTATAATCTCTTCTGGCAACGCCGGAGTCACGGGTACTAAGTATTCTGGAGAGACACGGCAATAGGTCATAACAACCGATGTATTATCATGCCCATTTTTCTCGTTTGCCAAGTTAATCCAGTTGCGGACAGCATCTTCAACTGTCATTTGCCCTGTTAACACGGGTATTGCATAATCCTGCCAAGATTGTTCCACCCAGTTGCGATCGCTTAAACCATCAGAACACAGTAGCAAAATGCCATCTTCTTCTAGAATAAATCGCTGAACATTGAGACGCAAAGATTCTGAGTCTCTTGTCCCCAATGCTTGAGTTAAGGCACTCGCATCTGGTCTGAAAAGCGCCTTTCTATACAAGCTTTTAGCCAAGCGAACTTCTCGCGTTGCCACATCATCATCTACTGTTAATAGCTGGCAATAATTGCGAGTAATCCAATAGGCCCGGCTATCGCCAACATTAGCTAAGTAAAGCTCATGGGTATTATTTGATTGCCACCCAGTACTTGTCTGGATTCGTTGTGGAACTTGCAACGCCATAACAATAGTTGTAGCCATGCGTTCTCTGCCCTGGCGTTTTTGTTCGTTATTGCGGGCACAAATTAGATTATTTACCACCCGTAAGCTTGCTTCTAACTGTTCCTGCAACAACTCAGGTGGAAAAAGTACAGTTTGTTCTGTCACCTCAGTTAGTAAAGCGCGAATTTGCAACTTTACAGACTGTACTGCCAACTGACTCGCAACCTCGCCGCCTTCGTGTCCGCCAATGCCATCGCACACAATCGACAAGTGGCGCAATAAAGGTTCATCTAAATCGCTCAAACTATTGGGATAGCAAGCATCTTCATTTTGCGCCATCATTGGGCCAATATCTGTAGAGCCTGCCACCTTCAAAACTAATGGCAATTCTGCCGCAGCCGCTAGTAGTAAATTATTGAGTTGAATATTAATTTCCTCTAACTCAATCTCAGTTTCACACATCTCCTGCACAATGTTCTGTAACCCCTTGGCTACTGATGCCTTTGCAGAAGCTACCCAAAACTGCCAACACTCTCCCAGATTTTGTAAACTCAGCTTTTCATCAGCTGGTGTTTGATAGAGTTCCAACAGTTGCACGCACCAACCTTCGACTCTCAAGTTGTCTACTAGTAGTAAACTGCGGCTAAGTCCCAATTCAGCTAGAGGTGTCCAAAGTTGAAGAATTTGCCACAGCCAATAAACTTGTCGTACTGCCGTGGCTTCCTCCCAAGCCTCAACAATAGTTGGATAGATATTTCCTGTCTTATCTATCGGCGCATTTTCTAATAAGAGGATATCAGTTGTATCTTCTTCAAGATTACTAACAAAGCCATAAGCCTGGGGTAGATGCAACCGCTCTTGATATAACCGTAAATAAGGAATTACTGCCGTTGGCAATTCTTCAGGTACATCTGGCGGCAGTCCCGGTTGAGTATCCAGCCAAATCTGTTGTTTAATCACCTCATACCTGTCTGCTACCTTTGTGCCTGGTGGAATGTAAGCAGACAATGAGCCAGTCGCCCAAAGATAGCGGTGAACTAAAGGAGTTTGGCAACTAGCACAAACGTTATCTCCCATAGGATTAATGGGGCTGTTACAGCGTGGATTTATACAAAAAATTATCAGTTGAGTGGAAATCATAAAACAGGAGTCAGGAGTCAGAATTCTTATTTATACATAAACTTCGATTAACTTTAGCTGGCAATGAATTGAAGGCTAGAATAAACTGGATTTGTGTACCGCTAGCTACACCTTGTTACTGAAATCAATCAAGATTATTGGTAGAAATACCCAGTTTTGTTTTCTGTAAATAACTTACGTCTGGCTGTATCTAATCGTAGAAATGCATTTACGTCAATAATGTAGAGACTAGGATGGCGCTATGCCAAGTTTTACCTTAATCTGGCTTCTGGCAGGAGCAGTTTTGTGTTTAACAGAACTGTTCTTACCATCGGCGTTTGTCGCCTTCATGATGGGAATTAGCGCTTTTGTGGTGGCGCTGCTGTCTGGAGTGGGTATGGGAAGTGTATGGTTGCAAATTGTGGTTTGGCTCTTGCTTTCCACAGTACTAATCGTGCTTTCTCGTCGGTTTTTGCAACCAAGACAACACAGATCAAAAATTCGGGATGCAGTCATAGCTGAAACCTTAACAGAAATTCTGCCTGGGAAAACAGGGCGGGTACGGTATGAGGGAAATTCTTGGCAAGCAAGATGTGACGATGACAAATTTACCATACCACCCCATCAAAGAGTTTATGTGGTTAGGAGGGAAGGTACTACTTTGATTGTTGTACCGGAAAATTTGTTGAATTCTTAGGAAGGAGGCAGGGGGCAGGAGGCAGGGGACAGGGGGCATTAGTTCCTCGTCTTCTTGTGCTAACTTGTTCCTTACTCTTCTCTTCTTTTGGGTGACATTTAATACTTAAAAATTAGGAGATTCACAATGGAACAGTTTTTTTTACTCGTATTTTTAGCTCTTGGTGGTTCTGCTGTGGCAGGTTCGGTGAAAGTCGTCAATCAGGGCAATCAAGCTTTGGTGGAAAGATTGGGTAGTTATAACAAAAAACTGGAACCAGGACTAAATTTTGTCGTTCCTTTCCTAGATAGAGTTGTTTACCGAGAAACTATCAAAGAAAAAGTTTTAGATATTCCTCCTCAACAGTGCATCACCCGTGACAACGTTGGCATTGAGGTAGATGCTGTGTTTTACTGGCGCATTGTGGATATGGAAAAAGCCTGGTACAAGGTAGAAAATCTCCAGTCGGCAATGGTAAACATGGTGCTGACTCAAATTCGCGCTGAAATGGGACAACTGGAGTTGGATCAAACTTTTACTGCTCGTTCTCATATCAGCGAGCTTTTATTACAGGATTTGGATGTTGCTACCGATCCTTGGGGTGTGAAAGTGACACGGGTAGAACTGCGAGATATTATTCCATCTCAAGCTGTGCGTGAATCGATGGAATTGCAAATGTCGGCAGAACGACGCAAACGGGCAGCAATTTTAACTTCTGAGGGCGAACGCGAATCTGCTGTTAATAGTGCTAGAGGTAAAGCGGAGGCGCAAATATTAGATGCGGAAGCTCGTCAAAAATCGACAATTCTGCAAGCGGAAGCTGAACAAAAGGCGCTCGTTTTGAAAGCTCAAGCAGAACGTCAGCAACAAGTTTTGAAAGCCCAAGCGATCGCAGAATCAGCAGAAATTATTGCCCAAAAAATCCAAACGAATCCCAATGCCAATAAAGCAGTGGAAGTTCTGTTTGCCTTGGGCTATTTGGATATGGGCGCGGCAATTGGTAAAAGCGATAGCAGCAAAGTATTATTTATAGATCCGCGTACTATCCCTGCTGCTTTCGAGGGTATGCGTTCCGTTATCTCAAATGGTCAAATTGACTCTAACGAGTTGTTTTCCAAGCAAATCCCAGGATTAGAAAATAATCGCCCTAGTTAAAAGTAGAACTGGAGAGTGGAGACAAGGGAACAAGTTTCTTCCTTGTCTCTTCGTTTTTTTTCCAATGACAAATGACTAATGATAATTAACCCAGAACAGGTCATCAACGCTATTATTGCGATCGCGAATCCTTTAATTAAGGAAAAAATTCAGCGCATCACTTAATACTCATCTGATCTATTTGATAAAATTACAATGGCTAGTGAAAACAATACGATCTCTACGACGGGCTACGCCTACGCAATAATTGTTACATTCTTCTAGAAACGAAATAATCAAGTTTTGATAAGTTGTAAATTATGACATTATCTATTCAGCCAACCACAGTACTAAGTGTAGAAAAGTTCTTACAACTACCAGAGACAAAACCAGCAAGCGAGTATTTTAACGGGCAAATATACCAAAAACCTATGCCACAAGGAAAACATAGCACTTTACAAATTGAATTAGCTTCTGCCATAAATCAAGTTGCAAAACCCAAAAAGTTAGCTTATGCCCTTACTGAACTACGCTGCACCTTTAGCGGACTTTCGATAGTACCAGATATTGCTGTGTTTGAATGGGAAAGAATTCCACTGGATGCAAAAGGTAGTATTGCGAATAAATTTGAGATTCCCCCAGATTGGATAATCGAAATTCTCTCACCAGAACAATCACCCAACCGAGTTATCCGCAAAATTACATTTTCTATTCAAAATGGAGCAAAGCTAGGTTGGTTACTCGATTCTGCTGATGAGTCCATCATGATTTTTGAACCCAATAAATTACCAGAATTAAAAGAACAGGAAGATATATTACCAGTTTTGAGTGTTTTGGAAAACTGGCAATTAACAGTTGCAGACGTATTTAGTTGGTTGAGTTTTGTTTGAATAAAGCATTTATGACAGCAGAATTCAGTAGTCAGAAATCAGAAATCAGAAGTAAAACACGCTTTATCCGTCTCATAAAATTGCTATAACTATTGACTAATCCCAGTACTTTGATTCACCTGGCATTGACTGCACAACCCAAAAAACTCTAGGGTGTGGTAAAAAACTTTAAACTTATGGCTTGATTCTAACTGGTTTTCTAAGTCATGAACTGGGCATTGATTAATCGGAATTGAGACACCACATTGCAAGCAAGTAAGGTGGTGTTTATCTTGTTGTGCTAGGCTATAGAGGGCTTCACCGTTAGCCAAATTCCGCACTTGTACTATGCCTTCTAGTTTTAAGGCTTCTAGAGAACGGTAAACTGTTGCTAAACCCATACTCTGATTTGTATTACGTAGTTCTACGTAAATATCTTGGGCGGAAATGCCTTTTTTGATATCTTTCAGCAGGTTGAAAATACGCTCTTGACTGCGGGTGCGTATGGCTCTCATAGACAATTATTTAAGTATGCCACTGTAGTTTGAAGCTGTTAGATGAGCTAACCGATCGATTAACTTTAACCGCTTCGTAATCTTATTTTCACTCAGTTGGAACAGAAAGTTATAGTATAGCGATCGCAGCATTCAGCAAAAGCCGTGCAAACCAAGTATCTAGCCAAAATTTTCGTGACCCTTCGTCCTTCAGTTTTAGACCCCGCTGGTGTGGCAGTACAATCCGGTCTTAAGCAACTGGGATACGATAACGTTGACCAGGTGCGGATTGGTAAGTACATTGAACTCACCATCACCTCAACTGAAGAGAAGAAAGCCCGTCAAGACCTTAATAACATTTGTGACCAAATGTTATCAAATCCCGTAATTGAAAATTACCGCTTTGAATTAATTGAGGTCGAAACTCAAACTGGGGTATTTTAGGGATTGGGCATGAAGAAGAGGCAGGGGGGCAGAGGGGCAGAGGGGCAGAGGGGAAAAACTTACTGCAACTTCTCCTCTGCTCCCCTGCTCCCCTGCCTCCCTGTTCCCCTGCTCCCCTGCTCCCCTGCCCTCCTGCCCCCCGCCTCCTCACTCCCCACTCCCCTAACTAATCATGAAATTCGGTGTTGTTGTTTTTCCCGGTTCTAATTGCGATCGCGATGTTGCTTATGTAACCAGAGATTTACTGGGGCAACCAACGCGCATGGTTTGGCATCAAGAAACAGATATTGCTGATTTGGATGTCGTAATCATACCTGGTGGCTTTAGTTACGGGGATTATCTGCGCTGTGGTGCGATCGCGCGTTTTTCACCCGTGATGCAGCAGGTTGTGGAACACGCCCAAAAGGGTAAGTTTGTCCTCGGTATTTGCAACGGCTTTCAGGTATTAACTGAAGCTGGACTATTGCCAGGAGTGTTGACCAAAAATCGAGATTTACATTTTATTTGCGATCGCGTCCCCTTAAAAGTTGAGCGTACTAATCTATGGACGCAAGCTTATACAACTGGTGAAGTTATCACTTTGCCCATTGCCCACGGAGAGGGGAGATTCTACGCTGATGCAGCCACTCTCGCAGAAATTGAAGATAACGGGCAAGTCATATTTCGGTATGAAGGGGAAAATCCCAACGGTTCGCTGAACAACATCGCCGGGATTAGCGATCGCCGGGGCAATGTGTTGGGAATGATGCCGCACCCAGAAAGGGCATCAGACGCAATGCTAGGGGGTAGCGATGGCTTGAGGTTGTTTCAAGGCTTATTAGAGAAAGTAGTGGCATTAGCGTAGAGCAAATAAGTTGAGGTTTTGCGATCGCTGTCTGCAAGATAGACGAACATTCTTCTACAGACAGCGATTTTTTTTAGTGGGAACTTTAAAGCATTTTTTACAACGAAATCACGACATATTAAGGGTTTAAGGCTAGCGATTCCTGCGGTGGGCTTACACCTAATACCGTTTCTTTGTGAAACTGCGCCAAATCTCTTAATTTCTTACTTCTTCTTGGCGTACTTGGCGCTCTTGGCGGTTCGTTCTTATTTCTTACACCATAAGCGCATCTTCATACAGAATTGGTATAAGCATCTTAGATTGTGATAAAAACATCTAAATAAAATTACTTACCAATCTAAATTAAATCGAGGCACAGAATTTGCGTTGGCTTTGCCCACCACAAGTATCGCTCGATCGATTTCTCATACTTGAGCTAGTTGTTAAAATTTAGAGGTAGCGTGTTTTAATCTTTTATTAGACTTACAAAAAAAAGTCCGCGTACATAAAGAAACTTCCAGCCAGTTTTGGCAAGTTTTTGAGAACAAAGAGAGAAACAAACTTATGGGACTTTTCGATCAAATTCTTGGTGCCGTCGCTAATCCCAATCAACAGGGCAGCTTAGGTCAAATAGGAAGCATTGTTAACACTGTACAGCAGTTGAGCGATCGCACAGGCGCAGACCCTTCTGCCATCCAATCAGTTTTGTCAATTGTGGGTGGTCAAGTGCGTTCTGCTTTACAAGACAAACAAGCCACAGATGGTAATGAAGCCACACAAAATTTAGTCAGTCAATATGCTGGTACTTCTGCCAACCCCCAAGCCGTCAATTCGTTATTCTCTCCTCAGATACAACAGCAAGTAGCTGAAGTTGCTGCCCAGCGCACTGGGTTGGATGCTGGTATCGTTCAACAATTGCTGCCTTTGGCAGTACCTTTGGTGCTAAAGTTTTTGCAATCAGGAGCCAATGCTCAAAATCCTCAAGCTGGCGGAAATCCTGTCTTAAATTCCTTCTTGGATGCTGATGGTGATGGTGATGTCGATATTGCTGATGCCATCCAAATGGCTAGTCGGTATATGAAACAGTAATAGTTTTCTCCCAACTCCCCACTCCCTTCCGATAAACCAGACATCAGTAATTATACCTTGCTAGATTTTTAGCTAAGACATAGGCTGAGAAAACGATCAATTTGTAAATATAAATCAGACAGTCTATGTCTAAATTGTTTGACTGTATTACTGAAGAACTGCAAGACTTTATTGCTGCCCAACACCTTTTCTTTGTTGGCTCTGCACCTTTGAGTCCTACGGGTCATGTTAACCTGTCTCCTAAAGGTCAAGACTGCTTTCGTATCTTGTCTCCCAACCGAGTAGGTTATATAGACCTTACAGGTAGTGGTAACGAAACATCAGCCCATTTGCAAGAAAATGGGCGGATAACCTTCATGTTTTGTGCCTTTCAAGAACCCGCGTGTATCTTGCGTCTTTACGGTCAAGGAACCACGATTTTACCGAGTTCTCCAGAGTGGGACTCGCTCTATTCTCTATTTTTGCCGATACCTGGAACTCGTCAAATTATCGTCGCTGACATTGAAAAAATCCAGACTTCCTGTGGTTTTGGCGTACCACTCTATGAATATCAAGGTCAGCGCCAGACTCTAGTAAACTGGGCTACTAAAAAAGGCGAAGAGGGAGTTCGAGAATATCAACAGAAGAAAAATCTTGTCAGCATTGACGGTTTAGCGACACCACTGAGTAAATTACCCTAACTTGGTCTGATTGATTATTCTATTCATCCATATATTAGCGATTAAAGTAAAGGAGTCAGCAATCGAGAGACTCTCACAGCTAACTTGAACCAAAAAGGTTTTTTATCGTACTCATTAAGATCGACAGCAACACAGACAGCTAAATCATCCTCTAACATCTTTTTCACACTTTGGACAAACCCGGACTCGGTAACAAAACCCATAACTTCAAAATTTAGAGAAAACGAGCGATTATCTAAGTTAACAGTTCCTACCCCCGCTAAATTCTCATCAATGACTATAACTTTCTGGTGCATAAACCCATTTTTGTAACGATACAACTTGATACCGATTTTTTCCATTTCGGTGTAGTAAGAGAAGGAACATAAATAAACAAATAAATGATCGGGTCGATTTGGTAAGAGAATTCGCACATCGACACCTCGCATTGCTGCCAGTTTTAAGGCTGACAATGTTGCCTCATCCGGCACAAAGTATGGACTAGCAATCCAGAGGTGAGTTTGAGCTTGATTAATTAGTTCGACAAAAAAAAGCTTACAAGCTGGCAGATGATCTGCTGGGCCTGTAGGAAGTATGAATACAGTTTGATTAGTTTCCCGATTAATTTTTACCTGCCAGTTAACTTCGATAAGTTTTCGAGTTGCCCAATACCAATCTCGTACAAAGGAGTTTTGTAGACTTTGTACACTTGGCCCTTCAAGCATGATATGAGTGTCGCGCCAAGGACTCAATCGAGGATTTTTTCCTAAATATTCATCACCAATATTTAGTCCACCTACAAATGCTATTTCTCCATCCACTACCAAAATTTTTCGATGATTGCGAAAATTAAATTGGAACCGATTACCCTGACCTTTAGTGGTGTTAAATGCACTCACTGCAATTCCATGCTGTTGTAGAGATTGGATATAAGGGCGAGATAGTTTCTTGGAACCAATTTCATCGTAGAGAAAATAGACGTTTATTCCTTGCTTGGCTTTAGCAATTAACGCTTCTCTAAACTCATTAGCTGATTGGTCATCGTTAACAGTATAGAATTGAAACAAAATATAATTTGTCGCCGATGCAATCTTTTTCAGCATCGCTTCATAGGTTTGCTGACCATTAATCAGTAATTGAGCAGCATTCCCTGATGTGAAAGAGATGTCTGTAAAAGCCTCCGCTAAGGGTTGCAACTGGGCTAGATTATCTGGTGGCGCAACCTGAAATTTAATCAGTTCGCTATAAGTCGAATGAAAAATCTTATAGTGTTGTGCATAGACTGAGCGCAGTGTTTCAGCATATCCATGAAATTTAGTTCTTCCTAAAATCCAATACAATGGAATCGCTAGCCAGGGAAAGGTAATTAGAGAAATGCTCCAGGCAATTGCCCCTTGGGAAGAACGCACATTCATCACTGCATGGGCTGCATGTATAACTCCCACGCAATGAACAACAACTGTAGCTGTGCTAAAAATAGCTAGAACACCAGCATCTACAAGCATCTTAATTTTTTTGAGTATTGGTATAAGTAAATTCTGCCAGCAATGGCTTATGATCGGATGAACAAATTTGGTCTAGCACCTTAGCACTGGCTTTCTTCACACTTATATCTCGATAAAAGATGTGATCTAAAGGGGGTGATAACAGGAAGCGTTTAATTTTCTCCTTCTCATCAGGTGCGAAAATTACAGGCGTTAATCCTAATTGAGTTGTTACTTGATTGAGAATAACTGCTCTTTTGCGACTCCAAGTATTGAAATCTCCTGAAAATATTAGTGGCCCCCGATGTATAGATAACGCTTGTTCCAATTCATTTAGTTGGATTTTAAATTTATTTATATCTACAAAATTGATCAGATGAGTATTGATTGTCATAAGAGTTGTATTTTGCTCAGATAGCAGATACTCGGTGATTAAAGAAATTTTAGGAGTTTTAACAATCGGCTCATAATGCTTAGTAGTTATAACTTTTTTGGTAATTGGGTTGATTGTCGAGGCTGTAAAGATTCCTGAATAAGTTTGATGATGAATATCTACGAAATTAGGAGCAAAACTCCAATTCATTTTCAACCATTTTGCCCATTCTTCTGCCTCTAACTTTAGAGAGAACTCTTGTAAAAATATGAGGTTTGGCTGATAATTTGCAATGATTTTGTAAAAATCTTCTAGCCAAGTGTTATTATAGTTTTGTTTAGCAATATTCCAACTGAGAACTTTAATTGATTTACTATTAATTTCTGTTTGAATTGAATTATTTTTATCAATTGTCAGTTCTTGTAAACGAAAAAATCTATAACCCGGAACAAATTTCGTAACTAGAGTGTTTACGTGTTCTTGAATATTAGGCATTACTAATATTAAAATGGATTTATTCTAGCTTAACGCTATTAAACAGTCGTTAGAGAAGAATAGCACGTTTGTAAAGCTATAAGCTATGCTCCATAAGCACTAGAGCTTGAACAGTGTCGGCATGGATCGGGCGATTTTCCTGGATAGACCTTACAGTTTACCAGAGTGGCTTAAGAGAGCGATCGCAATCCTAAATGATTTGTAAGAAAATTCCCTCCCACCTAACGCCGTCCTCCAAAGCATCGCAGGGGCTATAGGGAGGTCATGACTATTTCAAATTATCAATCTCTAAAAAAGAATGTAGAGACTTAGCATTGCTAAGTCTCTACAAAGGTTCTAGATAACGCATATTTAATTTCACCAGATGTCTAATAGGAATATCCCTTTGATTTGTATCTAAAATTGAAGTTTTTATTATTTCCTATTTCCCTAAAACTCATATTGGGGAATAACTTCTGTCTCATTCTTTGCTGCATTTATCCACTCTTGCATTGCTGGAAGTGCCAAAATTGACTCCACATAATTTCTAGAAACAGTATCTAACTGCACATCATAGGCGATAAAGCGTAGGACAACTGGAGCAAAAAATGCATCGGCAATCGTGAAATTGTCAAACAAAAAATTGCCACCAGTTCCAAACTTTTGACGTGATTCTTGCCAGATACTAATAATGCGGTCAATGTCTTGTTGTACGCCGGGTTCTAAACCTTTACCAGGATATTTAGTACGGCAGTTCATGGGCATATTCTGACGCAATTTTTGAAATCCTGAGTGCATTTCCGCACTGACAGAACGGGCTAATGCTCTTGCGGCCTTATTCTCTGGCCACCATTGCAGGGTTGGAAAAGTTTCAGCTAGATATTCACAAATAGCGAGAGAATCCCACACTGTTTGCGTATCGTGCAATAACACAGGTACTTTTCCTGATGACGAGTATTGCCGAATTTTCGATGAACAATCTGGATCGTTATAGAGAGGAATCCGAATTTCATTGAATTCCAAACCAAATTGCTTCATCGCTAACCAAGGACGAAGTGACCAAGATGAATAATTTTTGTTGCCGATTACTAAAGTAAGTTGTGTCATGTTTTTAATACCGATAAAGTTGTTCAATCCACATAGACACATCAGTTTCGGAACCGGAAGAGAAAGATTTTCCGGTTGCCGGGTCGTAAGCTTGCCAATAGATATTACCGTGGCGGTCAACCTTTTGCCAAACTTGTAATTCACTAGGATCGGCTAGGAGTTTTTTGACAAAAATTTCCCAAATCAGATGCAGAGATTTCCAGAAGTTTGAGTGGCTTTTTTTCTCGAATGACGGACTACAATTTATTTCTATATCTTCTGTTTGTAAACACTTAATGTTATTGTTCATAAAATTATTCCTGAAATTTGCTCAGTAAATAAAACAGTAACAACATCTCAGTTAGGAATCAAATCATGGCTTGCATAGGTTCTATAAATGGGATTTATAGATATGAAAAATCACTAATACAACCTTTTTGCCACAATAAAGTCAGGATGTGTATACCCTTGTTCTCATCAATTGCCTATGAAACTCTCCCAACTCCGAGCCATAGTTGCAGTAGCAGATTGTGGTAACTTTAGTGAAGCAGCCTTAGAATTGCAGCTTTCTCAGCCTGCAATTAGTCATGCGATCGCTACCCTAGAAGAAGAATTAGGTGTGCCATTATTTGCGAGAGGTCGTCACGGTGCTGTGCTGACACCTGCTGGAGAGCGCATTTTGTATCATGCACGTCAAGCAATGCAGCATCTAAAAATGATGCAACACGAAGCAAACTTGCATAAAGGTTTACACGGTGGTCATGTGCGAATTGCGGCTTTTCGGAGCGTCGCTACTCATCTATTACCAAAAGCGATCGCCCAATTTCACAATCAATTCCCAGAAATTGCTGTCACAATCATAGAGTGTGCTGCTTTCACGGATGTAGAGCAGTGTTTGCATGATGGACGTGCCGATATTGGTATTACCTGTCTCCCAACTGGTGAAGAATTTCAAACCTGGGAAATTTTTCGGGATGAGTATGTAGCTTTACTACCACCAGATACCAAAATTAGCAGTCCGCAAATTACTTGGGAAGATATCGCAGCCTATCCGCCGGTTTTACTTCCTTGTACACCCTGTGGACGCATTCTTCACAACCACCTGAAGACTTTAGCAATTCCAATCCATACTGCTAGCGACATTCAAGAAGATTCCACAGTCGTTAGTATGGTGAATCAAGGATTGAGAGCAGCTATTATGCCTCGTTTAGCAGCTGTACCCATTCCCCCAAAGGTGCAGGTATACAGTTTACCTGCACCACTTGAAAGAGTCATTGCAACTGCAACTTTATCTAATACCCTGCAAGTACCTGCGGTATTCACCTTTTTGGAGATGTTGAGTAAATTTGATTTTTATAGTTTAGCTAAATTCACTTATTGAACACATCCGAATTACGAATTACGAATTACGAATTACTTAAACCAATGCCTCCTTTAGCAAATTCTTCAACAGTTTTTTGGGAGAATTCATGAGTTGCGATCGCCTGCAACATTGCCAGTGGTAAAGTTAAATGATTCGCCCCAGCTTGCAACGATGCGGCTGCTTCTTCAGGAGATTTGATACTAGCTGCCAAGATTTCCGTATCACTACCTTTGAGTACGCTAGCCATATCCCGCACTAAAGAAATACCGTCACCTAACAATCGGGTAGCTCGATTTACATAAGCTATGGCAATTTTAGCTCCTGCTTCTCGTGCGACTGCTGCTTGTGCTGCACTATAAATCGCTGTCACCGAACAGGTAATTTCTGGTGATAGACTCGCCACCACTTCAAACCCTAACGGTGTTGCGGGAATCTTCAAAATTGTTTGCGAACCAATAATCTCGAAAGCTTTTCTACCTTCAGCTAGCATCCCAGCTTTATCGGATGCCACAAGTTGATAATATAAAGGGCCATTTGTCAAGGCAACCAATTTTTTGAGCGTGGTTTCTGGTGGAGTATCGCTTTGAGATAACAGTGTGGGATTTGTTGTGATACCTTTTACCCATCCCCAAAGCTTAACAACTTCAGCTTCCGATGCGATCGCGGAGTCTAGATATAGTGCCATACTTAATTCCTCACTTTTACTATCTGCATTTCTCCTGCTATACACCCTACATCGTTCAGAAGCTCCGCACTGATATTTCTGCCGATCCCGATCGGATAAGTATTTTACTTGTTTATCTATGCTTTTTTAAATAACTACCCTTGAAAGCCACCATTCATTCCCCTTTCCTTGAGAAATGCATCAAATGTAAACCTATCTGGTAGCGAAGTTTGTGCGCCTGGTTTTGTCGCTGTCAAAGCACCTGCTGCTGCACCCCAAACAACTGCTTGATGTAAGGAAAGTCCTTCAAAAAGTGCCGCCGCTAAACCACCATTGAAAGCATCGCCTGCGGCTACTGTGTCAACTGTATGAACTGAAAACGCGGGTACAAAAAACTTTTCTTCAGCAGTGGCACAAAAAACACCTTTAGCACCCAGTTTGACGATCGCACATTTCACACCCCGTTGTAATAAAATCGCAGCTGCTTTGGCGGCTTGTTCCTCTCCATTCACAGAAAAACCCACCAACTGCGCTGCTTCAACTTCATTCGGTGTAATAATATCAACCAATGGATACAGCTCATCTGGTAAATTAGATTGTGCGGGTGCGGGGTCAAAAATTACTTTTATGTTTGCACCTTTTGCGGCTTTAGCAGCAGCAACCACGGCAGTAATAGGAATTTCTAGTTGTAAAAGTAGTGCTGTAGCTTCTGGTAAAAAGTGGGATAATCGCTCTACATCTTCTTGATTGACGCGCCCATTTGCACCAGGAATGACAACAATTTGATTTTCACCAGTCTGACTTACGGTGATGATCGCGACTCCAGAACTAACAGTTTTATCTACAAAAATGTTATCAGTCTGCACACCAGATGTTTGTAAATTGTTAACAAGTTCCTTACCAAAATCGTCTGCACCTACACGCCCTACTATCTGGGTAGGAATGCCCAATTTTGCTAATGCTACGGCTTGATTGGCTCCTTTCCCTCCCGAAACTTTAAAAAAATCTTCTCCTAGCAACGTTTCTCCTGCAACTGGCAACCGGGGTGTTGTTGCTACCAAATCTATATTTATGCTGCCGAAGACGATAATACTCATAATGCTGATTTTTATTGAGCTTAAAGTTATTTTGATTGATATTACAGCAAGCCAGTTACGCAATATCATCACATCTCGCATACTGACAACTACTCAACCCAGTTTTCTAATAAGAGCATAGGAATACGAGAAAACTCTCGCACATTATTGGTGACTAGGGTAACTCCTAAACTCAGCGCATGAGAAGCAATGAGCATATCCATTGCACCAATAATAAGTCCTCTACTTTCGAGATCGCTTCTGATGCTGCCGTAAATTGTTGCAGATGCTTGATTGAATTCGACAATTTCTAGAGGTAGCAGAAATTGCATCAGGGCGATGCGGTTTTTCTCTTGCTGTTGAACGCTAGTTGCTTCAAGTCGGCAAAGCCGCCCAACGCACTAGCTCCTTTTGGCAACTCCGTATTCGAGTTCAGCAACGGTGATAGAGGAGATACCAACATCAGAAATGCTAAGGGGTTGAAATTTATCCAGTACTTTTTAGGGTTTTTGCTTTATCAGGTAAATGCAGATGTTCGTATCAAGCAGGTATTGCATTTAAAAACTTTCTCTAGTGTCAATAACTGGCTGAACTCTGGTAGTCATGAAGTCATCAGAAAAATTGTCTAGACTATCAATAAGGGATTCCCAAGGGTTGTCTTTGGCAATCAGGACAATGGCGTTGCCAATTTTTTTGATATAAACTTCAGTACCAGTAAGTTGAAAATCTTCTGGCAAAATAACGATTTGGTGAGTGCCATCAGTGGTGAGTTTGGCAGTGTTCATGGTGTTATTGTCCTGAGATTAGCTAATATTTCTGGTCTGGTTAGCACGAAATTTGATAAATGCAACTCTGAAACTTGCTTGAGTAGCTCATTGTTAAACCGAATCTATGGAAATCCTAGCAGTCCTGCCGAGGAATATGATGGTGACGAAAGGATCAATATGGTAAAGGCGATCGCTTATGGCCAGTTATTTCTTGCCGAAAGTGATTCGCTCTTCTTCGTTATGCTGAAACGACTAATCCTGCGTCTCCTCAAGTGACCCCAACTGCTCTAATACCTGACGCACTGATAAAACGGGTATAGCTGAATTGGAAAACCCTTGCAAATCGCGAGTAACGATCGCGTCTACACTCTGAGCGACTGCACAATAAATTTGTACCGCATCCTCAAAATCAGCTAAACCAGATGCAAAAGCTGCTTCTAAAATAGCCCGATTTACAGAGCAAATAACCAAAACCGCCAGTATTGTTGAAACTGCCTGTCTAGCAAGTTCAATACTTTGAGTCTGTCTGCGGGCGATGTAGAAAATATCAGTGAGTGTTGTTGCAGTCACGTATCCAACCACTTGTCCAGAATCGATCAAATTAAACAGAGCTTCCGCATCTTGCAAAAATGGTTCTCGGTCTAGCAAATAATCTAGAATGATGTTGGTATCAATCAAAACTCTCACTAAAGATATTTCTCCACCCGACGTTCTTCTAGCATGAACTCCACTTGTTCATCAGTCGGCGCTGGCTGATCGGTCTTCAATAAACCTTTCATCTGCTTGATGATGCGCGATCGCTCAGGTGGTTGGGTTGGAACATCTTGCAAGGATTCAATAATTGCACGGACGAGTTCAAGGCGATCGCTCGCTGGCAGTTGACGGGCTTGCTCTTTAAGCTCTTGCAGGGACATAGAAAACACTCCGACAAATGCTGTATCTAAATTTTAGTATGAGCTAATCAACGCTTAACTAAAGATAAATCTGGTGTCAGCCTTTGCAAAACTTGCTTTAATACCATCACTGTCCAATCTATATCAGCTTCAGTCGTATCACGTCCCAATGTGATGCGAATTCCGCCCAAGGCAGCTTTTTCAGAATAACCCATCGCTAACAATATTGGACTAGGGCTAAGTTTTCCACTGTGACAGGCAGCACCAGCACTGATGCCGATACCTGCAAGATTTAGCTGCCGTACCAAGGCTTTACCGCTAAGTTTTTTCCCGTCGGCGTTTTCTAAGCACATACTGACATGGTGAGGTAAACGATCGCAGCCATCCCCTGTAGGGATTAAACCAGGAATCTCAGCTAATTGGGCAAAAGCGCGATCGCGTAACTCAATTAACCGTGGTGTTTCTGTAGCTAATTCTTGCGCTGCTAATTCTGCTGCTACACCAAATCCGGCAATTATCGGTACTGCTTGCGTACCAGAACGCAGTCCCATTTCTTGCCCACCACCACCCAGTAAGGGCATTAACTCCACACCAGGACGCACATACAACGCCCCTACACCTTGCGGTCCATATATTTTATGACTGGAAAGGCTAAGTAAGTCTACAGGAAGTTGTTGCACATCTATGGGTAAGCGTCCCGCAGCTTGTACTGCATCTGTGTGGAACAAAGCACCATGCGATGGCTCCGCCCGCCGCAGGCATCGCACAATTTTACCCAGTTCTGCGATCGGTTGCACAGTCCCAACTTCACTCTGACCGTAAATTATAGAAACTAAGGCTGTGTTATGTCGCAACGCCGCCTTTAAATCCAAGGGGTTGACTCTGCCTTTAATATCTACAGATAAGCGCGTAACTTCCCAACCCCACATTTCTAGCAACCGCACTGTTTCAGAAATTGCGGAATGCTCAACACTGGAGATAATTAGATGTTGAGGTACAGCATACAACCGAGCTACACCCATAATTGCTAGATTATTTGCCTCAGTGCCACCAGAAGTAAAAACGATCGCTTCAGGAGTGGCGGCGTTAAGTAGTCCAGCAACTTGGACTCTGGCTTGTTCCACAACCGTTGCCGCCCGTTGTCCCCACTCATGTAAACTGGAAGGATTGCCCCACTGTTGAGTGAGGACTGTTTGCATAACTGCGATCGCTTCTTTTCGAGTCGGAGTAGTGGCGCTGTAATCTAGATAAATTTGCATAAAACCGATAATAGTGAGAACACACGTTAGTGATAGACTGCCGATCTTCTCAGCATATAGAGTTTTAGTGGACAAATCCTGAAAAAAATACCCGTAATTTTATATCTAATAGTGGATTTTTACCTTTACTTGGAAACTTATTTCTCTACTTAATTCAGAACACAAAATTTTGGGAATGATAAATATGTCCACTTCCAATCCACTTTTAACAGATTACAGTGCAACTTATCTCTAGACAAAGATATTTTTTATATATCTTTTTACTGATATTCTCTCTCGCGGGTTGTCAACGAGTTCAATCCTACAATCAGCGTCCAGCACCCTTACCACAAGACCCGTTAATTCAAGCTTACTTTAACCATTCTGAGTCTTCAGAATACCAAGAAGCTTACCGTCAGCAAACTCGTCTGGGGGATGATTTAGAAAAACAGATTGTCGATGCTATTACACAAGCTAAATCTACAGTAGATGTAGCGGTGCAAGAATTACGTTTACCCAAAGTTGCCCAAGCACTGGTTGATAGACAAAAAGCTGGGGTAAAAGTCAGGATAATTTTAGAAAATACCTATAGCCGACCTTGGAGTAGCTTAACATCTGCTGAAGTAGGTAAGTTAGATAAAAGAGAACAAGAACGCTACAACGAATTTCGCAAATTTATCGATCTTAACCAAGATAATCAACTCAGTCCAGCCGAAATCAATCAAAGAGATGCTTTGATAATTTTGCAGAATGCTCAAATTCCCTGGCTAGACGATCGAGCAGATGGTTCAGCGGGTAGCAGCTTGATGCATCACAAGTTCGTAATTGTGGACAATCGCCTCGTAATTATCACTTCAGCTAATTTTACATTAAGTGATACTTCTGGTGATTTTACCAATTCCAGCAGTTTAGGCAATGCCAATAATTTCTTGCAGATTGACAGCCCGGAATTAGCTGCTTTATTTACAGAAGAGTTTAATGTTATGTGGGGAGACGGACCGGGAGGTCAGCCGGACAGTCAATTTGGTTTGAAAAAACCGATGCGTTTCCCTAAACAAATAACTTTAGGTAATACCAAAATTACTGTGCAATTTTCGCCTACTTCTCCAACTCAACTTTGGAGTAACAGTAGTAATGGTTTAATTGGTAAAACTTTAGATTCAGCAACCAAGTCTATTGACATGGCGTTATTTGTCTTTTCCGAACAGCCTCTTGCCAATATTTTAGAAAAACGCCATCAACAAAGTGTCCAAATTCGCGCTTTAATTGAACCACAATTTGCCTACCGTCCTTACAGCGAAGCCTTAGATATGATGGGGGTTGCTCTTAGTAACAAATGTAAATATGAAGTTGACAATCATCCTTGGTCAAATCCAATTACTACCGTAGGTGTACCTATATTACCCAAAGGCGATTTATTGCATCACAAATTTGCTGTTATTGATAGTCAAACAGTAATTACAGGTTCTCATAATTGGTCAGATGCGGCCAATAATGGTAACGATGAGACGCTTGTAGTGATTGAAAATCCGATAGTTGCTGCCCATTATGTGCGAGAATTTGCTCGTCTTTATGCCAAAGTCAAACCAGGCTTACCACCAGCAATTCAACAAAAAATTAAATTAGAACAAACACGATGTCCTCAAATAAAAACTTCTTGATCGACTGAGTTAAAAGTAATTCAAAAAGTAAATCTCAACACCGCAATTTTAGTAGAATTAGCAACTCTTCCTAGCGTGAGTCAAAAATTAGCACAGCGAATAATTATGAGTCGTCAACAGCAACAATTTATATCTTTACAAGACTTATAAAAATTTCCAGGAGTGAGTGCTAGAACTTTAGACAAATGGAGCGTAGGCGTAGCCCGTCGTAGACATCGCGTGACTTTCTAGGGCGCACAGCTAGCTGTACACCCCTACAACGATCTGTATTCTACCTAGTTAAAAACATCTAAGATTACACAAATGCTATATTTAAATTTGGCTGCTACCTAAACTAAGCAAACTACGGAAACGCCCATTCTGAGAAAATCGTTCTGCTATTATCTGTTGATAAACCGCCTCATAGCCATCAGTCATGTGCTTAATGCTAAAAAGATTTTCGACATGCTGGCGACAGGCATAGCGGTCTAACTCTGTTACGCGATCGATCGCACTGATGCACTCTTGAATATTATTGCAGAGGAAACCCGTCTTGCCGTGTGAAACGATCTCTTCAGTAGAACCCAATTTCATCGCAATCACTGGCGTACCGGAAGCCATTGACTCAACCATCACCAATCCAAAGGGTTCCCGCCAAGTGATGGGGAACAGAGTTGCTACCGCACCTCCCATCAGAGCATTTTTTTGATCGTGGTTGGCTTCACCCAAATACTCAATTTGCTCGCCGTCGATGTGCGGTTTGATTTCCTTTTCAAAGTATTCTACATCAACGACATCCACCTTACCTGCCATTTTCAAATGCCAACCAGCAGCTTTTGCAATTTCTATTGCTAAGTGCACTCCCTTTTCTGGAGATATTCGGCCCAAAAACGCCAAGTAGGGTGGATCTTCTGGTTGGGCGTGAAACTTATAACTGCTAACATCAATCCCGTTGTAAACCGTTGCTACACAGTTCAACCCTAATCTTGTTTCTCGTTGTGCATTGGAAATACTGATATAGGGTTGTTTTTTAGCAAAACTGAACAATTTTTCGTTATCAGGGGTAAAAATACCGTGTAACGTGTGAACCGTAGGGGTTGTGACGAGATTCGCGTAAGCTAGTGCCGCACACCCAATATGGGAGTGAATAATATCAAACTCTTCTGCACGTTCATACACCGAAGCTAGATTTAGCATTTCGTAAATGCTGTAATCTTTGATTGTGCGATCGAGTCTGAGGGCACGGGGATGAACTGAGACTAGTGTTGCCAGACTAATAGAATCTCCCGATGCAAATAAAGTTACTTCGTGCCCGCGCCGGACTAATTCATCGGTCAGTAACCCCACGACTAACTCTATACCTCCATAACCTGGAGGTGGAACTCTTTCCCACAGTGGAGCTACTTGAGCAATTCGCATCACAAACCTCCTGACAAATAAAACTTGAATTAGAAGTTTTTTCTTTCTGTTGTTGTAGTGTTTTTAATTGATTCACTTTGCATCAGAAATTAACTTCAGATACTAAAGTTATGAACAATTCCCTTTAAATCCTAAGCTCTTACTTATATAATTTTCGTCTATCCTAGTACGGAAATTACCCACTCCTAAAGAGGTAAATACGCTCTGGATGATTAATTTTTGGTGATTTGGTGCAATCTTAAATATAGATTTTACCGATTGCTAAAAATTTTCTAAAATCGTCAAATTCTCAAATAAATGATGATATTTTGGGAAAAATCTCTACTATCGCTGGTCAATTATCTAATTTACAAAAATTAATTACAGAATAAATCGTGTAGTCACTTTTTGGTCGGCTTTCCGTACTCTCAAGAATAATTTATAACCGTCTAAAGGAAAAATTTTGGTAAAGTAGGTAGTTGGAATCAAAAGCAGCAATTTTTCTTATAAGTTCTATCCAAGTTTTTAAAGGTAACAATTAACTATTAGACATATTCAGAAATTAAATATGCGTTATCCTGAACCCTTGTAGAGATGTAGCAGCGATCGCTGCCATCCACTTCGCAAAGCGTCCCGCAGGGATGTTTTTTTCACTGGAAGTCCCCTACAGGTGCAGGTGTGCGCGTAAAATTCCTTGAATTACCTGTTGTACAGCTTCTTTACTCAAGCTGCCATCTACCCGAACAATTCGTGAGGGATGGGATGCTGCTAGATGTGCGTATCCTTGCTGAACGCGGCGATGAAAAGCGATTGTCTCTTGTTCAATGCGGTCTAGTCCTAATTTATCTGAGAGTTTGCGGGACAGTCCAACCTCGACATCGACATCTAGCCAAATAGTTAGATCGCTTTCTAAACCACCAGTAGCAATATTATTAAGCTGATTAATTAAACTCATGTTCAGACCGCGACCATATCCTTGATAGGCAATGGTAGAGTCAGTGTAACGATCGCATAAAATATATTTCCCAGCTGCGAGATTTGGTTTGAGTTCTTGTTCAACGTGTTGCGATCGGTCAGCCGCATACAACAAAAGTTCTGTCACCTCTGCAACTGGCTTGCCCTGAGCGGAGCCGAAGGGTTTATCTTCTGACTTTTCTAGTAGCAAGCGGCGAAGATGTACACCTAACTCTGTTCCCCCCGGTTCGCGAGTTACCACCACAGAAACACCGAGACTTTCCAACCACTCAGAACAAAGCTGCATTTGGCTGGTTTTGCCACAGCCTTCCACCCCTTCAAATACAATTAATTTCCCACCCATGCTTTTTTGTTCGCTGCTATAAACTGATTCGCTGACGTTTCATCAGATCAAGAATAGCGCGAAGTGTAAAATTAACTTGCGATCGCAGTCTACGATTTAGTTTCCTGAAAATTACTGTCACTCAGACGGTATAGAATCTCGCCAGCCTTTGGCACAAGCAATATACCTTCATCCTCTCGGTTAGCCCATTCAGTGGGTTGAATAGTCGCCGGATCGCGATAATTCAAGTTATGAACAGCACAGCGTTCAGCAGAAATGCCAGTAGCTAAAGTAACGCGAATCCGCGCTTGTTCTCCTTCTATCAGATCGAAAGTACCCATCCCTTTTAAGTGAGTACTATGGGCTAGCACTCCAGCAGGATAGTCTTGGAATTTATCCCACTGTTTGAGAAAGTAATCCCGCACATGATAGCCAATTTGGGAGAGAATTTCGCCGTGTGTATAGCTAAACTCGGTAATATGAGGCGCATATATAATTACTTCGCCTCCGTCAGCAACTACTGGCTCTAGCTTGTACATTCCTTTTGCTGCCGTCCAAATGTCATCATACATTTGGGGCATGACTGAAAGCACTTGTTTAAAAGGCCGATCTACATATTTAATATGTAGTTTAGCTGATAGTTTTGCAGCAGCTTCCCAAGCTGATTCTGGTCGATCTATATAAAGTCCAGCTAGCTGATTTGTTTTGGGTGCGACCACCATCGCCAAACAAAGCTTTGGGGTAGAAATCAGGTTAGCGGCTCGGTTAATCAAACGTCGAACTGGTGTTATTCCCAGCGTACCAATAATTTCGTAACAAGTAATTAAAGCACCTAACCAGTGGGAGAGATTAATTACTTCTTGACCACCAATACCAGGGAAAAAATATTTATTTCCACCAGAGAAACCGACAACTTCATGAGGGAAAACTGGGCCGCAGATCGCGATTAAATCGTATTCTGCGATAAGCTTATTAATACGTACATTAACTGACTGATGTAGCATTCCACCACTAATTTCTGCTATCTCGTCTGCCGAAATTATTCCACAAGAAATAAAGGTATCTGGCTCATTCCAAAGGTGGTTAAAGATACGAACTTTTTTAAAAGTTGTCTCTCGCTCCTCTGGTGTCACTCCCACCAAGTGATTGATTTGTTCTTCACTCATCGGATTATGTGTACCCAGAGCAATTAAAAAATCCAGAGCCGCTACTCTTTGACCCAACTCCTGATGAAGCAATCGAAACATTTGCGGGATGGGAGCAGTGCGGGTACTATCTGGAATTAACACCAAAATGCGCTGTCCATCCAACTTAGGGTCTGCTAAAGCTTGATGAACTAGCTCGGAAACTTGCTCATCTGAAAGTGTACCGTTATTTACGGCTAGTGAATACATGACATTATTAAACTCCACTGTAGATACTAAATCCACCATCTACTGGCACAACTACCCCGTTAACAAAACTAGAACCAGAACTACATAACCAAATCAAAGTGCTGAGTAATTCATCTGGTTTTCCGAAACGTCCGGCAGGGGTATGGTCGATAATTTTTTGCCCGCGAACGGTCAAACTACCATCAGAATTTAAGAGTAAATCTCGATTTTGTTCGCCAATAAAAAAACCTGGTGCGATCGCATTTACTCGCATTCCATCACCATATTTTTGGGCGAGTTCTACGGCTAGCCAACGAGTAAAGTTATCTATCCCCGCTTTTGCAGCTGAGTAGCCAACCACCCGACTAATCGCTCGAATGGCAGACATAGAAGAAATATTGACAATACAACCGTGGGGTTGACTTCTTTCCACCATTGCTTGACCAAAAACCTGACAAGGTAGTAAAGTGCCAACTAAGTTGAGGCTAACCACTTCCTCAAAGGCTGTATGTGGCATATCAAAAATAGTCGCATCAGCAGTAATTGTGGCAGCCGGAATATTACCACCAGCCATATTTACCAAGATATCTATTTCATCCCAACGTTGTATAATAACATCCCTAGCGATTTCTAATTGAGAGCGATCGCTAACATCTGCAACCACAGCGATACTTTCTCCACCGTTAGCAGTAATCTCAGCCACCACCGCCCCCGCCCTGACTTCATTGCGACCCAAAACCACCACTCGCGCTCCAGCCAGAGCCAAACCCTTTGCCATAGCCCCACCAAGCACACCAGAACCACCCGTAACTACCGCAACCCGCTCCTTCAAACTAAAAAGTTTACTTAAAATCAAAGTGATTCCCCCACTTAGTAAAATTCTCTGCGTACCTCTGCGCTTCCCTCCGCGCTCCTACCCTACGGGAAGGCGAAGCGCCTATGCGTTTAAATTCCCCCTCAATTCCCCTCAAACTTATAAGCAACCTTAGCGAGGTCATAAGCCAAAGCACGAGCCATACCATACCCTTCCTCCTCCTCAACCAATCCCCGTGCGACCAATCCAGCCAACCAATTACAAGCTACCCGCCGCCAGACATTATGACGAGCCGGAATCGAAACAAAAGCCCGTGTATCATCATTAAATCCAGCAGTATTATAAATTCCCGCAGTTTCCATAACCTGATTGAAATAACGCTCCATACCATTTACGCTGTCGTGAAACCACCAAGGAGGGCCGAGCAATACACTGGGATAATGACCAGCTAACGGAGCCATTTCGCGGCTATAAGTGCTTTCATCCATGCCAAAAATGATTAAATGGAAGCGGCGATCGCTACCGTAAGCTGATAATAACGGGTGCAGATTTTCAGTCCATTCGATTTTTACGGGAATATCAGCACCTTTATCAGCTCCAAATTTCTCAAATAAAGCTGGGTTATGATTACGCATCACACCACAATGCATTTGCATCACCAACCCATCTTCCACACTCATCCGCGCCATTTCCATGAAGATATGACCGGTAAAATTTTCGACATCACCTGGATTCAGCTTGCCGATTAATGCTCTCGCAAAGATAGCTTCAGCTTCTTGGTGAGAAAGGCGTGTGGTATAAGGTGTAGCTGCACCTTGGTCGGTAGCTGTCGCGCCCATTTTTTTAAAGAAAGCTCGACGTTCTTCTAAAGCTTGCACAAAATTGGCGTAAGTACTAATTTCTCTACCGATAGTGCTTTCCAATTGGGTAAGATTTTCGCGCCAACCAGGAGCATCCAGATTAACTACTGCATCTGGTCGAAAAGTTGGTCTGATTTGAGTAAAACCTTCTTCGTGGAGCGATCGCTGATTCTCTAGGTTATCACTGGCGGCATCGGTAGTACAAAGCACTTCGATATTAAAGCGTTTGAATAAAGCACGAGGAGAAAACTCCGGTGAGGCTAACAAACCTTCCAAATAATCATAGATACGTCCGGCATTGCGAGAATTTAAAGGTTCATCTACCCCAAAGACGTTAGTTAGTTCCTCTTTCAGCCACAATCCAGATGGAGTACCCTGAAATAGATAAAAATGGTCGGCGAACAATTGCCAGATTTTACGGTGGTCGGTTTCTGCTGGCGAACCATCATTGCTTGGTATCCCCAAAGCTTGCAGAGATACGCCCCGACTATAAAGCATCCGCAAAAGGTAGTGATCAGGGATAATCAGTAATTCCGTCGGTGAACCAAAACGGGCTGCGGGATTAGCTAACAAAGCTGGATCTACGTGGCCGTGTGGGCAGACTAAAGGTAACGCAGATATGCTATCAAAAAATTGATGAGCTAATCGTCTTTGAATTGGTTCTGGAGAAAAGCAGCGATCGGGAGATAAACTCGGTTTTTTAGTTAACATAATTTTTGTATAAATTGTTTTGAGTTTTAAATTGTTAATAATGCTGCACTGCTACCACGCTTTAATAGAAAAGGAGATAAAACGCGGTTTTCCACAGTTTTTTCTTCTATTAAATCGAGTAACATTTGCATGGCATAGCCACCAATTTCCAACATTGGCTGGCTGATTGTGGTCAGTGCAGGCGTAACGTAACAACCCAAAGCAATACCATCAAATCCGACGAGGCTTAAATTTCGCGGTACTAAAATACCTAATTCTTGGCAAGCTAACAGAGCACCAACCGCTACCATATCGTTGTAACAAAATATGCCTGTAACTTCCGCAGTCAATAGTTTAGACAGCATATTTTGTCCGGTGTTAACGTCGCTGGTTCTGGTATCATATTCGTCACTAATTGAAACCCAATCAGCATTTTGTGGGATACCAGCTTCTGCAAGGGCCATTTGATATCCTTCTAGGCGCTGCTGGTTCGATCTGCTGCGATCGCCTACACCCAAATAACCAATAGCAGTGTGTCCTAAACTAATTAGATGCTCTGTCGCTAATTTAGCACCTAAGCGATCGTCTATTGCAACTGAATGAAATATTTCTGATTGGTCTTCAGTCTGACTATTAATTAAAACTGTTGGTACAGCAATTTGTGTGAGTTGTTTAGTATGCTGTTTACTAATTCGCGAGTCAGCTATTAAGATTCCATCCACCCTACGGCGATGAAAAGTATCAATAGCTGCCATTTCCTGCTCAAAATCTCGGTGTGAAGCACTCAATAAAACACTCAAACCCGCTGGTCTGGCTATCTTCTCTATTCCCTCTACCACCTCACCATAAAAGGGATCTGAAATTGAAGTTACTACTACACCAATAGTATTAGTACGTTTATTTTGCAGGCTTTGAGCAATAGCATTCGGCACATAGCTCATCTCCTGTGCCAGTCGCTTAATTTCTTCTCGCACTTTCGGGCTAATCAGAGCATTATCTCGCAAAGCACGTGAAACTGTCGAATGAGAAACCCCTGCTCTGCGGGCAATATCTTCAATTGAAATTCTGCGTTTATTCATTATTTTATCTTAGCTTTTAAGCATTGCACACGTGTGCATTCATATGTATTATAGAAAATAATTGTGATTTGTCAAGAGAATTTAGTACAACTCACATTTTGCATGGTAAGGAGTTAAAAGTCCTCACTTTCACCTCCGTCAATGATTACAACTACAAGTTACAAGTTACAAATTCCGAATTCCGAATTAGTTGAACTTTTATTAAGAAAAAAATGATTATTATCGTCATGGGTGTATCTGGTTCTGGAAAAACTACCATCGGAAAACTGCTAGCAGACTCCTTAGAATGGGAATTTAGCGACGCTGATACTTTCCACTCGCCAGAGAATGTTGAGAAAATGCGGCGCGGTATCCCTCTGAGTGAAGAGGACAGAATGCCCTGGTTACAAGATTTGCAAACAGCCATCAAGCATTGGCTACAAGAAAATAAAAATGTGGTGTTGGCGTGTTCGGCTTTAAAAAATAGCTATCGGCAATTTTTGGTAGTGGATAGCGATAGCATCAAGCTAGTTTACCTCAAAGGGTCTTACGAGTTGATTCAAATGCGGTTACAAGAGCGTAGCAATCATTACATGAGTGAAAAACTACTTGATAGTCAGTTTTATACACTAGAAGAACCAGTAGATACTCTATCTATGGATGTTGCACAGCCACCCCAGATAATTGTGCAAAACATTAGAACTGCTCTGGAAATTTAGCTGAGTGATGGCAACCGTAATATTAAGATTAATCACGTATCTAGGAAAACACGAACTTTTGGCAACTAAATCACATCACATGTAAGTCTAAAGAAATATCAAAGCAAGCAGATAACTGTAATGGTAGGAGAAAAGTAGTGTTTATAAGATTAGCGCAACAGCATCAGCAATTCGTTCAAGACTTGGTAATGAACCTGCAAGCCTTGACAATTATACTTGAGCGGCGTGGCTATACTGCGTCTTGTTATACGTGCGGCGAACAAATGAACAGTGCTTCATTTATGGTTAGCCTGAAAGAAAAGCACCTGATTCGGTTTTTAGTGTCTGATTACGGAATTACTTGGATGGAATTGTGGGACGATCGCGAGTTAATGAAGTTGGAGGGTGCAGAAGCGATAAACCAGCTACAAGAGTTGGCTAATCTTGTTAAGTATTCCACGACTGTACAATTGACAAATTGATACTAGGCTGGTTGAGTCAGACATAAATATTCATAATTATAGCTGTTGCACACGTGTGTAACCGAAAAGATTAGCTTATATTTAGTAAATTCATGCACGGTTGTGCAAAAAAATAAAAGCACTGTTTTCAATCTGAACCAAAGAGATTGGGTAAGACAGTGAGGGAAGTGGATTGTGCATAGGTATGCAAAGACGAAATGAAACTTAACACGCATTTTTGCACACGTGTGCAAAAATAAAAAATAAGTCCAATACAGGTTTTGCACACCTGTGCACAAAGGAGTGCGAAAGTACGATTTAACAAACATAATATCGACAACTAGGAAGATATGTCTCAAACTCTAAATAATGTCATTGCTCAAGCTCAAAACAATCCCTTACGTTCGCTAGAAGAATGGGAAGAAGACTTACTTAATCGCTATCCCGATCCAGATAACATCGTTAAAGAAGGTAAAACCACCGAAAAGTACAGGAATTACGAAACGACTATCAGAGATACGGTGAAAGAGTTTTATCGGTTAAATCATATTAATCAAACATATAATTTTGTACTTCAAAAAGAAAAAGAATTTTTGAAGTTTGATAAAAAAGAAATGTCTGTTTGGGATGCGGTCGAATTTTTGAATCAGTTGGTTGATGATTCCGATCCTGATACAGACATGGATCAGTTACAGCATCTATTGCAAACATCAGAAGCTATTCGCGCTGACGATCATCCTGACTGGATGGTACTTACTGGCTTCTTTCACGATATGGGGAAAGTGCTTTGTCTGTTTGGTGAACCTCAATGGGCTACCGTAGGGGATACTTATCCTGTAGGTTGTGCATTTTCTGATAAAATTGTTTTCTCAGAATTCTTCAAAGAAAATCCCGATTATAATAACCCCGATTACAACACTAAATATGGCATTTACGAGCCTAACTGTGGATTGAGTAATGTACATATTTCATGGGGGCATGATGAGTATTTTTATCAGATGATGAAAAACTATTTGCCCGAACCTGCATTGTATATGCTTCGCTATCACTCATTTTATCCTCAACATCGGGAAAATGCCTATGAGCATTTGATGGATAAACACGATCGAGAAATGTTTAAATGGGTACGTTTATTCAATCCCTACGATTTGTATTCCAAAAACCCTATTCCTCCTGATTGGCAGAAATTAAAACCATACTATGAAGATTTAATGGCTAAATATTTACCTGCCACATTAAAGTTTTAAACTGCTGAAAGAAAAATTTGCAATCTTCTATTTCTGAGGGGATAAAGTAAGAACAAAAATTGGTATACAACTTTCTTTATCCCTAATCAAGCTTGAAAATATTATCTTGTTTACTCTTCTATTGCCAATAAATACGCTTGTCAAGCTGATGAAAGTTAATTGTATAAATCTAACCAAAGGATGTTTACATTTTCCAAAATTTCGCACTAACAATCAAAAAACTCTCTACTTTAATAGTATCTTTTCTGAAGGAGATTGATTGAGAAATGTTAACGTTTTTAAAATCTACCCTAATATTGAATAGCCTAATTTATCCGAATGGTTTGGAATAAAGACTTTGAGTTATATCGAGAGATTTAAAACACTTTACATTTGTAAAGTTCGATAAACAAAATTAATGTTTGTACTGGAGCGAGATAAAATGAAAAAAGTCAAAAGAAATAAAGATTTACAAGTTTAATAAAACTAATTTTTGGAAGTTTCACTTAAAAGCTATTTTCAGGCTATGCACTACGAAGTAATTTTGTCCAAAAATAATGTAATTATTTGAAGTAGTGTAATGTTCTGATTTTTGCTTTAAAAATAAAACATTTTGTTCGTGAAACTAATAGTAATAACTCCAATTGGTCAAATCACAGGATTTTTGGAGTTTCAGTTCCAAAAATTAGTAGTAACGCTAGGTTAGGTCTAAGTTTTTCAGACCTAGTTTATCTGGTGATGACCTTTATCCAATTTAAATCAGTTGTTAGAAACAGATGAATATGAAGAGAATTTCGCTCATAGTTGGTATATTAGGTTTTGCGGTTGTTGGTTGCACAAATGGCGCCCAGAATCACAACGCTGCTACTAATACTACTAACAAGGCTACTAATATAAGTGCAGAGAGTCTTAGTACTTCAAATAGGAAATTGCAAACAATCGGCGTCGCTTTGGGTGACTTAGGCAATCCTTTCTATAATGCTGTGCAGAAGGGGGCCGAAACAGAAGCTCAAAAACTTGGGGGTAATATCAGAGTTAATGCGGTTTCCAGTGCCTTCGATCTAAACCAACAAACCAATCAAATCGAAAATTTTACGGCTGCAAATACTGACCTAATTATCCTCAGCGCTGTTGATAAAAAAGGAGTTAAACCAGTTATTGACCAAGCAAGGCTTGCAGGTAGGGTTGTTATTGCATTAGATTCAGCCGTTGATGCAGATGTGGATGCGATGATTAGTTCTAACAATACCCAAGCTGGTGAGGTTGCTTGCCAATATATTGCCGATCGCCTCAAAGGTCAAGGTAGTGTAGTCATCCTCAACGGTACTCCGATGGACTCAATCAATCAGCGAGTCAGTGGGTGTGAGAAATCATTGTCCAAATATCCGAATATTAAACTCATCTCTAAAGAGCAAAACGCTGAAGGGACAAGGGATGGAGGACTAAGAGTCATGAGCGATTTGCTGACAACTTTTCCCAAAATTGATGCCGTTTTTGCCACTAACGACCAAAGCGGTGTCGGCGCAGATTTAGCCGCTAAACAAGCAAGACGTAAAGAATTTTTTATTGTTGGGGTTGACGGATCGCCTGATGCAACCAAAGCAATGGAAGATAAAGATGGTGTGTTTGCTGCAACTGCTGCTCAAAATCCCGCAGGGATGGCTCAAAAAGCGGTTCAGATTGGTAACGATATCATCCAGGGTAAAAAACCTGAATCATCAAATATTCTGATTCCAGTCAAGTTGGTTACTAGAGAGAACCTTAGCAGCTATAAAGGCTGGTAATTTGTAATACTCGCCTCCGGCGAAAAGCAAGCTACGTAATTACAACACACAGAAAAAGGTTTGATACGGAAGGGTTAGAATTTTTGATCCTGTTTAAAAAAAATACATCAGTTCCAAATTTGGTGTAAATCAAAATGACTTTTAGGAGATATATGAATGTCAGAAAGATTGTAATTGCAGCTAGTCTACTAGGTATGATCGGTGGCAGTCTGATCGGCTGTACATATGGTTCTCCCGATGGCAACACTGCTACTAATACTGATATTAAACCTGTTACCAATACTAGTGCAGAAATTAAAACCGCCACTGGGAATAGAAAGTTGCGATCGGTTGCCTTCACCGTTGGCGATCTAAGTAACCCTTTCTTCGTTGTTATGGGACAAGCAGTTGAGGCAGAAGCGAAGAGAATTGGCGGAAAAGATGTCAATGTTATTATAGCTTCCAGTGCCTATGACCTCAACCAACAAGCCAACCAAATTGAAAATTTTACTGCCGCAAATACTGACATTATTGTTTTAAATGCTGCTGATAAAAGTGGAATTAGACCAATAGTTCAAAGAGCAAAAAAAGCAGGTAGAATTGTCATTGCCGTAGACACAGGTGCAGAGGGAGGTGTGGATGCAACCATCACGACTAATAATGTCCAAGCTGGAGAAGTTAGTTGTAAATATATTGCTGACCGCCTCAAAGGTAAAGGCAATGTAGTAATAGTTAACGGCCCGCCAGTGGACTCAGTAATTCAGCGAGTTAGTGGCTGCGAAAATGTATTATCCAAATATCCCAATATCAAAATTCTCTCTAAAAACCAGAATGCAGATGGTAGCCGGGATGGAGGACTGAGAGTTATGACTGATTTACTCACAACCTTTCCGAAGATTGATGCTGTTTTTGCTATTAACGATCCGAGTGGACTTGGCGCAGAACTAGCAGCGAACCAAGCACAACGTAAAGATTTCTTTATTGTTGGGGTTGATGGTGCGCCAGAAGCCATAACTGCGATCGCCAATAAAGATGGTATATATGCAGCAACTGCTACTCAAAATCCGCGAGGGATGGCCGAAAAAGCAGTTCAAGTTGGCAACGACATTTTAAATGGGAAAAAACCTAGCAGTTCTACCATTTTGATTCCAGTTAAGTTGATCGCAAAAGATAACGTCAGTACCGAAAAAGGCTGGAAGTAATATAAATTGTGAAATTACAATTGAAAAATATGCCTTTTGATATCAATCTTTGGGTGCATTTGTAAAGTTTTTGCACATACATAGAATGTCTGGCGGTTTTCACTTAAATTAATACCAAACCTCATCTTTGTTCCTATCTTTTATTTAATCGAAAGATGGGTTTAGAAAGAGGTTAAAACTCTGCTGCACCTAACTGAGAACCGCTATATATGTGCATCAGGGTAAAGTTTGCGTGTTTATTTATAGCACTCAGACTTTCCCAAAAACTTCTATTAAGTAACGTTAACAATCGAGTATGAAAATATCTTTTCCCGATTCCCTATTTTCAACCTAGTATTCAGCTTTTAAAAGATGATTTTGCGATCGAGCAAATATGAGTTTATTAGTTTCTAATTTACAATCGCGCGATGCCTACGGCGGGCTGCGCCTACGCGAATTTTAAATCGTTTTTACAGGTTTTGCTCATGACAACCAATATTGAAACCTCACGTTCTGATACACCAACTAGCATCCCAGTGCTAGAAATGCAAGGAATTACAAAACGATTTCATGGTGTACCTGCGCTCCAAAATGTTAATCTCACGATTTACCCAGGAGAAGTTCACGCCCTGATGGGTGAAAACGGAGCAGGCAAAAGCACATTGATGAAAATCCTGGCAGGGGCTTATATTGCCGACGAAGGAGAAATTCGCATCAATGGTCAACCCTTGAAAATTACCGATCCGGCGACAGCACGTAAATCGGGTATTAATCTTATTTATCAAGAACTGAATGTTGCACCGAATTTAACCGTTACCGAAAATATGTTTATGGGTAGCGAGTTGCGGCGAGGTCAGCTTTTAGACCGCCAAGCGATGCAACTGGAAGCAGAAGAAGTGCTGGACAGCCTTGGAGCTAATTTTACCGCCCAGACAATAGTTGGTACTTTGTCCATTGCCGAACAGCAGCAAGTGGAAATTGCCAGGGCGCTGAAGGATAAAAGCCGCGTTTTGGTGATGGATGAACCAACAGCAGCATTGTCTGACCGTGAGAGCGACCATTTATTTGAGGTCATTCGCAAACTGCGGCGTGATGGTATTGCCATTATTTACATCAGCCATCGCATGGAAGAAATCTATGCCCTAGCTGACCGGATTAGCGTGTTGCGTGATGGTCAATATATTGGCAGTCTCACACGCAGCGAAATTTCTCCACAGCGATTGGTGCAGATGATGGTTGGTCGCTCCATGCAAGACTTTTACGAACATCAACGACAAATGAATCCTGGCCCAGTGGTACTATCAGTCAGAAATATGAGCGATGCCCGCAAGAAGATTGAGCCGGCTAGTTTTGAACTTCATGCTGGAGAAATTCTGGGTTTAGCTGGGTTGGTTGGTGCCGGACGCACAGAACTATCCCGGCTGATTTTTGGTGCAGACCGTAAAGCTAGTGGCGAAGTATTCTTAAATGGCAAAAAACTGGAAATTAATACACCCAGTGATGCCATTGCTGCCGGAATTGGCTACGTTCCAGAAGACCGCAAAGACCAAGGTTTATTTCTGGAGATGAGCGCCCGCAAGAATATTGCTATCAACACACTCAAGCAAGATGCCAAGGGTGGGATTGTTAACTGGCCTTCAGTGAATCGCCTGTCAACAGAAGCGGTGGAAAACTTTAATATCCGCCTAGCCAATTTGGAAATTAGAGCATTGGATCTTTCTGGTGGTAATCAACAAAAGCTACTGCTAGCGCGTTGGTTAGCCATTAAACCGAGAGTGTTGATGTTAGATGAACCGACACGCGGCGTAGATATCGGTGCTAAAAGTGAAATTTACCGAATTATGAGCGAATTAGCAGCCCAAGGTGTTGCTATTTTAATGGTTTCCAGCGAACTATCAGAGATTGTCGGCATGAGCGATCGCGTCTTGGTGATGCGAGAAGGACAACTGGTAGGCGAACTGGATGGCAGTCTTGGCAAAGAAATCACCCAAGAAAAGATTATGCACTACGCAACTGGAGCATCGGAGGTATCAGCATTATGAGTCAGACAGTCAGACCGCCTATCAATAAATCAGCCAACAATCCCGCAGCTCGCAACCGGAAATCAATCAGCACCCTGTTGGAAGTTGCGGGTATTTTGCCAATCTTAGTAATTATCTGCATCTTATTTGCATTCCTTTCTCCCAACTTCCTCACCGGCGGTAACATCGTCAATATCTTGCGTCAGGCATCAATCAATATTGTGCTAGCGACAGGAATGACCTTTGTAATTCTCACCGGAGGTATTGACCTTTCAGTTGGGTCAATATTGGCTGTTTCTGCGGTAGTTGCATTGCTGGTATCGCTACTACCAGCTTTAAGTTGGGCGGCTGTACCTGCTGCGTTGCTAGCAGGATTGCTGTTAGGCTTACTCAACGGGGCGCTCATTACCTTCTTGGATGTGCCACCTTTTATTGTTACGCTAGGTTCACTTACAGCCTTGCGGGGTGTTGCCTTTTTAGTTGCCAAGGGTACAACCCTGATTAACCGGGACATAAATTTTGCTTGGGTGGGTAATACATATATCGGCCCCATTCCTTGGCTAGTGATAATTGCGCTACTGACTGTGATAGCTAGCTGGTTTATCCTGCGGCAAACTGTTTTAGGAGTGCAGATATATGCCGTTGGTGGTAACGAGCGGGCAGCCAGATTAACAGGGATTAAAGTTAATCGGGTGTTGCTATTCGTCTATGGTATTAGCGGATTGCTGGCAGGTTTAGCAGGAATAATGAGCGCTAGCCGTCTTTATAGTGCCAGTGGCGTAATAGGTCAGGGTTACGAATTAGATGCGATCGCAGCTGTTATTCTAGGTGGAACCAGCTTTACAGGTGGTATTGGTACCATTGGTGGCACTCTTCTAGGTGCATTGATTATTGCTATTCTCAACAACGGTTTAACCTTGTTGAACCTATCTTACTTCTGGCAATTAGTCGTCAAAGGACTAGTAATTATTTTGGCAGTAACGATCGATCGGTTACGCAGACGTTCTAGACGGTGAACAAGAGGCAGGGGAGCTGGGGAGCAGAGGATCTGGGGAGCTGGGGAGCAGAGGAGAAGTTGCAGTAAGTCTTTCCCCTCCGCCCCTCCGCCCCTCTGCCCCTCTGCCCCTCTGCCTCCTATACCCAATTCCCAATATATAAACTTATGTCTACCACTACTGTTCGTCGTAAAGCCAGCACGTTTTATGTAATTTTGATTGCTGGTGCTGCTGCCCTCGGCGGTTTTCTATTCGGTTTTGATACTGCTGTAATTAACGGTGCGGTTGGAGCTATTACCAAAGACTTTAACGCCAACAGCTTTGAGATTGGTCTTGCCGTATCCTTGGCATTGTTGGGTTCTGCGGTGGGAGCCTTTTATGCAGGCAAGATTGCAGACCGTTATGGTCGAGTCAAGGCAATGGTTGCATCTTCGGTGTTGTTTACCATCAGTGCCATTGGTTCCGGGCTGCCTTTGGGAATTTGGGATTTTACCTTTTGGCGGTTAGTCGGTGGGATTGCAGTTGGTGCTGCTAGCGTTATTGCTCCAGCTTACATCGCAGAATGTTCTCCCACCCATTTGCGCGGGAGGCTAGGATCTCTGCAACAATTAGCGATCGTAGTTGGAATTTTCATTGCACTGATATGCGACTACTTTATTGCTGTGTCAGCAGGTTCAGCCGAGTCGCCGTTTTTATTTGGTATAAGCGCTTGGCGCTGGATGTTTTGGACAGAAATTCCTCCAGCCGTACTTTACGGAATGTCCGCTTTAATGATTCCCGAATCTCCCCGATACTTGGTTGCTAAAGGACGAGAACCAGAAGCTGCTAACGTTCTGACCAAGATTTTAGGGGGTGACGTACTGCCAAAAATCGAAGAAATTCGGCAGACAGTACTTCGCGAACGGCAACCCAGCTTTTCTGACCTCTTAAGCAGAAGTGGCGGACTCTTGCCAATTGTTTGGATCGGAATAGGCTTATCTGTATTACAGCAATTTGTTGGGATTAATGTAATCTTCTACTATAGCAGCGTTTTGTGGCGGGCTGTTGGCTTTTCCGAAAAAGATTCCCTAACAATCACGGTAATTACAGGAGCCGTCAATATCATTACAACACTGATTGCGATCGCCTTTGTAGATAAATTTGGTCGCAAGCCCTTACTTATAGTAGGGTCGATAGGCATGACCTTTACTTTGGGGACGATGGCTTATCTTTTTGGCCATGCTCCCCTCGATGCTGCTGGGAACCCCAATCTTACCGGAAGCGCCGGGACTATGGCTCTCATCGCAGCCAACCTCTATGTATTTTGCTTCGGTTTCTCCTGGGGGCCAGTGGTTTGGGTACTGTTGGGAGAAATGTTTAATAACAAAATTCGAGCCGCCGCACTTTCGATTGCTGCTGCTATGCAATGGGTTGCTAATTTCCTCATTTCCACAACATTTCCTCCCATACTGCAATATTTCGGTCTAGGTTCTGCCTATGGACTCTATACAATTGCAGCAGCTACCTCATTCTTTTTCATTCTCTTTTTTATTAAAGAAACCAAAGGGATTGAGTTAGAGGATATGTAATTCGTAATTCGTAATACTTCGGCTACGCTCAGTACAAGTTCGTAATTCGTAATTCGTAGAGGAGGAGAGGTATTTTCTCTCTCCTTGCTTTCTTCTGCGATCCTACATCCAGTAAACAAATATCAGGCAATAACTAAATACCAAATTTCGCTTCAGTCAATTACTAAAAAGATGGAAATTATCAATACGGCTCTTTGTTCTTCTGGTTTATCCGGCATGGTATTTCATGCGCCGTTTATTGATTTACATCCCGGATTTAAATTAGCCGATTCTTGGGAAAGAAGCAAAAAACTGATACAGGAACATTATCCTAATGTCAAAAGCTATCCTTCTTTGGAAGCATTGCTAGCAGACGAGCGAGTAATCTTAGTGGTAGTAAATACACCCACTTATACCCATTACGATTATGCTAAACAAGCATTGCTGGCAGATAAACACGTAGTGGTAGAAAAAGCATTCACCACAACGGTAGCAGAAGCAAAACATCTCAAAGAATTGGCACAAAAACAGGGTAAAAAATTATCTGTATATCACAATCGGAGGTGGGATAGTGATTTTCAAACAGTCAAAAAAATTGTTCAAGCAGGCTTATTAGGTGATATTGTTGAAGCAGAATTTCAATTTCAAAAATATAAGCCAACCCTCAGTCATAAACAACATGTCGAAGTTCCCAGTCCGGGGGCAGGAACATTAAACAATTTAGGGCCGCACTTAATAGACCAAGCTTTGCATTTATTTGGGATGCCTGATGCTATTTTTGCAGACATCCGCATAACTAGGCTGCGATCGCAGGTAGATGATTGTTTTGAGTTGATACTATACTACGACAAACTGCGCGTCAAATTAAAAGCAAGTTTCCTTGTGCGTGAGCCTGCACCTGCCTATATCATACATGGCACTAAGGGTTCTTTTCTCAAAAGCAGAGCCGATAAGCAAGAAGAGTATTTAGTGGCGGGTATGAAGCCCAACACACTTGATTGGTATACAGAGCCAGAAAGTGAATATGGCTTGCTGCATACAGAAAAAGACACAAAAGTAATTCGAGAAAAAGTCAAAAGTTCACAGGGAAGCTATTTAGGTTATTACGATGCAGTCTATAAATCTATTGTTAGTAATCAGCCAATTGCTGTTACCGCCGAAGACGGAATTAATGTAATGAAAATTATAGAAGCAGCTATTAAAAGCAGCAATGAGCAAAAAGTCATAACGTTGCTTGAAGTGAGCTAAAACTCCAACTTAAAATATGTAACTTTAATGTTAATTAGCTCATACTTTCGTTCGAGGGTAATTTCTTTCGTTACAAGCTGATAATTCAACCATTTTCAATTAATAAATCAATGCTAAAAACTATTTTTCCTAGCTTTTTTATTTTATTTTTGGCAATTCCAGCAGTTTGGGCAGCACCTCCAGAAGACGATCCTAATGCAGCAGATGCTAATCGGACTTTGCAGGGACAAGTCACTTCTGTTTCCCAGTTTTCTGATGTACAACCAACCGATTGGGCGTTTGGTGCATTGCAATCGCTGGTGGAACGCTACGGTTGTATTGCGGGTTATCCGAATTCCACCTATCGCGGGAACCGTGCCTTAACCCGTTATGAGTTTGCCGCAGGTTTAAATGCTTGTTTGGATCGGATTAATGAGTTAATTGCTACAGCTACTAGCGATTTAGTTAATAAGCAAGATTTGGCAGTGATGCAAAAGTTGCAGCAAGACTTTGCCGCAGAACTGGCAACTCTACGCGGACGAGTAGATACCTTAGAGGCACAGACAGCAACATTGGAGGCGCAGCAGTTTTCCACTACTACTAGGTTGAATGCTCAAATTATTACCGCCGTTAGTGATACCTTTGGCGATAGAGTAGGTGGCGAAGATGATGAATCCCGCATTTACTTTGCAAATCGGGGTCGTCTCAACTTTGAGAGCAGTTTTACGGGCAAAGATTTATTGCGAGTTCGGCTAGAATTTGGTAACTTTGCGAATTCTAATGGTGCAAGCCAAATTGCCGCAGCCACAGGCACAGGGATGACACGCCTGAACTTCGATTATGACAGCAACGAGACAGTTTTTGCCCCCCACATCCGTTATTACTTCCCAGTCAGTGAATCCCTTAACTTCGTTGTTGGGCCTACAGGCATTGGTTACACCGACATTTCCACCACCGTCACTCCCCCCACAATTGCTGATGACGGCAATGGGGTTCCCTCACTTTTTGGATCGTACAGTCCCTTATTCCGGCGAGGTGGCGGTGGTGCAGCCGCTAACTGGAATATTACCAAAGACTTGGTTCTCACCTTGGGCTATTTAGCAAGCAGTCCTAATGTGCCATCGCCTAGCAACGGGTTGTTTGATGGCGGCTACAATGCCCTAGCGCACTTAGCCTATTATGGTAAGGAAGGAGCTATTGGTGTTGCCTACTCTCATGGCTATAGCCCTGGTGGAGTAGTCGATATCTCCGCTGGGACGGGTAGTGTCCTGTCAAACGCTCCTTTTGGCAACAACATTGCTACTTCCAACGATATTGTCGGCACACAGGGATACTATCGCTTCTCCCCGAATTTCCAAGTCCACGCTTGGGGTGGATATATTTGGGCAAATGCCGAGAGTTCTGGTTTGAGTGATATTTCCAATGGTAGGGGTGGATCGGATTCTCTGTTTGTGAACAATGGTGCCAATGCCAATGTCTGGTTTGGGGCGGTTGGTGTGTCGTTTCCCGATGTGGGTGGTAGAGGCAATCTCCCAGGCATTCTCTTTGGTATACCACCCCATGTCTCTAACAGTGATGTCCGTCAAGACCGAGACAACGCTTACCATATCGAAGCATTTTATCGTTATCGACTAAATGACAACATCTCAGTGACTCCTGGTTTTTGGGTGATTCTCAACCCGGAAAACGACAGCAGAAATGATACGCAGTATGTGGGTGTGCTTCGCACAACCTTCGATTTTTAACTGAATGTGAATGGTTTGCTCGTTCTAAAGAGTGCTGAGTATTCAGCACTCTTTAGAAACTTCCAGTGAAAAAACAAAAATTATTCTTCTGTTACTACCAAATTCCACAGCGCATCAATCCCAGCCATCAGATAATTTTAAATCTTCAGCTAAACAAGTACCTGCAAAGAAAAGATTGAGGTGCAGCCATTCTTGATGAGGAGTATCTGGTTGCAGAATTGCTTCAATAATTTGATTTTTAAAGTTTTTTGGGGAATGAATCAGCCCTGCCTGAGCGGTTACGATTTATTTTATATTTTTTCTTAACTGTCCTTGCCTTTAAATGAAATTTAATTTAATATTTCTTATTAACTGTCTTAACTGTCTTAACTGTCCTTGTTTTAAATAAAATATTGTGAAATACTATCAAATAAGTTCATCCGCGCGGAATAGTTGAACAGCAAAGTTGATACAACATTTCATAATAACGGAGATTAAATTATGCCTCTTGTTGAAACTCAAGATTTGTTGGATCGAAAATTCGATGTTTGTTTTACTCATGCTGACGTGAACGGTAACGGCGTTCTAGAACAAGCCGATGTACTCGCTCTCGCCGCTCGTGTTGCTACTTATCTCGGCGAGCCTATGGGCAGTCCCAAAACACAGAAACTGTTCCAAACGTTTGAACACTTTTGGACTCATGTACAAGCCAAGATGGATGTTGATAACGATGGCCAAGTGACTCCGGAGGAATGGCGCAATGGGTTAAAGTCCTTCGCCGAAGATTCAGAAGCCTATAAATCAGCCTTCCATCCCCTTGCAAAAGCGATTTTCACAATCTGCGATCGAGACGACAACGGTTTCCTCGAACAAAGTGAGTTCGCCAAATTCCACCAAGCTTTTGGCTGTAAGGCGGCGAACAGCCAGCTAGCTTTCCAGAAGCTCGACAGCAACGGCAACGGACAGCTTACGGTCGATGAACTCCTGATCGCGTGGCAGGAATACTACACCAGTAGCGACCAAAATGCGGGAGGCAACTGGCTGTACGGCGACGTTTGGGACAATACGGTGGTTGTCGGCAGCAAGACAAGATGACCTACTCAAGCGTCGTTGCCAGACTGACGCCACTCAAGCTTGGGTAGCGCAACGATTCACAAAAAACTCTGCCATATAGCTAAAAATCCTTACCTGAAAAGGTTTTCAGCTTTTAGCTATATGGTACTTATTAGTTATGAATCAACATTGCCTAGTTTGAGCCAATTTAGACAATGTTTAATAACTATTATTTGCAATCATCAGGGTTTTGGGCATTTCTCCGATGAGGTATCAGCTTCCCTTTTAGGCAATGAATAACTAGAATATCGCTCCTAAATAAATATTTTTTTAACTGTCTTAACTGTCCTTGTATTCTTATTTAGAGTCTGAGATGTTAAGAACTGATTTATTTTGAATAGTATAGTCTTTAGGTTGATAGTTTATGAGTTCTGAAATTTTAGATACTTGCATCTCACAGCAAGTGAGTAGTGTTGTAGTTGTTCAGGAGCCAGAAAGAATTTGTGATACAGATCATGGCTATGTTCGAGGCTGGGGTGTAACTGAAGAAACTGTCGGATCGAAGCACCTTAGTATGGCTCACGGCATAATTCCTCCAGGAGCAGGTGCAACCCCACACTACCATCCTTTTGAGACTGCGATATACATTATTACGGGAACGTGCAGAGTTTTGCTAGGTGTTGAGAATGATACATTTGTAGATATCAAAGCAGGCGATTTCCTCTATATTAAAACTGGTGTCGTGCATTGTCCGGTTAATTGCGGGCAGGAAGTGATGGAATATATCGTTGCCCGAAGTTCGCCACAAGAAATTTGTCTTTATCCTGACCAAAAATGTTGAAGCTGAATATTATCATTTTACATCTTTTAGGGAATGAAACAGCCCTGCCCTTGTAAAGGGGGGAAATAAGAAATCTTGTTCCCTCCCCAATGGATCTACCGTGTACACAGAAGTCTTGAAATCCCACCTAAAACTTGGTTTCGTTGCCCTAGCCCTAAAATAAGGGGGAGAAATTGAGTTTCCAGTTGCCCAAAAGTAGGGTATTAATGGGGCTAAAAGGTTTAAAACCCTTGCGGACTATACTTGTGTGTACACCTTAGCCCCAATGGATTGGGGAGGGTTAGGGTGGAGTAAAACTGACGCGAAAAACCAAGTGAGTAAGCTATTTCTGGCGAACTCATTTGTTATTTCGGCGAACGCATTTGTTATTTCGGCGTACTCATTTGTTATTTCGGCGTACTCATTTGCTATTTCGGCGTACTCATTTGCTATTTCGGCGAACGCATTTGTTATTTCGGCGTACTCATTTGCTATTTCGGCGTACTCATTTGCTATTTCGGCGAACGCATTTGCTATTTCGGCGAACTCATTTGTTATTTCGGCGAACGCATTTGCTATTTCGGCGTATTTTAGCCAATAGGCGCTACTTCTGCATATTCCGTTTCATTTGCTCTAACTCATCCTGAGTTTCCCAGTTACGGAACTTCTCTTCTAAGTCATCAAAACCACTAGAAAAAGTGCTAGTTTTATTCGACCAGCCAATGGTTTCCGAACGCTGCTGCGTTTGCGCTTTAGCACGGGCTGTCTGTGCTTCGGCGGCTTTAGCTTGCACTTCCTGCCGCCGTTGCTGAATTTTTTTCAGTAATTCCTGAGATTGGTTAATGCGTTCTTTCAGCCCTTGCATGTGTCCCCAGCGCTGATTACCTTCGCGCAACAGGGCTGCTTCTCGCTCACCCGCTGCTGCCGCCAAATCCTCTCTATTGGCGTTTTTGGCTTTTTGAATGCGGATATGCCAACGCTGAATTTCTTGCGCGGTGGAGAGAATTTCTTCTTCCGATCGCTTTTCTTGTAATTTTAAATCTGCGATTAGCCTTAATGTGTCTTCTTCTTGCTCACGCAGCTGTTCTAGCAGCGCCTCTAACTCCAAATGTGGATTATTACGCAAGAATTCTTCTAAACGGTTTTCTAAAAACCGACTCAAATCATCAAATAAGCCCACTGCTAGAACTCCAGAGATCGGGTGCGTGACTATTTTATTGTAGTAGTCAGGTGGACTTCTGGGTGTTAGTTAGATTCCAAAGTTGGGAAGAATGTATTTGGTGAAACTACGCAAATAACCCTGACTTACAAAATAAGGCTTTAATCAGTATGAGTTCTGATTTTCAACCGCCACCTAAGAGCTTGTCCATACTAGCTACTGTAGGAGGAGTCGTTACCGCTGCGATCGCGATCGCACTTTTAAATGGTTGGTCTAAGCAGCTTTCCAATACTTCTATAAAAAAACCTGAAATATCAACATCCCCAACTGCTTCCCAACCAGAGAAACCCCAAAACCCTGTCTCTAGTGCAGAAGAAGCTGAAATAGTTGCTAGCCTTGATGCTAAATCCGTAGTTTTGCCAGGTCAACCCATTCCCAAGAACCAATTAACAGTAGCCATAATTCCATACGTTGCTCCTGGAGTTGGAAAACTGACTCCAGAAGAAATGACAACAGCCCGTCAAGCTTGGTCATACTTCCAACGCAACTGGAACGATGAAACCGGCTTGATCAATTCTGTTGATGGCTTTGCCTCGATAAGTATGTGGGATCAGACAGCAGCGATCGCAGCTTTGGTCAGTGCTAAAGAACTGAATATCGTGCCTACGGCTGAATTTGAAGCCAAAATGAGCAAAATGTTGAATACACTGGCGTCAATGCCTTTATATAAAGGAGAGCTACCCAACAAAGTTTATAATGCGAAAACTCTCGTACCTGTTAATTATGGTCAACTAGAAAAACGGGAAGAAATTGGATGGTCAGCCATTGATTTGGGAAGAATGGCAATCTGGTTGAAGATTGTCGAGGCAAAGTATCCAGAAATGCGATCGCAAACAGCAGCAGTTTGGAAACACTGGCAAGTCAAGCGTCTGACCACAAACGGTCAAATGTATGGTACTGCTGTCATCAAAGGCAAAGAACAATACAATCAAGAAGGTCGCTTGGGCTATGAGAATTATGCTGCTTATGGTCTAAAGCTTTGGGGCTTGAATGTTAATAAAGCCTTAGATTATCAGTCCCATACTGCTTTTGTCGATCTTTACGGACAGGGAATTCCTTACGACAAACGGGACTATAAAAACTCTGGAGCCAATAACTACGTTCTTAGCGAACCCTATATCTTGGATGGCATCGAAACTGGATTTCAAGCTTTGCCTAAAGCTTATGCCGATCGGATTTTAGCTGCCCAAGCAGCGCGTTATGAAGCGACAAAACAATTAACCGCCGTCACCGAAGATAACTTAGATCGCGCGCCATACTTTGTTTACAGCAGCCTATTTGTCAATGGAAAACCTTGGGCAACCATCGCGGATACCAGAGAACAGCACAACAATTTGCGATTCCTCAGTGCCAAAGCTGCGATCGGCTGGCATGTGCTTTATAACACTGCTTATACCCGTCAGTTATTTGATTTCGTTCAAGGCAATCTTAAGTCTCAAGAAGGCTGGTACAACGGCTTTTATGAGTCTCTTCGTCAGCCGAATAAAACTCTCACCGCTAATAATAATGGTGTAATTTTGGAAAGCTTACTATATAAGCAAGTTGGGCAGCCACTTACCGTTTGGGCAGGAGTCAGGAGCCATAAGTCAACCGAGAAAACTATAAAAAGACCGTAATACCAATTCGCAATTCGCAATTCGCAATGGGCTAACGCAATTGAGAAATTTAGATGCAGCAAGGCAATCTCTGCTTACATCTGTTGCCTTTTTTTAGAGAATTGGTATAAGTTCTTTCATGTCCGCGATCGTATCCCTCCTCAATCCTCTATTTGCTACAGTGGGTAGATGGGTATTGCCCACTCAAAATAAATTGCATAAAAAAACCCCTAGTAGAAATACTAGGGGTGAGAAATAATACCATTTCACTTAATGTTTGTCTGAGATGACCCTGTTTTTGCCTCTGCTCTACGCAAGAGGCTGGAGTGTTTCTCAAATATTACAGTAAAAAGCGATCGGGTATAAAATTAGCCAACATTTGCCAAGAGCAATTCTCGTTTTTCTGATTTTTGTACTCTCACTTGAGAGTCATCATCAACATCGATAAGCGCTGTGTCTCCATCTGTAATTTCACCAGACAGCATTGCTTCGGCGAGAGAATCTTCTAGGAGGCGCATAATTGCCCGACGTAATGGCCTAGCGCCGTAGCTGGGGTTATAACCCTCTTGTACCACAAGCTCTTTGAAGCGATCGCTAACTTCTAGGATAATTCCCTTTTCTGTCAAGCGGCTAGCAACATCGCGCAGCATAATTTCGGCGATTTGCTTAACTTCATCCTTAGAAAGCTGGGTGAAGACGATAATCTCATCAAGACGGTTAAGGAACTCAGGACGGAAGTAAGCTTTCAATTCCTCATTTACCAAGGTGCGAATACGGTTATAACTAGCGTCGGCTTGAGTGTCGAAGTCAAAGCCTAAACCACTACCACCTTTTTCAATCACCTTGGAACCGATGTTGGAAGTCAATATGATCAGCGTGTTCTTGAAGTCCACTTTCCGACCTTTGGCATCGGTAAGATGACCGTCATCCAAGAGTTGCAGCAGCATATTGAATACATCGGGGTGTGCTTTTTCGATTTCGTCGAATAGCAACACTGTATAAGGTTTCCGCCGCACGGCTTCTGTAAGCTGTCCGCCTTCGTCGTATCCTACATAACCGGGAGGCGAACCAATTAGCTTGGCAACGGTATGACTTTCCATGTATTCGGACATATCTAGCCGAATCATCGAGTCTTCCGCGCCGAAGAAGTAGGAAGCTAGTGCTTTCGCCAATTCTGTTTTACCAACTCCAGTAGGCCCAGAGAAGATAAAGCTCGCAATAGGACGATTGGGATTTTTCAAGCCGACACGGGCGCGACGGATACCGCGAGAAACAGCCGTGACTGCTTGCTCTTGACCGATGAGCCGCTGATGCAGAGTGTCTTCTAGGTGTAAAAGCAACTCTGACTCAGATTCAGTGAGCTTATTAACTGGTACGCCAGTCCAAGAGGCAACGATTTGAGCGATGTCTTCTTCGTCAACTACAGTTGAGTTGACAGGTTGCTCGTTTGGTGTAAACGTTGCTTGCAGTTGTTCTGCGAGTTTTAACTCTTGGTCGCGCAGTTCTGTAGCTTTGTCAAAATCTTGGACTCTGACTGCTGCTTCTTTTTCTTTGGTAACGCCAGCGAGTTCGCGCTTCAGTTCTTTATTGGGAGAACTTTGGGAGTTCCGCAAACGAACGCGAGAACCAGCTTCATCAATCAAGTCAATTGCCTTATCGGGCAAGAAGCGATCGCTAATATAGCGGTCTGATAATTCTGCGGCTGCTACAAGTGCTGAATCCAAAATTGTGACTTTGTGGTGCTGTTCGTAAGCACCGCGCAAACCGTAGAGAATTTGTACGGTTTCCTCTACCGATGGTTCCCCGACCTGAATCGGTTGGAAACGACGCTCTAGGGCGGCATCACGCTCAATATGCTTCCGATACTCATCGAGGGTAGTTGCGCCGATGCACTGGAGTTCGCCTCGTGCTAAGGCAGGTTTAAGGATGTTGGCTGCATCCAAGCCACCTTCTGTACCACCAGCACCAACCAAGGTGTGAATTTCGTCAATCACCAAGATGATATTGCCGACAGTGCGGACTTCTTCCACGACTTTTTTGATGCGTTCTTCAAAATCGCCACGGAAGCGAGTTCCAGCTACCAATGACCCCATATCGAGGCTGATAACTTGCTTGTCTTGCAAACTTTCGGGAACATCCTGGTTGATAATCCGTTGAGCTAGACCTTCGGCGATCGCAGTTTTACCAACTCCTGGTTCCCCAATCAACACCGGGTTATTCTTAGTGCGGCGACCAAGAATTTGGATCGCCCGCTCAATTTCCTTCTCACGACCAACTACGGGGTCGAGTCTGCCTTCTTGTGCTAATTTGGTCAAATTTCTGCCAAATTCTTCCATTGTTAATGGTTGGGTGCGCTTTTGATTACCAGTACCAGCAAAAGCTGGTGCATTTTCACCCAAACGGCGAACTATGGCACTGCGGACACTCTTGAAGTCAACTCCTAGATTTTGCAGTACTTTGGCGGCGACACCTTCACCAGCCTCGGTTAATCCTAAGAGTAAGTGTTCAGTGTTAATGTAATTCTGTCCCAAACTATGAGCTTCTTTAAACGATTGCTCGAAGAGGCTTTTTACTTTAGGAGTAAAAGGAATTTCTGGTGGTACAAAGCCAGAACCCCTACCAATAATTTTTTCTACCTCGCGACGTGCATCTTTGAGGGTAACGCCTAATTCAGCTAGCACTTTAGCAGCAACCCCAGTTCCTTCTCCCATTAAACCCAGGAGAATTTGTTCTGTTCCTACAAAGTTGTGTCCCAGGCGACGGGCTTCCTCCTGAGCTAACATAATTACTCTAATGGCTTCGGAAGTGAAGTGTTCAAACATAATGGGTTCTTGCTCCCTCGCTGCTTGGACTTTGGGTGAGATAAAATTCACCCTCATCTAAAGTTTTTTGTATTTTCTTAAGGACTAATGTAACTTTATTTAAAGTTAAGTGGCAGTGGTGAGAGCCGTAAGACATCAGGTGTACTTGCCGTCTACTAAAAGTGTTGAGTAGAGTACGGGGAAAGTCAGAAGTGGCAAAGTTGACAGTTAAACTTTCGGTATTTGACAATTTTCTTTTGTCTGTTCTGTTTTCCACTGTCAGCTAAACTTAAAATTCAGGACTTAGCACTCTAAACTCAGGACTGACAATGACTGAAGCAACGGCCGGTAAAGATCAACAACATCCACTTTATAACCGCGATCGCCCCCTTATTGATATTTTACTCTCTCAAGAGGCGACAGACTATAACTTAGCAGAATTGGCTAGACTGCGAATGCGCTATCAAGGGTTTCCAGGGGCGAGAGACATCCAAAAAGACCTAGATAAAGTCTTGCAACAGTGGGGTTTTACCGAAGCCGAGCTTTTTGATAAAACTCGTCAAATTCACGATTTGGGTGGAATTTACAAAAGCCGTGGCAAGAAAGACGAACAGGATTGGAATTAGTTATTCTTTTCCATTCCTAACTCTTGACTCAGCTCTGGAATCGCGTTGGCAAAGCCCGCCGTAGGCATCGCTAATTCTGTGCCTTTGCCTAATTTAGATGTCACTGTGAATTGTACACCATGTTTTTCTTCTATAATCTACCGGGAAATGGCTAATCATAAGCCAGTATTTTTACTCACTGGTTTGGTGGTAAATGAATAATACCAATTTGAAAAAAGAATGCGACAAATAGACCATTTGTAGAGACGCGATTCATCGCGTCTTTACCCAAGGATGTATTGCTTCGTTTCCAGAACGAGATGAGTTTACACAAGTTTGCTTGGAAATAGTCTAAATCGATTGTGGCGATCGCTTCCTCAATTTCTGCTCCTGCGATCGGGAAAGGTTTGCCAATAAAGCTTGATATCTGCCAGAGAATCGTAAAACTTGAAACATGTTAGGAATTTGTCTTGGCAAAAGTATTACATTTCTGAGGATCGCCCGTTTGGATACCTTGTTTAAACCAACGAACCCTTTGGGCTGAACTACCATGTGTAAAAGATTCTGGCACAGCATAGCCTTTAGCTTGTTTTTGCAAGCGGTCATCTCCAATACTGCTAGCTGCGTTCAATGCTTCTTCAATATCACCTGTTTCCAAAATTTGCCGTGAGCGTTGAGCATGATTTGCCCAAACGCCTGCAAAACAGTCTGCTTGTAATTCTAATCGCACAGAAAGCTGATTTGCTTGCGCCTGACTCACTTGGTTTTGCAAACCTCTAACTTGCTGCGAAATCCCCAGTAAATTTTGGACATGATGCCCAATTTCATGAGCAATTACGTATGCTTGAGCAAAATCTCCCGGAGCCTGATATTGAGTCTTCAAATCGCGGTAAAAACTCAAGTCAATATACACCTTTTGATCGCGCGGACAATAAAACGGCCCAACTGCTGAACGTGCAAATCCACAAGCAGACTCTACCGCTCCTGAGTAAAGAACTAACTTTGGTTCTACATAAGTTTTTCCGTCTTGCCGAAACTGCTCACTCCATGTATCTTCTGTATCAGCCAGTACAACAGATACAAAATCCGCCATTCGATCTTGAGTTTGAGATCCTGTTGTTTGAGGTGACTCAGGTATCGGGCTATCACTTGGCGGGGAATCTTGTTGCCAAAGGGCACTGGGATCGCCACCCAATAGTAAAACCAGTAGCGATATGAGTGCTGCTCCTACGCCCCCACCCACCACAGGAGCGGAAATCTTCATCCCACGCCGATCTTCAACATTTGTACTCCGACGACCTATTTGCCAACGCATAATTACTGCTTACCAAACTGATAAAAAAATACGCCTTGAACTAGGTAGGATGAAATCTACACAAGCCTTTTAGCTATACAAATGAATATTACTTATTCTATGTATCGATCTCTTCTGCCTACGGACAAACTATAAATAAAGGACAGTCAGCCTTTAGAAAGGTTTTGTTAAACTGATTGTCTATCAAATCACACAGAATTCCCGGACTCGTTATAAAAAACACCACAGTCAGGACGGAAGCGGAATTTCAAAGACGTAATTTGCATTCCATGACCAAGCTGTGAGAATTTAAAATATCAACACAGGCGAATGTTGTTATGTCTGCGTTGGATATACACATGTATTTGAAGCTGTCCCGTGCCACTCACTAATAATTCTGCATCAGTTAGAGGTTTTTCCATCTTGGTGTATTTACTTTTTGACTCGCACCCTTGAGGGTGTTATTGCCTACCTCATGAGCGAAAGAATATATTTTATTACTAAGGATAGTTTTGAATTGAACCAACTCGTATTTAATATAACAAGTACTGAAGAATCAACTTTGTCAGTGATTAATCTTTCCCCTGCGACCAAGGAGTAATTATGGTTTTAAGTCAATATCAACGTGCTGTAGGCGTATTTACTCATCGGATAGATGCAGAGCAGGCAATACATGAGTTGAGAGCTTCTGGCTTGGCGATGGAGAAAGTATCTATACTTGTACAAAATTCAGATCGCAATCATGAAATTGCCGATAATAAAGTTAAAGAGGACACTGGTGATAAAGCTGACGAAGGTGCAACAGTCGGAGGGCTTTCAGGAGGCGCTGTTGGTGGGTTAACCGGTTTATTAGTGGGTCTTGGGACTTTAGCAATCCCTGGAGTTGGCCCAATAATGCTGGCTGGGGCGGCAGCAACTGCTTTGGTTACAACCCTTGTTGGGGCAAGTATTGGTGCTGCCACTGGGACTTTTGCTGGTGCATTAGTTGGTTGGGGAATGTCGTCAGAGCAAGCTAGAGCATATAACGAGCGAGTAGAGGAGGGACACTATTTAATAATCGTGGATTGTACATCTTTTGAAATTGCTAGAGTACAAGAAATACTACAGCGTTGGGGTATTGAAGAGTTTGGTATTTACGAACATTTCAACAGTGAATATGAAACTACAAATTCTCTAACCACAACGACTTCTGCTACTACCATTCCTAATAAAAGTGGGATGATGTCTAAGTATAGTGTTAGTTGCTTTAATAGCATAGATAATGCTGAAGCGGCAATTAAGGATATGTGTATCGCAGGTTTTTCAGTAAACCAGATTTCCTTAATTTGCAAAGACTTTTCTCAATTGGTTGTGCCAACAGGCATTAATTTAAGTGAACGCTTTGACGCTATGAGGTTAGGAATAGCAGATGAGTGGGCACGCTTTTATAATGAGCAAATAGAGCAAGGCAATTACATACTTATTGTTAGTGGCACAGATCGCGAGCAAGATATAGCTAGGTCTATTCTGTGTAATTATGGGGTGCAAGAGTCTCAAATTTATGACCCAATGTTAATTCGCTCTTAAAAGCGGGTGCTGTCATGAATGGGAGCAAATTTATTTAAGTTTTGGAAGATACAGCAGAATTCAGAATTCAGGATTAAAACACGCTTTATATCTGGGTAACAGAATTAGCTTGTGTACCTCACTTTCCTTGAAATCTGCTGTATCAATAAGCAATGGGTTTTGCAGCCTGAAAACTCTACTATGCAGACAATCGACACCTTTCAAGGTTATAGCAAGTGGTGTCGATGAGCTTCAATACATTCACCTGACAGTAAAATATCTTACTTAAAATTTTCAACAGTTTGGCTTTGCTCAGGGTCAGCAGTGAGCGAAGCTGAAGGGTCAACCTGTATTGCCTCTTTCTCCGTCTCCAGTTGCTCCCGTTGCTTGCCGTACTCCCGCAGCTGCTTCAAAAGGTTTTCTTGAGATGAGTTCGGGATAGACGGACTAGGAGTTGGTTGAAGGTCGGTGTCGGTACTTGCAAAATTAGCCGCTGAGGGATTAATTTCGTAGACTGATAGCGATTTGTCATTAAACATCGCTTGTTGGGTTGGTGCTGGGGTAGGAATTAGATTCTTTGGTTTGCTTACAGCAGCTTTTACCGAATCTAGAGTAGTAGCAACTTGCACTTGTTGCTGCATCTGTTGTGTGGAAGATACTAAACCACTTAAACCATTCACCAATTGCCGCAGATTTTTACGGAAATTAGGATCGCCTGTCAATTCATCTAAATCAGATGTAATTTTTTGGGTATTTTCAAAGGTTACTCGTGCTGAATCTAAAGTTTGTTGCAGCAACACCGCATTCTTTGGATCGTTTAAGGTTTTAGAAGCATCACGTAAATTAGCTGAGGCTTGGGCTGCATTTGCTGAAAGCGTTTCTAAATTGTTGAGTAATTGTCCTTGAGTCAATCGATTGACTGATGGTGATAAGCTACTGACTGTAACACGCAATTGGTTGCTGGTTTCAGTGATATTGTTCAACGCACCAACCAGCGTCGAACGATTTGTTGTCAACAAATTATCCAGGTTGTTCAGTAATCGATTTGCTTGATTTGCAGTTGCACCGAATTTATTGACTGTTTGATTTGCGGATGCATTAAGTTGGTTTGTCGCCCGTTGCACTGAATTAGCGGTAGCGGAAAAGGTAGTAAGTTGTAGTTGTAAGCTTTTGGTCAAACCTTGTAAATCCTGACTTAGCTCAGTAAAACTGGATGCTGCGCCTGTAGTAGTTTCTAGAACCCTATTGACATTTCTATAAAATTTTGGATCGTTGTATGCACCAGCTAACTCAGTTGAACTACGAATTAGTGCATCAACACTGATGCCAACCTGACCTTTTAACCGAGAGCCATTACACACTATGAGGCTGGTATCGCAACTTTTATCTAGGGGTTTAGCAGTCACAACCCCAGGAGGTAAGGTTGTTCTTGGTGTGATATCAATAATACTTTCGCTAATTAATCCGCTTTGATTAGCTTCCACCACTACATTACGGGGGATAATTAGGTCAGTTTGGGCAATTTCAATCACTACATCAATGGCATTTGCCCCTGGCCGAACCTGGGAAATAGTTCCTACCTTAACCCCACGATAGCGAACTGCTGCTCCCTTTTGCATTCCGCCAGCGTTGGCAAATTCTACAATAATTTTGTATGAACGGCCAGCAGCAGTAAATCTATTTAACCACAGAAAGAGTAATCCAAATACCCCTAGTCCTAGCAGGAGTAATAACCCCACAGAACCTTCTCTAAATGTTCGCCCAGACGCGAAGCGACTTGTCATAAGACCTCGCATTTTTTTGCCTCCACCAACAACCAATAACCAATTAGGAGTTAAAAGTTAGGAGTTAGTAGTTAAATTTAACTCTTTACTCCTGGCTTTTAAGTTTCTAGCCGGCGACTTTAATCGGGCCTTGAACACTTCCACTAATAAATTGTCTGATCAAGGGATGTTCTGTGTTGTATATTTCACTAACTGTACCTTGCCACTGCACTTTACCTTCATAGAGAAATATAAGTCTATCAGATGTACGGCGGATAGTGCTGTCCTGGTGGGTAACAACAGCATAAGTACTACAAACTCCATGTAAACATTGCAAGTGGCGGATTAAATCTTCGATGACTGTCGAGGCAATGGGGTCTAGTCCGGCCGTTGGTTCGTCGTATAGTAGAACTTCTGGCCCTTCATTGGGATTATCAGGGTTAGACATAATCGCACGGGCAAAACTTACCCGTTTGCGCATTCCCCCGGAAAGTTCGGCTGGGTAGAGGTGGCCTATTTCTGGCAAGCCTACCATCTCCAATTTTTCGTTTACCAAATCTCGGATGCGCGATCGCGGCAGCTTTGAATTTTGATAAAGTAAAAATCCTACATTTTCCTCCACTGTCAGCGAATCAAATAGGGCCGCCTGCTGAAACACCATACCAATGCCAACCTGCTGGCCGCCATCCTCAATCAAACCCTCTCGCCGCACCCCTTGCACATAAATTTCTCCTTCATCGGGACTAAGTAACCCCGCTATTACTCGTAAAATAGTTGATTTCCCAGTCCCTGATGGGCCAATAATACCCAGTGCTTCTCCCCGGTAAATGGTCAAGTCTACATTATCTAGAACTTTATGGCTACCAAAGGACTTAGAAACACCTTTCAGTTCAATCAATGGTTCAGTCATTAGTTATTAGTCACTTGTACTGAGCTTGTCCTGAGCGTAGTCGAAGGGCGCAGCCGAAGTATTGGTCATCGATCGTTGGTCATTCGTCAGTAGAAAATAAGCAAATGACTACTGAGAACTAACAAAGGACAAATATGCCCAATAGTGATTTGATGGTGATTGGTAGGACATTGTATAGTGTATTATAAGTAGATAATTAGCATTCTGATTAGCAAACTTTATTTTTTTAGCATAATATTTAGTTACTGGCGATGTTTATCGTCTCAAAGTACCCTCAACCCAAAGCTGAGGAAGACACCGTAGTAATTAAACATCTCAGTGATGTGAAAATAAGATTTTAGTTTTCTGTAGACATCAGCAAAGTCATTTATATATTATTAATATCCTACTTAACTTTATAACGATTCAGGTTGATACAAAATAGAAAAATCAAATTTAAGTTGTGAAAACCAAAAGATTCAGACTCGCTATTTTTTCTATAAGTCACAAACCTTGTTTTTCATTAATTATGAACTAGGGTTATAAAAAAATTAGCTTACTGCTATCCAAAGTTATTGTACTTAGCAGAATTATTAAATAATTGGAAAGATTAATAGTCATTACTCGCCAATGGATTTGGCAAAGTCAAAAATTATTTACTAAAATTGTAACAATTACTGTTAAAAATCAAAATAGAAATTATGAGTAGCCAATTAGAACAGTTTGCAAGTGATAATTCTTCTGGTATTTGTCCTGAAGCACTGGAATATATGATTAGGGCAAATCAAGGTAGTGTTCCAGCTTATGGAAATGATGAATGGACTCAAAAAGCAACAGATTATTTTCGGGAACTTTTTGAAATTGATTGTGAAGTATTTTTTACCTTTAACGGTACAGCCGCAAATTCTTTATCTTTAGCTGCTCTTTGCCAGTCATATCATAGCGTCATTTGCCATGAGACATCTCACATAGAAACAGATGAATGTGGCGCACCGGAATTTGCATCTAATGGCTCTAAATTGTTACTTGCTCACGGTAAGAATGGCAAATTAACATCAGAGTCTATAGAGTCAATTGTCACCAGACGTACTGACATTCATTATCCCAAACCTAAAGTTATTAGCATTACGCAATCAACTGAATTAGGAACTTTATATTCTATTGAAGAACTTTTAAGTATTAAAAAAGTTGCAAACAAATATAACTTAAAACTTCACATGGATGGCGCTCGTTTTGCAAATGCAGTTGCCGCTATGAATAAAAGCCCTGCTGAAATTACTTGGAAAACTGGAGTGGATGTATTGTGTTTTTGTGGTACCAAGAATGGAATGGCATTAGGTGAAGCCATTCTTTTCTTCAATAAAGCGCTAGCAGAAGATTTTGATTATCGATGCAAGCAAGCAGGCCAGCTAGCTTCAAAAATGCGATTTATTTCGGCTCCTTGGTTAGGTTTATTAGAAACTGGTGCTTGGCTAAAAAATGCTAGACATGCCAATCAATGTGCTGAATATTTAGAAAATCAACTATTAAACATAGAAGGTGTTGACTTGATGTTTCCTAGAGAAGCCAACGCCGTATTTGTAAAATTACCTGAAGAAGTAATTCACAGCTTAAAAGCCAATAACTGGCAGTTTTATACATTTATTGGTGTAGGAGGAGTGCGTTTTATGTGTTCTTGGAACACTACTCAATCAAGGATTGATGAGTTGATTGGTGATATTAAAAATGCAACAATGAAATAAGTGCAGCGATTCTAAAATTTAATCCGATTCAGTTAAGGGTTATTGGTGTAGATAATTGGTCTTTCAAGACGCGATAAATCGCGTCTCTACATGAGGGTTTTGTTGCTCATTCTCAACTGTATTGTTTTAAAATTGCTTCAGCTTATTATAATTGATAATGTCAGCGCTTACTTGGTATGTAACTTCAATTGTAATTTTGATTGTTGCCACAAACCCAAATGCTTATTTTTAGCATTGGCTTCTGCAATTAAAAATTGGGTTTTGCTCTCATAGCAATTTTGTAAAGACTCTTGGTCAACGACGGCATTACCTGACTCTACTAATAGCAGATTTACTGACCGATTATCTACAAATACTTCACCCGCTGGGCGACCACTTTTAATTTGTTCTGTGCTTCTAATCACGACAGGAGTTTGAGGTGGTAATAGCTGTTTTAGCCTTTGTGTTGCTGCTAAACCATAGCGCTTGTCAGTTGCCTCTGGTGCATTAATACACGCTAACTTGACTATAGTTGTTTGTCCTGCATTATCTTTAACCAAAATTGTGTTCCCGTCTGTAATACCAACTACTGTACCTAGCACCAACATTAGTTGAAGTAATTCCATCATTTTGTGTATAATATTTTATGCATAAATGGAATTTTATTTCAGTGCTGAGGTTGCTAGTGTGATTTAGCTCACAAGTTGCAAATCAAAATAAAAGTAATAAATATTATCATTGCCAAAACCTAGCGTTTATATCAATAGATATCCATCATTATTAGACTAATTCTGTAAGCAATAATTAGTTTAAAGCTCAATTCAAAATCTATCTTCTTGATTATGAAACTCAGAAATTTATTAATACTAATTTTGTCTTCTCTCGTCATGGTTAGCTGTGTCCGAGAAGTATCAAATAATGGATCTAAAAAAGTTGCGATCGCAGTGAATACATCTGTTCCAAAATCTTCAACTCCGGCGAAGTCTTTAACCCCTTTGGTACAATCTCAAAAGTCAGGTACTTTTGTTTATGGAGAACAGACAACTGAAGGAACAGTCAGTATTACTACCAAAGATAGTAAATCATTTCTAGAGCTTGGAGAATCGTTTAAAACCTCGGAATCAGGCCCGGATTTAGTCGTAATTTTGCATCGTTCAGATAATGTAATCGGTTCAACTAAGCCACCAGCTTATTCTTTAAAAAATGGAGATTATATCATTCTTGCCCCCTTAAAAAAATATAGCGGCGCTCAAACATATTCTATTCCTAACAATATCAATTTAGCAGATTACAAATCTGTCGCTATCTGGTGTCGCAAGTTCAATGCTACTTTTGGTGCTGCTAAGTTGAGTAGTTAAAATTAATTAAACAATCGCGGAGAGTAGGGATCGGGGAATCGCTATTCAGCTACAAAACTTTACACTTTCTCACATTCATAGTCACAAAGATGAAACTTTCTCTATTCAAGAGGTAGAATTAGAATTTCAGTTTGATGACTAGATTATCTGAGCAATTCCTAGAAGCTTTCTTCAATCTTCTAAAAGTCAACTCAACGGAATTACAAATTATCATTGTATTTGAAGAGTTTTAACTTCTAAATCCTAACTTTGTTTGTATGCCAGAACAACAGCAGTGGACTATAACAGCAACTGAACAACCACCAGAATGGTTTATCCAAGCAGTGAAACAGTATACACCTGCATCAAATGGACTGTATGCAGCGCAGTTGTTGTGGCAACGAGGTATTAAAGATCGTCAACAATTAACAGCTTTTATCAACTATAAAGTTTATCAACCAGCAGGTCCCTTTGAGTTTGGACAAGAAATGCATCTGACGATCGCACGCTTGCAGCAAGCATATAATACTAAAGAGAAAATCGCCATTTGGGGAGACTTCGATGCCGATGGCATTACCGCTACATCGGTATTTTGGGATGGATTGGGACAGTTTTATGCTCAAAATACTCAGTTAATTTACTACATTCCCAATCGTCTGAAAGAATCCCACGGACTTAATAATCAAGGAATTGAGAACTTAGCAAAACAAGGTTGCAAATTAATAGTTACTTGCGATACAGGTAGCACAAATGTTGAGGAAATTATCTATGCTAAACAGCTAGACATAGATGTAATAGTTACAGACCATCACACCTTACCAGCCGAACGCCCACCTGTCGCAGCAATTATCAATCCTCGCTATTTTCCAAAAGAACATCAGTTATTTAATCTTTCTGGGGTGGCGGTAGCCTATAAGTTGGTGGAAGCGCTATATCAAACTCTGCCCAATGTTGCAAAATATCCGTTAGAAGATTTATTAGATTTAGTTGCAGTTGGATTAATTGCCGATTTGGTGCAGTTAAGTGGAGATTGCCGCTACCTAGCACAGATGGGAATTCAACGACTGCAAGAAGATTTTAAACAGCCAGCAGCAGCACGGCGGCGGCCAGGGGTAGGAAGATTATTAGAATTGTGCCAGAAAAGTGGCGATCGCCCCACAGATATTTCTTTTGGTTTGGGGCCAAGAATTAACGCCGTTAGTCGCATCCAAGGCGATGCCAGTTTTTGCGTGGAATTATTAACTAGTCGGGATGTCAAACGTTGTAACGAACTGGCCGAAGTTACAGAACTCGCCAACGCCCGCCGCAAATCTTTACAAAAAGATGTGCAGGCACAAGTGGCGCAAAAACTTACTCAACTAGATTTATCAACCACCAGCGTTATTGTCCTAGAAGATGCACAATGGCCTGCGGGTGTATTGGGCTTAGTCGCTGGACAGATAGCACAAGAAACAGGTCGCCCGACGATTTTGTTGAGTACAGAAGGAGCAGGGGAGCAAGGGAGCAAGGGAGCAGGGGAGCAGGGGAGCAGGGGAGCAGGGGAGCAGGGGAGCAATTCTTCTCCTCTGCCCCTCCGCCCCTCTGCCCCTCTGCTTGCAAGGGGTTCCGCTCGTTCGGTGAATTCTGTTGATTTATACCAGCTGGTGAAAGAACAAGCACATTTGTTACATCGCTTTGGGGGACATCCCTTTGCAGCTGGTTTGAGTTTGTTGGTGGAGAATATTCCTTTATTTACAGCGGCGATTAATCAGCAGCTGCGGCAATCTTTAGGTAGTACAACTCTAACGCCAACTGTGCAAGCAGACTTGACGGTAACAGTAGCCGACTTGGGGAAAGAGTTATTTTTGGAACTGAAACTGCTAGAACCTTGTGGAATGGGTAATCCTGTTCCGAAATTGCTAATTCAAAACTGCTGGTTTGAAAATTCTTGGCATCGCAATCAGCAGGATTGGCAAGGGAAAAAGGTACAGTACATTAAAGCTGAGTTTGATATTCGGGATGATTCTAGCAGAAGTGCTTTTCCTGGCTTATGGTGGGGACACTACAAAGATGAATTGCCCATAGGAAGGTGTGATTGCATAGCAGAACTAGACTACAACACCTTCAAAAAACGTTATGAAATTAGATTGATTGCTGTGCGTTCTTCTGCTAACTCAGCACTCAACGCCCCGCTAGCGCTAACACCCTTTATCCTAGACTTACGGAATCAGGAACACTCAGCAACTCAACATTCAGGACTAATTATTGAAGATTGTCCCACGAATTGGGATGATTTACGTATGTGGTTGCGGCGATGTTTGGCGATCAGCCGCTCTACGTCTGGGCTTGACAATCATCCACAATTAGCGATCGCTTGGTCTAAACCTAAGCATCAACCACCTAATCAAATTTGGTTGACTCTTGTCGGAATTGCCAAATATCTCAGTCGCACAAATCAACTAGTTACCCGCGGACAACTTTTAGAGAAAATCGGCATCAGCGACCAAACCTTACTTGTCGGAATCAAAGCCTTAAAATACTTAGGGTTCACAGTTCAACGACAAGACCGTTCTTTACAAATTACCTGGAATCCAAACGATAGTGCCGAAAACCTAGCTGACGAAGCAGTTGCACGATTTTTAGCTGCTGTTCGAGAAGAACAATTTCAGCAACAGTATTTTGCGGAAGTTCCTTTATCTACGATTGTGGCGATCGCCAGCTACGACAGTAAATAATTTAAAGGGTTCACAGCGTTTGCGACACAGCCTCTTTCTCCCTGCCCCCCTGCCCCCCTGCTCCTCTGCTCCCCTGCTCCCCTGCTCCCCTGCGCCCCTGCCCCCTGCGGTCTAAATGATAAGTCTTAGCAGGACACGATATGAGTCCTATCGCGTGTCATCCCTGAAGTTACAGAGGTGTCCCAGAAGGCTGTTGCACCCTCTTGCTAACAGTTTTTCCTTCTACAAAACCATCTCGACCTGTAATCAATCTAGAGCGGCGATTACGAGTGATATAATTCCATCCCCACTGAATTGCTACTACCACTTTAGTGTCAAACTCGATTAAGAAGTAGATATGAATTACTAGCCAAAAGAGCCAAGCAATGAAACCTTTGAGTTTAACTAAGCCTAAATCTACAACAGCTAAATTTTGCCCAATCATCGCCAAAGTACCCACATCATTGTAACGAAACTCTGGCAAAGTCTCACCTTTAAGTCTGCGTTTAATGAGTTTAGCTACATACTCTCCTTGTTGTTTGGCTACAGGTGCAACACCAGGTAAGGGTTTACCATTTTGATGGGAAAAGTTGCCTAAATCTCCCACTACAAAAATGTTGTTATAACCCTTGATAGACAAGTCCGGTTCTACAATCACACGTCCGTCGCGATCGCACTCTACACCTGTACTTTTTGCTAGGGCTTTCCCCATAGGCGATCCTTGAACACCTGCTGCCCACAAGATAGTTTTTGAGGTAATTTCTGTCAATTCATCGCCTTGCTTGAAAGTAACGATGTTACCTTCAATATTTGTCACTCTGGTGTTGGTGTAGACAGCCACACCCAACTTTTGCAAAGATTCTGCTGCTACTTTCGATAATTCTGGTGAAATGTGTGGGAGGATGCGATCGCCACCTTGCAATAGTACAATTCTCGCTTCTGAAGTATTGATGCTGCGGAAATCTTCTGTGAGAGTTTGGTATGCTAATTCTGCGATCGCGCCGGATAATTCTACACCGGTAGGCCCACCCCCGACTATCACAAAAGTCAACAAAGCACGGCGTTTTTCAGGATCGGTTTGTTTTTCTGCTGCTTCAAATGCCGAAAATATCTGGCGACGCATTTCTATGGCATCTTCAACAGTTTTCAAGCCAGGAGCAAATTCTTTCCAGTTGTCTTTACCAAAATAGGAATGGTTAACACCTGTAGCGACAATCAATGTGTCATAAGGTACTACTTCATCACCCAGAATAACTTGTTGCGCTTTTGGATCGATATCATTTACCTCTCCCAACAACACTTTTGTATTCTTGCTTTTGCTGAATACAGATCGCAATGGTGCAGAAATATCAGCAGGTGATAGCGTACCTGTGGCAACTTGATATAAAAGCGGCTGAAATAGGTGAAAGTTACGTTTATCAATGAGAGTAACATTTACATTTGCTTTCTTCAAAGCTTTTGCTGTATACAGTCCACCAAAGCCGCCACCAACGACAACAACCCGATGTGGTGCATTCTTTTCAAGTGAGACTTCCATAAAAAATATTTCCTTGTGTTAAGAAGTTGTAACTATTCTTAACAAAGATGTAACAGCATTATGATAGTGGTTGCTGTCTATTTAGAACAATTGAAGAAATGATGAAAGTAGTCAAAGTTAGTTTTATATCGAGGAAGGCAGGGGGCAGGAGGCAGGTGGTCACTGAGCTTAGTCGAAGTGAGGCAGGAGGAAAACTTCCCGACGCTGGATGACTCACAGGACTTACGCGATAACTCTCTAAAACTCTTATTTCTCTGCGTCCTTTGCGTCCTTCTCTACGAGACGCTGCGCGATGGCGGTTCGTTTTTTCATTATGTTGCGTAAGTCCTAACTCACTACCGGTGTGCTATACGCCAGTCGTAGAGAATTCATTCTGAATTCTGACTCCTGACTCCTGTTCGCTCAATCAAGCCGCTCAAAATGTGCTTTGAATAATTCCGCCATCTACTTGCAGCATGACTCCATTCACAAATGAGGCTGCTGGTGAACTCAGAAATACCGCAACATTGGCAAACTCTTCTGGTGTCCCCATACGGCCCAAAGGGACTGTCCCATTGATTCTAGCAATTTCTGCTTCTTTCGTTTCACCACTTTTAGCAATGCGGGCATCGATCAATTCTTCTACCCGTTCTGTATATGTCCAGCCTGGTAGAATACTGTTGACGCGAATTTTATCGCTACCCAGTTCTTGACTAAGAGTTTTCGTTAAACCAATCACTGCTAATCGAATGGAATTAGATAAAACCAGATTTTGGACTGGTTGTTTAGTTGAGGTTGAGGTGATAGTCAGAATTGCTGGTGCAGTAGATTGGCGTAAGTGAGGTAAAGCGTACTTTACCAAACGTACCGCACTCAGCAAAGTCAAGTCGATCGAAGTTTCCCAAGTTGCCAAATCGATATCATCAAAAGTGCCAGCAGGTGGGCCGCCGGCGTTGGTAACGAGGATATCCAACCCGCCGAATTTTTCGACTGTGGCATTAATTACTCGTTCAATATCTTCTTGACTAGTAACGTCCGCACGCAGAGATAGCACTTCTGTACCTGTTTCGTTTGCAATCTCCGCAGCGGTTTTGTCAATTAACTCACTGCGGGCGCAGATGGCAACTTTTGCACCCTCACGGGCAAATTGCCTCGCTGTAGCTTTGCCCAAACCTTTACTAGCAGCTGTTACTAAGGCGACTTTGCCACGGAGTTGCAAATCCATAATCTTGATTTTCTTATTTACAGCAATTTGAAGCCAAGGTTATTGAGAGTTTCACGCAAGCGATCGCGTCCTCTCAATGATTCTACAGTAGCGATGCGTTGGGCTGAGTGTTCTGACCAATCGCCAGGAACATTCATCTTTTGTTCAGTATAGAATTCTTTGATGATGTCGTTGTAGTGAGCGATCGCTTCTTCTTGCTCTGCCAATTTATAAGTTTCACGATGCAGCACAGCTGACTGGGGCAACCTTGGCTTAATTGCCGCTTCTACTTCAGGATTTGGATAGCCCACACACAGCCCAAATACAGCATATACAGAGGAGGGCAAATTCAATATCTGTGCTACCTCTTGCGGGTGGTTTCGGATTCCACCGATATATACTGTTCCTAAACCAAGCGACTCAGCTGCAACTGCGGCATTTTGCGCCGCTAACGTTGCATCAATTGTTGCCATCACAAACATTTCCAAATATTCCAGCGCATCATGAGATATGCCGCGACTGTCAGCAACATGACTTAGACGCGCCAAATCTGCTAACCAAACCAAGAATAAAGGAACCTGCTTAATATGTGCTTGGTTTCCCGCCAGCTTGGATAACTCTTCTTTCCGCTGTTGATCTTCGACTGCTACCACACTCCAGGTTTGCAAATTCGAGGAAGTAGATGCAGATTGGGCGGCTGCAATTAGCAATTCCAGAGTTCCCGGTGGTAAAGGATCGGCTAGATAAGACCGAATTGAACGGTGAGATAGTAGTGCCGTTAGCGAATCATTCCATGCAATTTCGGGATTGAAGGGAATTTCACCGTAGCGCGATCGCAGTAGTTCTGTAGGATTAGTCATAATCAATTCCAAGATTTACATTTTCAAATTTGCTATTAATACCAATTTCATCTGTAGGTGCATACATCTCTATGCCCCTACAGCCGATTCATTGTACTAATTTAAGTTTTTGGTGAGAAAGCAGCATATTCTTCTTTTGTCAACACTGCATCCTTCACATTTATTTCTTTGGGAATTAACTTCAATTTGTAATATGTATCTGCAACACCTTGTTGTAGATTTATCAAATTGTCGTCAATTGGTACAATCCCAAAAGTCCGCCTGTTAGTTGCTTTTTTCATCGTTTCCAAGTCAATTCCTAACACAGGTGCGAGGGTTTTTGCTACCTCTTCTCGATTCTGTTTAGACCATTCTTCAAGATTTTTAATTTCCTCCACTATTGCCTTGACAGTTTGGGGATTTTCAGTGACAAATTTGCGAGTCATCAAATAATATCCTCCCTGTTTATTAATTCCTGTGCCATCAATCAGGACTCTGGCTTTAGTCGCCTCTTGAGCCGCTGCATAAAATGGGTCCCAAATTACCCAGGTATCTACACTTCCTTTCACAAATGCAGCACGAGCATCAGCCGGAGCCAAATATTTAGGTTCAATATCTGTATATTTTAATCCGGCTTTTTCTAAAGCTTGGACTAACAATAAATGGGCACTAGATCCTTTTTGAAAGGCAACTCTTTTGCCCTTCAAGTCAGTAACTTTTTGAATTTGCGAATTTTGAGGAACAAGAATTGCAGAACCAGCCGGACTAGCAGCAGTACCAACAACATAAGTTAGTGATGCTCCCGCTGCTTGGGCAAAGATTGGCGGTGATTCTCCCACAGGGCCAATGTCAATACTACCCACATTCATCGCTTCTAGTAGTTGTGGCCCCGCTTGAAATTCAGTCCACTTTACAGTTATTCCTTCTGGTGCCAAACGCTTTTCTAAAACACCCCTAGTTCTCAGCAAAATGGTCGATTTTTGATAGCCAAATCTGACTACTGTTGCTTTAGTGGAAGTAGAATTCCCCTGAGATGTGGCATTGGGATTAGGGGCATTAACAGTAGGTGTCGATGCACAAGCAGCAAATAGCAAGCTCAGACAAAGACCTGTAACAAAAGCCCCTACTACTGGTAAAGGAGAAGAAAAGAATAATTTATGTTGGTTGTTAAATGGGATATTTCTGAATTTTATCAACGATATCCACTTGGCAATAAAACGGCGAAAAATTTGGTTAATCATCAAAATGATTTCTCTGAGCTATAGCAATACTATAAACTTATAGGTTTACCGGAGTATATAAATAAATTTAGGTTTAGTTGACATCACAATAGCGGGAAGTGGGTTAACTGGAAACTTCCCCGCCTATTATGCCAATGCCAAAAAACACAGCACTAATTTAGTAAATCGGGTTCTTCGCGCACAATCCGATCGTAAAGCGGCTGGAAACTGAACCACCCACTTACATGTGACCCTACTTGAGTTTGTGTTAAACGGGCTGTTTCGTGTTTGATAGTAGTGGGTCTACCCGCAGCTTCAGCCAGCAGTTGCCCTTGGCACGATCGCTCTAAGCTAATGTACCAAAAGGCAGCTTCATCGACTGTATGTCCCACAGTTAAAATGCTGTGATTACGTAGGATTATGGCCTTCTTTGGCCCCAAGGCTTGCGCCAATCGCTGACCTTCAGAAGTTTCTAAAACAACACCTGTAAAATCGTCAAATAGGGCATGGTCTTCGTAAAAAGCACAAGAATCTTGAGTCAAGGGGTCAAGGAGACGCCCCAAACTAGACCAGGCTTTACCATAAAGTGAATGGGCGTGAGCCGCTGCGATGACATCAGGTCGAGCTTCATGAATCTGAGAATGGATGGCGAAAGCAGCTTGGTTTACCTCAGCATTGCCTTTAACCACTTCACCTTCTTTGTTAACTAGAATCAGGTCAGAAACTCGGATATGACCAAAGTATGCCCCGAATGGATTGACCCAGAAATGGTCTGTAAACTCAGGATCGCGAGCCGTAATATGGCCTGCGATTCCCTCACTGAAGCCAAACTTACCAAACAGGCGAAAAGCAGCGGCGAGACGTTGCTTGCGGTGGAGGCGTTCGTCTTCAACTCGCTCGAATACAGGGGGCTGTGGTCTAATGTAACTGGACATATTCTTTTTCTTCTTCTTTACAGGGAGCGTTGGAATATCCAGAGCGAAAGGATTTGACGCTGTGAGATTCTGGGATGAACTGGTGACGCAAAATACAACCAGTATCGTTACCTAAAATATGGATGGATACAGATGCGCTCTGGGATGTGGTTTTGACGGCGTGGATATCACCATCTGGTGGTAAGAGACGGTAGATATCCCCTAGTTGAAGCGATCGCACTTCAGTTACTTGTAATTGTGCGTGTCCTTCGGTATCACCCGTATCTACACGGCGGTAGACTGTTTCTTCTTGATTACCTTTGTATAAACCAATCAATCCCCAGGCTAAATGATCGTGGACGGGAGTCGTTGAACCGGGGGGAATCACCAAACTGAATACCGACAGCGAACGGTCTTTAGCGCGATAAAGCAGCCATTGACCAATACCGCCACCCATCCGGCTTTCGGGATTGACTTGGGCAAACTTTTGGGGTAGCCATTCCTGTTGAGCAAGGAGTTCTTGAAAATAGGGTTCTAGTCTAGCGAGAGTTTGTGTGCGATCGCTAACAGTACTAGCGCTAATTTCCCGCACTGTTGCGACAAAGGAGCGTAGTTCTTGGCTCTCAATAAACCATTGGTCTTCTGGTAACGGTTCTAAAATAGCGTGGTTCGTCATCTATATTCCTCTGTTTAGGAGGCGACTAAGATTAACTAATTACGAATTACAAATTACGAATTACGATTTATTTTAATACCAGGATGAATCTTGAAGCCAAGTTGCTCAAGTTTTAGATGAGAAAGGGACTCCTTCAAAATGATAGTAAAAGGATATCGCTGGAATACAGTAGCTTTACCTTGTGACAATAGCAGCCTAGCATGGCTGATGCGTACTGGATATAACGGTTGTTTGTTGGCATCGAGAATGAATACTTTAGTCATACAATTTTGAATTTTAGATTTGCGATCGCCAAATTGGGAATTGGGGACTGGACACAAGAGGCAGAGGTGGGGAGATGCAGAGGGAAAAACTTACTGCAACTTCTCCTCTGCTCCTTTTATAAAAGGAGAAGACAAGAATGAGAGTCTAGAGGTAAACTCCAGCACTCTCGTCTTTACCTCTCATTTAGGGATTTCCAAGAAATCAATCATCCAATTTTGTGGAGTGTCCCACAATCATTTGTAGTTGGATATTTTTATTAGGAAGCCTCTTAGCAGTTATATTAATTTCTGTAAGTACTATAAGTCGGTCGGATAACCGTTGAATTAACTACAAGCAGAAATTATCACATACAAATTTAAAAAGCAATAGGCTAGCTGTTAGGAAAGAAAAAGCGTAGCTTTAGCTCTTTGGGTTTCTTGGGATTCAAGGAATTAAGCTAATATACAGCAGAATTCAGGAGTAATATGATGTCTGTTAATGCGTCAGAAGGGCAGAATTGATTGTAAATGCAAGTTTTTTCCTAACTGCGGATGCTTGAAGCTAAGTTCTCTGGCGTGCAAATGTAACCGACTAGTAACTGCACGGCATCCATAAAGGCGATCGCCTAAAATAGTTATCCCAAGTCCTCGCGCATCAGCTGCATGAACCCTTAACTGATGAGTGCGTCCTGTTAGTGGCGTAAATTCTACGCGGGTGTAGTCTCCTTCTCTCGCTATGACCTGGAAGTGAGTCAAGCTGGGTTTACCGTGCTGCCAATCAACTTTTTGATATGGCCGATTTTCGGGATCTCCCCATAATGGGAGTTCAATTTTACCTTGCTCAATTGTCAAAACACCGGAAAGTATGGCTTCATAAACCTTGTGAACTTGGCGTTGCTGAAACTGCTGACTGAGTTGCCGATGGGTTTGGCGATCGCATGCCAACAACAAAATCCCGGAAGTTTCTCGATCTAAACGATGCACAGATATAAGCGCCATACCATCAGGTAAGAAATGACGTAAGCGACTCAAGACACTATCTTGGCGATCGCGATAACGACCGGGTACCGAAAGTAATCCAGCAGGTTTGTTGACAGCAATCAACCATTCGTCTTCATAAATAATCGGTAAAGTGACCTCTCCCCAAACCCCTCCCCTGATAGGGGAGGGGCTTCTTACTCCCCCTTCCCTCGCAGGGAAGGGGGCTGGGGGGTTAGGTCTTAACCCTGAGAGTAAAAACCCCATTAATGGCTGACATCGCTCGGCACAGGCTCCATAAAACTCTCCCGGAATTTTATCCTGATTTACGGAAGACTCACCCCACCAAAATTCTGCCATTGCTAGGGGTTTAAGATTATGTGTTGCCGCATAATGAAGCAGCTTTGGGGCACAACAGTCTCCTGTGCCAGTGGGCGAACCTCCTGGCATCAATTGTTGCAATGATTGCGATCGCCCGGAAAAATTAGTCAGGCTATAGCTAGCGTGCATTTGAGCTTGTAATTGACGGGAAAGTGCTTTGCGCCGTTGTTTCAGTTCGCTAATTCGCGCATCCGTTGCTGCAATTAATTGCTGGAGAGGGTGTAATACGGCATTTTGCTGGCGTTTAAGTTGTCGTCGCTCAATTCCCTGCTGACGACTCTCTTCGTCGAGTTGTTCAAGGGCAACGGTGAGTGCTTCGGGAGTGAGTGTATTGCAGATTTGCTGACGTTTTTCCTGTCGTTGATGTTTGCAATAGCGATGGCGATCGCTCATTGCTTGTAACTGCTGCTCAAAGTCATTAAACAGGATTTCATACTGCTGGCGTTCGGTTAGTTGCTTCAAGGTAATGATTTCTTGCTTAATCGCGTCCAACTCAGTCAAAGTACGGCTTTCCTCGAAAGCAACTTCATCTCGTCCCGGAATTGGTGGAACCCAGCCCTCAACCACACTGCAACCATTCAAAAGACCAGAAAAAGCTTTTAATACCCGTTGTTCGCCATTAGGCAGTTCAACCAATAGGATTCCATACATCTTCCCTTCACGAGAATAACAGTCATTCTTGGCAAGATATTGTATTAGTCCGTGGGCGATCGCTTCGGACATTGAAGTGCGGGGTAATTTTAGGCGATCGCCACTTTGCGGACAACGCCCTTCGTACCAATAGCTACAAGATGAGTCAGCGATCGCAAAATCGCAGTCGATGAAATCTGAAAGTGCGTGCAGAACTACCATACAAAGTATGATTGCAAATTTAGCCGATCATCCTAATATATATAGCGTTTATTTAAGAAGTCTATTGTGTTGAGTGCTTTTGGCAATTTGGCATCCAAAGTTTTTCTGTTGCAGTTTTAATTTATATATCAACAGGGTTACAGGGAGATTGAGAAAATTCTACAAGGGATTAATTCCCATCTCAAAATCCCACCCAATGGCCAGTTGTTGACGTTCGCGCTCTCCCAACCACCTTAAGGTGGATGCAGCACAAGCGTCACCGCTTCACCTACAACTGGCTAGAAATCAAACAGAAAATATATAGTACGAATGCACTGACACAGATATAAGCCGGTGATGGCAGTTTTGAGTCTGTAGTTGTCTGAGTTTATGTCAAGCTAAGTTTGGCGGACAGTAGCCCAATCCACGGATATAACTTTGTCGAAATACTTCAATCTCATTAGGCTGCGGTCTACCATGAGAAACTACTGCTACCTTATAGCGTTCCATAACATTAATTGCTGATTCTCCAGCTTCCAAACTGCTCAGAACATTACTAACGAATTCGGGTGGTGAGTAAACAATTCCCACTTCGCTCAAGAAAGCTTTAATATCTTTATCTTTTTGTTCCGATATAAAAGATTTAATTTTGGCGTTGATTATCCAACCATGAAATTGATTAATTACAGTAATAAATTCCAGAGAAAAGTCATTCCTACTAAAATATTCCACAACCCGCAGTGTCAGACTAGCATTGGCCAGATAGTATAGGTATTGCATAATTTCTAGAGCATAATTGAGACTTTCAAAAAATAATCTATAAATCTAAAGATTTAATGAGGGTTCTAAGTTTTTACAGAAAAAATAATTAGATAAATTTCTCATAATCAAGGTTAAAAGGAGTACTACGTTGTTTATTAAGCTTTATAAACAAATATGTCAGACTGCAAAATCTAAATTAACTTGTTGTATTGTTTGTAACAATATATTAAAATTAAACAAAAGTTTAACTACGCAGAGGGTGTGTCCTACGATCGCGAAGGTGTCATAAGCATCTTCTTTTGATACAACTTATGAAAATTTTGTTGGTAGAGGATGACGTATTACTGAGTACAGCACTCTTCGAGTTGTTGAGTGCAAATCATTATACTATCGACATCGCAAGCAATGGACAAGCTGGATTAGAACTAGCGCTATCGACTGAATATGAATTGATTTTGCTGGACTGGCTAATTCCGAAACTGGATGGGATTACCTTGTGTCGGCAACTGCGATCGCAAGGCTACCGTAAATCTATTCTATTGTTAACAGGGAAAAATTCTAATGCAGATATTGTGGCGGGGTTAGATGCTGGAGCAGATGATTACGTCATCAAACCCTTCGACCCAGAAGCATTACTAGCCAGAATTCGCTCTTTATTACGACGCAATGGGGCGATTTCATTATCTACCTTAACCTGGGGAAATCTCTGTTTAGATCCAAGTGCCGGCAGAGTAACTTGTAATGACCAGGAAATTCTCCTTACAGCCACAGAATACAAACTGTTGGAGTTGTTTTTGCAAAACCCAGACCGGATCTTTAGTCGTGCAGTGATTCTAGATCGGCTTTGGAGATTTGGGGATGCACCGACTGAAAATGCAGTTACGACTCATATTAAAGACTTGCGCAAGAAACTGAAAACAGCAGGTATAGCAGAAGAATTTCTAGAAACAGTATATGGTATGGGCTATCGCCTCAAGCCTGCACCTAATCGCCCCATCTCTGTTGGGGAAAAGAATCAAGATGGAAAGAAAAAACCCGGCCCTAAAGATATGACTTCTGTAAATCGAGTGCTGGAGCGATTTCGTAATTCCTTTGTTGGACAGGTTGCAGTGCTGGAGCAAGCAAAAACTGCACTCTTGGCAGGAAATTTAAATGAAGATTTACAGCAGAATGCATTGCGTGAAGCCCATAAGCTAGCAGGCTCAATGGGGTCTTTCGGTTATCCAGAAGGTTCCCGGCTCGGACAGAAAATAGAACATTTGCTGCTTGAAGATTCCTCGCTATCTCCAGAGCAAATCTCTGATTTCTCGCAACTGGTAACAGCATTACAGCAAGAGTTAACCAAGCCTGCTGTCACTTCCACTGCTCCAAGCGTTCCGATGAAGCAAACTTATCGTCTTTTAGTAATCGATAATGATACTATGCTGACGGAGCAGTTGCAGGCAGGAGCCGATTCATGGGGAATCAGGATGAAGGTTGCACCAAACTTAGCAACCGCCCGATCGCTTTTTTCCTTAAAAACTCCTGACGCAGTTTTACTAGATTTAAGTTTTACAACACCAGAGGAAGACGGATTAATATTGTTGAGCGAGATAGTAGAGCGATCGCCAAATATCCCAGTAATTGTTTTTACCGGACGAGATAGCCTAGCAGATCGACTGAAAGTATCGCGTTTAGGAGCTAGACAATTTTTGCATAAACCAGCGACAACCGAGGAGATTTTTCAGGCGATCGCTCGTGTCTTACCTCAACCTCAAACTTCCGAAGCCAAAGTTTTAATCGTAGACGATGACCCTGTAATGCTGGCTGGATTATCGGCGTTGTTAACTCCTTGGGGACTGGAAGTAATCACCCTCTCTCAATCACAACAATTTTGGAAGGTGCTGATTGCAACATCTCCTGATTTGGTGGTGCTAGATTTAGAAATGCCGATAGTCAACGGGTTAGAATTGTGCAAAGTTGTGCGCCAGGATGCCCAGTGGGGAGATTTACCGATTTTAGTAGTTACAGCCCATACCGAAGCAGAATTTCTTCAGCAAGCTTTTGCTGCCGGAGCCGATGATTTTATAAGTAAGCCAGTGCTAGGGCCAGAACTTGTGACACGGGTACTGAGCCGCATTCAAAGAACGCGTTGGCGCTCTCAGGCAGGGAAAAGTTAAGCATGATGAGAAATTATCAGCAATTATTGAAGTACGGTGTTGCTATTGGTTCAGCTGCGATCGCCCTGCTGCTGTCACTCTGGCTAGAACCGCTTCTTTCCCAAACCATTGGTGCTTTTTTCTATATAGCTATTATTGTAAGTACTTGGTATGGTGGCTTTCGACCAGGGATCGTTACAGTTGTCCTTTCCACACTAGCAATTGATTTTTACTTAATTCCCCCTCAATATCAACTGAGGATTAATCAACCAGGAGATATATTACGGCTAGGTTTTTTCCTACTAGTTGCCTTGATAATTAACCTGGTGACAGGCAATCTTCAGTACAGCAGACGGAAGATTCAACAACTCAACCAACAATTGTCTCAAGAAAATGCCGAGCAACTGCGGATGGCTCTTGACGAGCGCAAACAAGCACAAGAAACGCTGCAACATCAATTTGAGCAACAGCGCTTAGTAATGGAGATCAGCCAGCGCATCCGGCGATCGCTCAATTTACAAGATATCTTGCAAACTACTGTCGATGAAGTGCGGCAATTTCTAGAGTGCGATCGCGTCACAATCTTCCAATTTTATCCAGGTTGGGGCGGAACTACGATTGTTGAGTCTGTTGCACCGGAATGGATGCCAATTTTACCACTCCAGATTCATGACCCTTGCATTGGTAAAGAGAATGTCGAACCCTTTAAACAAGGCTTAGTCACGGCGAAAGCTGATATTTATACTGCTGGAATTAGTCCCTGTCACGTTGAATTTTTGGAAAGTCTCCAGGTGAGGGCAAATCTGGTCGTTCCTGTTTCCGTAGGAGATGAATTGTGGGGATTACTGGCAGCTCATCAATGTGCGGCTCCTCGTGAGTGGAAATCTTCAGAAATTTCTCTGTTGCAGCAGTTAGGAGCGCAGGTAAGCATTGCGATCCAGCAAGCAGATTTGTTTGAACAGGTGCAAACAGAACTGACAGAGCGCAAACAGGCAGAAATTGCCCTGCAACAACTCAATGCCGAACTTGAGCAACGGGTGCAAGAACGTACTGCACAACTCACAGAGACGAACGATCGCCTGCGAAAAACAGTTATAGAGCAGCAACAAACCCAACTCACACTTTTAGAACAGGCTCATCAACTAGAGCTTCAGGCTGTAATCACCCGAAATATGGGCGAAGGCATTTGCTTAGTGAGAATTGATAATGCAATCATTGTCTATGCCAATCCGAAATTTGAGCAGATGTTTGGCTATGACTCTGGTGAACTCAACGGTCAACACGTTTCGATTGTGAACTGTGTCACCAAATCGGTAACTACTAAAAATGTAAATCAAGCCACTTTGTCTGCCGTTTTACAAAATACTGAAGCCACCTACGAAGTCCAGAATCTTAAAAAAGATGGTACACCATTTTGGTGCAATGTGACGACTTCTGTATTCAGGCATCCGGACTACGGCGACGTTTTGGTTGCAGTTCACCAAGATATCACTGAGCGCAAAGGCATCGAAGAAGCTTTACGCGAGAGCCAAGAAAAGTTTCGTCAGATGGCAGAAAACATCCAAGCAATATTTTGGATCAAAGATATTCGCAATCAACAAGTTCTATATGCGAGCAATGCTTATGAAACCATCTGGCAAAGAAGTTGTGAGGACTTGTATCAAAACCATTCAAATTGGTTAGATGCAGTTCACCCAGAAGATCGTCAGCGCGTCGAAATTGAATTCATTGAAAAGTTCAGAACAGGGCAATATGATAACAAATATCGCATTATTCGCCCTGATGGTTCAATCCGTTGGATTCGCGATCGCGCATTTCCGATCAAAAATGAACTAGGCGAGTTAGTTCGGATTGCTGGTATTGCCGAAGATATCACTGAACTAGAACAGATTAATTTGATTAAGAGTGAGTTTATTGGCATCGTTAGTCACGAACTCCGCACTCCCTTAACTGCAATTCGCGCAGCATTGGGTTTACTACAAACTGGTATCTACGACAAAAAACCAGACAAATTCAAGCGGATGATTGAGATTGCAGCCATCGATAGCGATCGCTTAGTGCGTCTTGTCAACGATATTCTCGATTTGGAACGCTTAGAATCGGATCGAGCTGTCTTAGAAAAAACCACCTGCAATGCGGCTGATTTAATTCAACAAGCAGTAGCTGTAGTGCAAGCGATCGCCAATCAGCAAAATATTACCTTTGAGATCCACCCTACCAATGCTCAAGTTTGGGCGGCGGCTGATGCTATTGTGCAAACACTCACTAATTTGTTAGGTAATGCGATTAAATTCTCCCCTGCCGATTCTACTATTACCCTCAGTGTCCAACAGCAAACAGACCGCGCGCTATTCCGAATAACGGATCGAGGCCGAGGTATTCCAGCAGATAAGTTAGAAGCAATCTTTGGAAGATTTCAGCAAGTAGATGCCTCTGATTCTCGCACCAAAGGCGGCACAGGATTGGGATTGGCAATCTGTCGTAGTATTATTGATCGGCACGGTGGGCAAATCTGGGCTGAAAGTACTCTTGGTGTTGGCAGCACGTTTTTCTTCACTCTGCCATTGCCGATAAATTAGGCAGGGGGGCAGGGGAGCAGGGGAGCAGGGGAGGATAATTAAGGGACAAATGACAAATGACAAATGACAAAAAAATTGTTAATTGTGGATGATGAAGAACGAATCCGCGAATTAGTGCAAGCTTGTTTAGAAGATTTGGGAGGATGGGACACCCTGACAGCTGCATCGGGGTCAGAAGGATTAAAAATCGCCCAGACAGAACCTATTGATGCCATTCTGCTTGATGTCTCTATGCCTGACATGGACGGATTTGCAGTCTACGAAAAACTTCAGGCAAATTCAGGAACCCAAGGGATTCCAGTGATTCTGTTAACAGCGAAAGTCCAAGGGAGCGATCGCGCCCGTTTCGCCCAGATGGGAATTGCCGGGATTATCACCAAACCTTTTGAACCCACCTCTATTTGCAACGAAGTTAGTGAGATTCTGGGGTGGGACGATTAATAGTTAAGTTTGGTAACAAAATCTATATCTTTATTAGTTTTTTATTTTTATAATGTATTTTTTTTGGTTACAGATAAAACCTTTTATCTGTAACTAAGAAAGGTATATGAAATAAAATGAACATGCTAGAGGAGGTAAATATAATCGGTAAAACGATATTGCTCATTGATGATGAACTGCATGTCCGTGAGATAGTAAAATTTTGCCTCCAAGATTTAGCTGGTTGGAATGTGGTGACAGCAGATTCTCCATTAGAAGGATTGCAGAATGCAGTACACCATACTCCTGATGCGATTGTATTAGATATCTCAATCCCCGATCTGGCTAGTTTTGAGTTTATGAATAAACTAAGAAATCATCCAGAAACTCAAGCTATTCCTGTAGTCTTGCTCAGTGCGAAAGCGCGATGGTTGGATTCGCAAATTTTGCGACAGTATCAAGTCGCAGGTGTAATACTCAAACCCTTTAATCCAGTTACCCTCCCGGCTCAGGTTGCTCAATTGCTGGGTTGGGATTTTACTTGACTAAAAGATTAAACAAGAATTGATAAAACATCCAATATATAACAGGATTTGCAATTACTTGGAGTACAAAAAATTCCTAGAGACGCATAATATCATGTCCGACTAATTAGTTATAATTCCTAAATCTATGCAGAAAGCCCAAAAACCCCTCCCCTCTGCACCTCTGCGGTCTTAATGATAAGTCTTTAACCGGACATGATATAACTAGCTGTGCGTCCCTAGTGTGTATCTCATGCAAATGAAAATTCCTATAAATTCCAGTCCGAATATCAAGGTTTAGCCTTTAAGCAATTGGTTTGATTTTGAAGTTATTATCAACTACAGTAATCCTAAATCATTAGTAAAAAAGAGAATCGCTGAAACAGTTATAGATACTTACTTTCTGCCTATACATTTTCTCACGTTTCAATTCGGATTGCTATATCAAGTTTAAGCTTAAATTTAACTTAACGTTTTAAATAATTTGGAATAAAATTAAATACTAGGGAAAAGTTTTACATTCAGCTAAGTGCATATACATAGATTATTACTATGCTCTTCAATCGTCTATCGGGTTCTGAAATTGATTTAAAGCAAATCCTCGATCGAATTAGGATGCTGGCCGATCAAATTCATCAGTCACTTGAAGTGGGTGAAATTCTCAAGATTATTGTCAGCGAAGTTAGAACAACATTAGAAAGCGATCGCGCCATTATCTATCGTTTTTTACCGGATGGAGATGGAGTCATCGCAGAAGAGTCTGTAAGTAACGGATGGAAACCGATTCTAGGGCGATTAATTTACGATCCTTGTTTCAGTGCGACATGGGTAGATCGATATCGAGATGGAAGCATTGGTGTCATTGAAGACATTCATACTACAAACCTTGACCCTTGTTACAAAAAATTATTAACGGACTTGCAGATTCGAGCTAATTTAGTAGTACCAATTTTAGTAAACAATCAAGAAATTGATGGAGTTTCTAGTACATATCCTCATTTATGGGGCTTAGTAATTGCTCACCAGTGCAGTGGCTCGCGTCAATGGAGTTCTTTAGAAATTGAGTATTTCCAACTGATAGCCGCAGAGCTAGGAATCGCTCTTGGGGAAGCAGAACGCCATCAGCAAAGGGCTACATCCTGCCAAAAACTAACACTGCAACTCAATCAAAACCTGAAAAATTTGACAGTTCAGCCAAAGTTGAAGTCTAGCTCAATCAAAAGAACTCTGTATCAGAATTTTAGAAAAGTTATTATAACAAAAACAGCATTGCCAAAGAATATATCAGTTGCAGACTTGATTGCATTTGATCGGTTACAAACTCCAGTTTGGATTTATGACATTCAAAACTTGCAGATGTGGTGGGCGAATCAATCGGCTCTGCATATTTGGAATGCTCAAAGTCGAGAAGAATTGCTCAGTCGCAACTTCAGTGATGTTTCTGTGTCTACTCACACTCGAATGCAAAGCTATTTGCAAGAATTTCAGCAAGGGAAAACCATCACTGAAAACTGGACATTTTACCCAGAAGGAAAACCTGTTTCTCTACGCTGCATCTTTTCTGGAATTCAAATTGAAGAAGGGCGAATGGCGATGCTGGTTGAAGGATCGACAGAAATTATCAATCAGATCGATCGAGAAACACTCAGATCGATTGAAGCCCTACGTCACACCACAGTAATGATCTCCCTTTACACGATGGATGGTGTACCTTTGATGCAAAACCCGGCAGCCCTTCGCTGTTATCGGGATACCCTGTACCCTAACTCGTCAGCTGAGAATATTTTCCTGAGTCACTTTGTTGATAAGAGTGTTGGACAAAAAGCTATGAAAGCGATTAATTTCGGTGAGGCGTTCAGCATAGAGGCTCAGGTGTTTACTAATGAGGGAATTCAATGGCATGGGATAGATATACGATGCACCCGCGATCCCGTAACGGGTAACTCCATCATCCTCGTCAACGAAAATAATATTACCAAGCAACAAGCTGCACTACAAGAACACCAGCGTGCAGAATCAGAATTGCGCTGGCGGGAAGCTTTGCTGCGTTCTATGACTGAAACTTCTTTGCTGGGATTTTTTGTTGTTGACAATCGTACCGATGAAATCCTCTATTTCAATCACCACTTCTGTAAAATTTGGGGCATCGAACATCTAGAAGATCGAATGCGTTTGGGTGCTTTAAAAAATAATGACATCATTCGTGATTGCATATCTTCAGTTGTCGATGCATCGGCATTTGTCGAATCCTATAAACCGTTGCAGTCTGAAGAAAATCGTTGCACGATTGAGGATGAAATTTTATTTGTCGATGGGCGAACGATTCGCCGCTTTTCCAGTCAAATTCGGGATACTCAGGATCGATACTTTGGGCGATTATACATTTTTGAAGACATCACCCCACGTAAACAAATCGAAGCCGCACTCAAAACCAGTGAAGAAAGATGGCAGTATGCTTTAGAAGGAAATGGCGACGGAGTTTGGGATTTGAATGCTGAAACTAACGAAGTCTTTTTTTCCCGACGATGGAAAGAAATGTTAGGGTTTGCAGAGCATGAAATTGGAACTACCCTCAGTGAATGGGAACAGCGGGTTCACCCCGATGATAAAGCGAGGGTTTACGAGGAGATTAGCAAGCATTTGTCCAGTGAAACCCAACAATATGTCAGTGAATATCGGATTAAGTGCAAGGATGGAACCTACAAGTGGATTCTAGATCGGGGTCAAGTTTCAAGTCGCGCAAAGAATGGTTTTCCCCTACGGATGCTAGGAACTCATACTGATATTACTGAACGCAAGCGTATGGAAGAAGCGTTGCGAGAAAGCGAACAACGCTATCGTTCTGTAATTACAGTGATGGCAGAAGGTATTGTCCTACAGCAATCCGATAGGCGAATTACCGCCTGTAATGAGAGTGCCGAAAAAATTTTAGGGTTAACAGCCGATCAAATGATGGGACGAACTTCCATCGATCCGCGATGGCGAGCGATTCATGAAGATGGTACTTCTTTTCTAAGCGAAACTCACCCCGCCATTGTCACCTTACGCACTGGAAAACCTCAATTTCATGTGATTATGGGAGTTCATAAACCTGATGGCAGCTTGACTTGGATTTCAATCAATTCTCAGCCACTGTTTGAATCCGATGAATCAAAACCATCTGCGGTGGTGACATCATTTACAGATATCACAGACCGCAAACAGGCACAAATTGCCCTGCAACAGCAAACAGAACGGGAACGCATGGTCTATGCGATCGCTCAACATATCCGTAAATCTTTAGACTTGGGTGAAATTTTAAACACAACTGTTGCTGAAGTCCGACATTTTCTGCAAACCGATCGCGTCATCATTTATCGCTTTAATCGTGATTGGAGTGGTGTGATTGTCACGGAGTCTATAGCAGAAGGTTGGCAATCGATTTTGAATATGGAAATTACAGACAGCTATTTTGTCAAAATACAGGGACAGTCTTATCAAGAAAGTACGCTCAGAGTCACTCCAGACATCTACGCCGCCGGGTTTACACCTTGTCATGTGGAGTTATTGGAACAGTTGCAAGTCAGAGCCAAGCTAGTTGTACCAATTTTACAAGGCGATCGCCTTTGGGGTCTTTTGGTTGCTCATCATTGCAGCGCCCCGCGTCAGTGGCAATCTTGGGCAAGCGAACTGCTTCAGCAATTGGCAACACAGGTAGCGATCGCTATTCAGCAATCAGAACTTTATCAACAATTGCAGCGTGCCAACCAGCAGCTTGAAAATATGGTAATGGTGGATGAATTAACTCAAATCGCCAATCGCCGATGTTTTGATATTAAGCTTAATTCTGTCTGGCAATATCTTTTACGAGAACAAGGTTTTGTCTCACTACTTTTATGCGACATTGATTATTTTAAACAATATAACGATACTTATGGTCATGCGGCCGGAGATGATTGTTTGCGCTTTATTGCCCAAGCTTTCAAACAAAGTGTTAAACGTTCTAGAGATTTAGCTGCTCGTTATGGCGGAGAAGAGTTTGTTGTCATCTTGCCTAACACTGCTAATGATGGGGCTTTTCACGTTGCCCAAGAAATTCATAAAGCTATAGAACAGCTAAATATTCCCCATGCGGCATCGCCTGTGAGGCACCACGTCACTTTGAGTATCGGAATTGCCACAGTGATTCCAACACCCAATATGGTTCCTTTGGATTTGATTGAGGCAGCAGATCGAGCCCTTTATCAAGCCAAAGCAAACGGGCGTAATCGTTCTTGTATAAATAGACTGTCTTAAAGAACGAGCAATGCCTGCGGTTTTTGCGACCCTACGCTAATCAAGTAATTGTTAATATTTTCTAAAGTTTTTTCACTACTGTCGTTTCTTTATTAGTTCTTTATTTTCTGTTTATAAATTAAAGCTGTTGGTAGTTAAGCCAAGAGCAAACTACTTATTTGTGTTTAACTTTTTTAATAAAACAACAATTTTATGACAAACTGCCCTTGCTGTTCTAACCAAATGCTTCGTCACATTCGTTTACAAGAAACCTATTGGTTCTGCCGCCACTGCTGGCAAGAGATGCCTAACCTGAGTTTAGATAAAAGTACTTTAAATTTGACTATAAAAAACACATCATTAGCCAGAGAACCAATTTCAGCCAACCACAAACTTTTGAAAATGAATGTCAGAACAGAGATTTGTGCCTGAGTGAATCAGGAAGTAAACACCAAACGAGCTACGCTTACGCTTTAAGAGGATGTTTGAAAAGTATTAAAAATTATACTTTTCAAACATCCTCTTAAATAGTTATATGTATCATTTTAATACTGACTAAGAGGTTAAAATATCCCTATATTTACAGAATATTTCAAGTAAGTTAAAGACACAATTTCAGTCTCAAAATCGGCTATAAAAACTGCTTTGCTCCTGTTGCAGCAGCGAGGTATAGCCCCTTTTGACTCATGAATTATGAATTTTACTTTATCTAAATTTTATCTACAAAAATTTTAAAAAATTATAAGTTTTTCAATTATTTAAATTTAGAAAAAGAGCGATAAAGCCGTTTTAATGACTATCTTGTATCGCTTGGTAAGTTGCTTTTATCGCTAACGTAGACTGGATTTTAACCACTCTAAATTATGCGAATATTAAATGACTATTAAACCGTGTAATCAGGTACTCTTGCATCTTAGTTAAGTCTGATATCTTCTTGGGAACATCTTTGTTGTCAGGTAGATTGATGAGTCGAATTAATGGATTTGTCGGGCGGCGTAATTTTTTGAAATTCGCCAGTGTTGTAGGTATTGCAGCTACTACTTTTGGTGATAGCTTTTGGAATACAGAGCAAACTGCTGTTGCTGATATTCACCCAGTTAACCCTAATTCAATCAGTCCAGATGAAGCCATCAAACGCTTGCTTGATGGTAATCAAAGATTTATTCATCAAAAACGCCAATATCCCGATCAATCACTAGAACACCTACGATCAGTTGCCAAAGCTCAGTATCCCTTTGCCGCCATATTGGGCTGTGCAGACTCTAGAGTACCTGCGGAAATTGTTTTCGATCGAGGGCTTGGAGATTTATTTGTCGTGCGAGTTGCTGGTAATGTTGTCAGTGACACTGTTATAGGTAGTCTGGAATATTCTACAGCAGTATTGGGTTCGCAGTTGATTATGGTTTTGGGCCATAGAAGATGTGGTGCAGTCGCAGAAGCAATCAAAAACGAACCACTTCCGGGCAGAATTGGTTTGATTATTGAGGGTATCAAACCATCTGTAGAAAGGGTAAAGTTCAGAACTGTTGATAATATGCAAGATGCAGTTATAGCAAACATTCAGTATCAAACTGAAAAATTGCAAGAAAGCTCAACTATTTTAGCTAAATTTATTCGTGAAGGTAAACTAAAAATTGTTGGTGCTTGTTACGATATTGATACTGGTAAAGTCAACATTATTACTTGAATATGTCACACTAATATAGTGTAAGATTCTTACACTATATTAGTGTATTACAATTCATTAAAATCCCGATTATAAATTGAAATAAATCTAGTTTATTTTGAGAAATTGCCATTTCCTATTGCAATTCATCAAAATTCTTATATATAAAGATTGTTTTGCTCCTACCTCTTACATATCTCTCAGCAGATAGCTTGCTTGTTGAGCTTATCCGTGGTTTGATAAAGTACGGTATGTACATTAATTTGTCGTAGTTTATGACTACTCAATTACCTGAATTAACTTGTCAGCCATAAAATAAATATAAAACTTTCCATGCCTATCCAAACTATTGGTATTTTAAGTCCGGGTGATATGGGACAAGCGATCGCAGCTGTTCTCAATCAACATGGATTGAAAACTATTGCAGCCCTAGACGATCGCAGTGAACGAACTCGGCAATTAGCAGCCGCAGCCAACATCCAAGATGTGGGTTCCCTCAGACAACTGGTAATTGAATCTGATGTGGTGCTGTCAGTTTTAGTCCCCGCAGCGGCTACCCAAGCGGCGAAGCAAGTAGCTGAGGCGATCGCCAATGTTGGTAAACCCATTCTCTACGTTGATTGTAATGCGATCGCACCCCAAAAAGTCATAAATATCGGCCACCTCATTGAATCAGTTGGCGGAATATTTGTAGATGCATCAATTATTGGCCCACCACCGCGAGTTCCCAATCGCACCCGCATTTACACTTCTGGAAAACAGGCAAATCAACTCCAACAACTGCGAGATCATGGCTTGGATGTACGGGTAATTGGTGATGAAATTGGTCAGGCTTCCGGGTTGAAAATGTCCTACGCAGCACTGACAAAGGGACTTACAGCAATTGGCACAGAATTATTAATTGCAGCCCATCGTTTAGGTTTAGATAAGGAACTATGGGATGAAATATCTAGTAGTCAACAAGAACTTGCTAACATTTTAACCCGTTCCATTCCAGCGATGACACCGAAAGCGCATCGTTGGATAGGAGAGATGGAAGAGATTGCAGAAACCTTTAAAGAGTTAGGTCTGACAGAGCAGATTTTTTACGGAGCAGCTGACGTTTACCGTTTGGTGAAAGAAACCTCCTTGGGTAAAGAAACACCAGAAAAGTCTAATCGCGATCGCCCGTTGGATGAAATCATTACAATCCTTTCTAATGAAGCAAGTGACACTAAATCGTAAAAACTGAGAATCTATGACTCAAGAGCAGTGGACTGCGGTCGATCGTTACTTTACCGATCTGCTTGTGCCGTCAGATCCCGCACTGGATAAAGCCCTCCAAACCAGTGCCGCCGCCGGACTACCGCCGCACAACGTTTCGCCAAACCAAGGCAAACTGTTGTTACTGTTGGCGCAAATCCAAGGAGCGCGAAGCATCTTAGAGATTGGCACGCTGGGCGGCTACAGTACGATCTGGCTGGCGCGGGCGTTACCCAGCAATGGCCGCCTAATCACACTGGAAGCCGATCCAAAGCACGCCGAAATTGCCCACGCCAATATCGCTCACGCTGGTCTGTCTGACGTTGTTGACCTCCGCCTCGGACAAGCGCTCTCTACACTGCCACAGATTGCCGCCGAAGGTCACAGCTCATTTGACTTAATCTTCATCGACGCTGATAAGCCAAATAATCCCGATTACTTCGCGTGGGCGCTCAAGCTTTCCCGTCGCGGCAGCCTGATTATCGCTGATAATGTTGTGCGTAACGGAGCGGTGATTGATGCCAGTAGCAACGATCCTAGCGTTCAGGGGGTGCGCTGCTTCAACGAACTGCTTGCTTCTGAGCCACGCGTCAACGCCACGGCAATCCAGACTGTGGGTAGCAAAGGATATGACGGCTTTGCGATCGCGATCGTCACGGCTGACCAATAGCCAATATACCTGCCTTGAAAATAGTGTTGGCGATGTTTGAGTCGATCTACACTAACGCAAACTCATGAAAATTTAGAGAAAACTTAAGAGGTTGTTTGAAAAGTGTTTCGCTGTGATTTTAGGCACTTATTGATCCCCCCTAACCCCCCTTAAAAAGGGGGGAACCGGAATCAAAGTCCCCCTTTTTAAGGGGGATTTAGGGGGATCTAAAACGTTTTGCTACCAAGAAGAGAACTTTTCAAACATCCTCTAAAGCTTGTAACAAATAAACCCAGCAGGGACTATATAACAAGTCCCCCTGCCAGGAAGGTATAGTATATTCTGGCCATGTTTGATTAGATTAGCGCTTATTTGTAAAAAATAATTGCGTATCCCTAAATACAGTAGCTAAATACTTCGTAAAACACAGTTAAGAAAAGTTACTAAATAGGTTAATTTCCAATTAAAATCCAATACGCTTGGGTTAAGAGTTCTTCACTCTAGCTGAGTTGGTAAAGTCCTTAACAAACTCTCTAGACGTAAACTGTAAGACTTTAAATATTTAGTGAAATTAAATATGCGTTATCCAGAAGTATAGTAGAGACGTAGCACTACTACGTCTCTATCTTTTATTCCACCAAATGTCTCTTGAGTAGAGTAAGTGGCAGAAGTAAGCTTTTTTAGAATGGGATGAGATGGGTTACTTTTATGTTCGTCGATTAACTAGGGTAGCGCTGGCTTGGTCAACAGGCATTAGCACAACTTCATTAATATTCACATGGGGCGATCGCGTCACACAGAAAAATATCACATCAGCCACATCATCTGGTGTTAGGGGTGTAACTCCTTGGTAGACTTTGTTGGCACGTTCAGTATTTCCGTGAAAGCGTACCTCGCTAAATTCCGTTTCTACCATACCAGGATCGACAGAAGTTACACGGACTTGTGTACCCAACAGGTCTTGTTTTAAACCTTCAGAAATGGCTCTTACAGCAGCTTTGGTAGCACAGTAGACATTGCCACCGGGATAGGTTTGATGTCCGGCGATGGAACCTAAATTTACCAGATGACCGCGATCGCGACTTACCATTCCCGGAACTACATAGCGGGAGACGTAAAGTAAACCCTTAACGTTAGTATCAATCATGTCTTCCCAGTCTTGAAAGCTGCCTTCGTGTAACTTGTCTAAACCACGACTCAAGCCAGCATTATTAATTAGAATGTCGATATCAGACCAGGCAGAGGGTAGAGTCGCAATGGCAGATTCAACAGCATTGCGATCGCGCACATCTAGTTGTAGTAAATGAATTTCAGTACTAAAATCTTTACTCAGAGTATCTGCTAGCTGCTGCAAACGTTCTAACCGTCGTGCTGCTAAAATCAGTTTTGCACCCGCACCAGCAAATATTTTTGCACAAGCAGTACCAATACCACTACTTGCACCAGTAATCAAAATGATTTGATTTTGTAGGGAAGTCATTAGGATAGTTAGGAGTGAGGAGTTAACAGTTATGAATTATGAATTAGCACAAGTTTCATCGTTCATAATTTATCATCAGTCGGTCTATAACTCCTAACTCCTGTACGATTAATCGCGTCTCTCCCAACTCCTGTACAGACGCGATTAATCGCGTCTCTACTTCTTCACCACTTGCAAGCGCTGAGTTACCATCGTCATTCCATTACCTCGCAGAATGACAGCAGAAACCCATTGGCTACCTGGGGTAGATGGTGCTTGTCCTACTTTAAACAGTCCGCCAGATGTCAGTAATTCTAAATCCACGGGTGTAGGATTCAGAAATTTATCTGGTTGGATAGATTCTTCTAGCGCCGTTCCTAGTAGAAAATCATCCCCAAGTGGCTCTTGGACGATCGCATCAAAATTATACTTCTGACCGACTTGCACCTGCTGTGGTAATTTAATATCAATTTGGGGCGGCTTGCTGCCAGAGGTAAGTAAGGTACGTTCTGACAAAATGTCTTGGCGGACTATTTTTCCACCTTCAATGCGCTGACGCGATCTAATCGTGGCATTGAGAGCTAACTTATTACTGCTACCGGAGGGTAAGCCAGTTATTTTTGTTTCTGTTTCAGCAATAATCCCGTTGGCTCCGGGTTTTGAAGATAGCAGTTTCGTGCTGTATTGCAATTTCGGATATCGTTGCCAAAGTGAAGTCAAAGACTTTTCTAAGCTTTGGAGGTTTAATCCATCGCCATGAGTGAAATTGGGGCTGTAGAATTGCAACACCCCTTTAACATCACCTCGGCTAGCAGCGCTATCAACTTGTGTCAATAGATTTGTCAGAGCGGCTGGTGCATTTTGGGGGGTGGTGGCTTGGGATAACTGCTGTGGTGTCGTCGCCTGAGTACGTTGCCAACCGCTTGTTAAACCAATGGTCAGCAGAAACGAAACCAACCAAATATTTGCTGGAAATTTGAGTTGTCGTCTCACTAAGGCGGTAATAATGTTAGTCATTGGTAAGAATTTACTGATTTGATTAGAGAAAGTAAGCAAATTGTTTTATCTTAGTTAAGCTAGACGCTAAACGGTAGAGGTTTGATGGCAAACGCACCGATACGATTATTAATAGCTGCCAGTGGGACTGGTGGACATTTGTTTCCAGCGATCGCCCTGGCACAAAAACTTCCAGATTATCAAATAGAATGGCTGGGAGTACCCGATCGGCTAGAAACTCAACTTGTCCCCAAACAGTATCCCTTGAATACTATTGCAGTTGAAGGGTTTCAGCAAGGGTTTGGACTTTCCTCGATTCGCATTTTGGGTAAACTTACCCTTTCGATTCTAGAAGTTAGACGAATTCTCAAACAGGGACATTTTCAAGGGGTGTTTACCACAGGCGGTTACATTGCCGGGCCAGCCGTCATTGCGGCGCGTTCTCTCGGTTTACCCGTGGTTTTCCACGAATCTAACGCCTTACCAGGTAAAGTAACTCGCTTTTTTGGCCCTTGGTGTAGTGCGGTAGCCTTGGGATTTGAAGTCGCTGCTAAGTATTTACCTCGTGCCAAAAATGTCTATGTTGGTACTCCCGTGCGATCGCAATTTCTTGATGGGGCAATTAATGCGCCACTGGATTTAGCTATTCCTGATGGTGTGCCTTTAATTGTTGTTTTTGGCGGTAGCCAGGGTGCAGTTGCAGTAAATAAGTTGGTGCGCGAATCTGCAAAAGCTTGGTTTGATGCTGGTGTTTATGTAGTACATTTAACTGGCGATCGCGATCCCGAAGCAGATAGTCTCAAACATCCACAGTACATAGCCTTACCTTTTTACAACAATATGGCAGCGTTGTTGCAACGAGCAACTCTTGCCATTAGTCGTTCTGGCGCAGGTAGCTTAACAGAATTGGCAGTGTGTGGAACGCCAGCGATTTTGATTCCTTACCCTTTTGCCGCAGAAGACCATCAATCTTACAATGCAGACGTATTTACTTCATCGGGTGCAGCGTTAACGTTGAAGCAATCTGAGTTGACGACTGAAGTATTGCAAACTAATGTGTTGAATTTATTGCAGTCACCGCAAGAGTTAGCAAAGATGAAGGAAAAAGCTTATGCGATCGCTGTTCCTGATAGTGCGGAAAAGCTGGCGCAGTTAGTGCGTGAGGTGATAGAAACATAACGTTAATTATTTACCATTAAAGAATATGTTATTTAGCAAAAAATTACGCTTTACAGTAGGTTGTGCTGCCTTATTAGTTGTCAGTTTAGCAAGTAGTTATCTATATACCCAGTCAAAAACTAAACAACTAGCTCAAGAAAATCACTCATTTACTCAACAAGAAAATTCTGCCCTACTTCAATCACAGATTTCTCTGACCTCAAATCAAGCTGCCGAACAACTTAACTCAAGGCTTCAAAATACTTTTTCATCTCGACAGAATTTGTTAGCAGCATCTGCACCCTATCCAGTTGTTGATGAGTTCAAAAAATATAAATTTAACATTAATGGCAGCCAGATTGCTACTCCAGGAAAACTGCCAAATAGCAAGGTTAAATTCAATCAAGGAGATTTATTAACCGTTCTCGTTAATACTAGAAAATATTTTCAAGATTATGCTTCCCAAGACCCAGATATTATGCGTGCAGGAGTGCTTGCTACTCAAGGAGTTACTGTACCAGATGTCCTCAAAACTTTAGATTTCATGATTGCTGTTTTGAAGGAGGATATTGCTAATAATCGGGCTACTCGTTTACAAGACTCTAAATTTATTAATACCAATTTTCGAGTCATTAAATGGTCTGCCTACAACCCCAAAAGTAAACAGCAGAAGCAATTACGAATTACCAAATATGCTGTATTTACTCACCCTGGTTCCCGCAAAAAAACCTCTACTTTTAATATACCAATTTATAGCTTAAAAGATAACTCTAATAATGATAGATTCTACACTCGGTACACAAAGCAAGATGTTTTGTCTGGTATTTATGAACCAGGTGGTAGAGAATTTGGAAAAGTTAACACTCTTGCTTATCTAACCAGAAACGGCTTAGAAGAAGCAATTATGGAAGGAACAATCCTGATTAATTTTACCGATGGTGATAAGGCCTTTTTTAATGTAGATAGAAACAATGGAATAGCTTATATCCGCGGATTAAAGGCAACAGCACAAAAGCGTTATTGGTATTTTAGAGAAGTTGATGATATTAAAGGCTATGGATATAAAATAGATGCAAAAATTTCTATTAAACCCGGAGTTACTTTTGCTGGAGATGTTTTAAATATCGGTTTAGGTAAGGTGATTGTGATTGAGCATACTCAAGGTGGTCGCAAACATCTGCAAATGGGAGTCATCGCCGATACAGGCGGAGCATTTTTACCCAATCTTTATCAGCTCGATTTTTTGGCTGGTATTTTTAAGAATAAAACAGAATTTGGGCAGAATATCAGCCAATTACCGGACTATGCCACAGCATATTTCTTAGTCAAGAAGTAATGGGTTGACCTGATGTCAAAAATCTATGCACGGGTTAATAATTCTAAGTTGTGGCCATCGGAATCATAGAAATAGAAGCCGCGACCTTCATTCCAGTGGTTAATTTGCCCTTTCTTCCGATGCATGGGGTCGCTACTGTATTCAATACCCGCTTCTTTGACGCGTGCAAAAATTGCATCAAATTCTTCATCACTGACATGGAATGCATAATGATGTGGCTCGAACGCTTCAGCGTCGGCGAAGTCAAGCGTTAATGCATCATTTATATGTACAGCAGCAAAGTGACCAACGGGAAGCTCGACCTCTAAACCGAAAATTTTTGCAAAGAACCTCGCCGATGCTTCTTTGTCATGTGCGGGCACAATGGTGTGATTTAAAGTAATTGTCATGTCACACCTTCCCTCCTAATTTTGGTGGTAATCCATATCAACTCTCGATTTCAGAGTCGATAAAAACAATGTTCCTTTCTATTTTATCTTTTGGGCGCTAACGCCGGAGTAAATATATCTAGATCCTGTGTTCAATGTATTTGGAACAACCGCAAACACTAAACATCAAGCTTAAATAAGTAAACCTGATAACTCCTATCAGGTTTACTGAAGTAATAAAACTTGATTAAAAATTGTAAAGCATTGTAAAGTAGATTCACAGGCAAAGACGAAACCGCCTGATTCATAAATAACTAACCGCACTTATAAAACAATGACAGCAACCTTACAACGTCGCGAAAGCGCCAACGTATGGGATCGATTCTGCGAATGGATCACCAGCACCAATAACCGGATTTACATCGGTTGGTTCGGCGTAGTAATGATTCCAACCTTGCTAGCCGCTACCGCTTGTTTCGTAATCGCCTTCATCGCTGCTCCTCCAGTAGACATCGATGGTATCCGCGAACCAGTAGCAGGTTCTTTGATCTACGGAAACAACATCATCTCTGGTGCAGTAGTACCTTCCTCCAACGCTATCGGTTTGCACTTCTACCCAATTTGGGAAGCAGCTTCCTTAGACGAGTGGTTGTACAACGGCGGTCCTTACCAATTGGTAATTTTCCACTTCCTGATTGGCGTATTCTGCTACATGGGTCGTGAATGGGAATTATCCTACCGCTTAGGTATGCGTCCTTGGATTGCGATCGCATATTCAGCACCTGTTGCAGCAGCAAGTGCAGTATTCTTGGTATACCCCATCGGACAAGGTTCATTTTCTGATGGTATGCCTTTGGGTATCTCTGGAACATTCAACTTCATGATCGTGTTCCAAGCAGAACACAACATCTTGATGCACCCCTTCCACCAATTAGGTGTAGCTGGTGTATTCGGTGGTTCACTGTTCTCTGCAATGCACGGTTCTTTGGTAACTTCTTCCTTGGTTCGTGAAACAACTGAAACCGAGTCCCTTAACTACGGTTACAAGTTCGGTCAAGAAGAAGAAACCTACAACATCGTTGCGGCCCACGGCTACTTCGGTCGGTTAATCTTCCAATACGCTTCATTCAACAACAGCCGTTCACTGCACTTCTTCTTAGCAGCATGGCCTGTAATCGGAATCTGGTTCACCGCCTTGGGTGTAAGCACAATGGCGTTCAACTTGAACGGTTTCAACTTCAACCAATCAATCATTGACTCTGAAGGTCGTGTGATTGCAACTTGGGCGGATGTAATCAACCGCGCTAACCTGGGTATGGAAGTAATGCACGAGCGTAACGCTCACAACTTCCCTCTCGATTTGGCTGCTGGTGATTCTGCTCCTGTAGCTCTTACCGCTCCTGCTATCAACGGTTAATTCTGAAGTTTAGCTAAATCAAAAAGCGCTCTCCGTAAAAGGAGAGCGCTTTTTGTTTTAATGTATAGGAATTACTAATTGCTTTAACCCACTTTTCCTAACAATTCAAAATATATGGGAATAGACATCACTTATCAATAATAAATTGACGCATTCCTAATTATTTAAGCCAATTACTACGTAAACGACTTGAGTTAAGGAATAAATATATTTCTAGCCAATTTTTCACTACAGGGAACCATATCTCTCCAACATTTATATAATTTAAAGATGAAAACTGTTGAATTTTCTTTCTTCTACTTCCAAATAGTATTGCTATGGTAAAGCTGTAGCCAATGCTTCTATGCTGACAATTTTATCGATTGTAATAAATTAATCAAGATTTTTAGTATTAAATATTTGGCAAGTCAAAGTTCCTGTTTCAGGTGTTTTTCCTAGAATTCAGGAATTTTATCATTAAATAATGCTTATTGCGAATTAAGGCTCTTTATTGTTTTATCATAAATTGCCACATTCTTTAGTATGCAAGCATTTCGGGCTATTTTATCTTCCCCCCAAGCTGTACAAGTGATATTTTCTTAGTGTAAACTATCAGATACATAAAATTCTGAATCAGTAAAAGATTGGCTCGTAAAAAACAAATTTTGCAAAAAAAAATAATAATTATTTTAGATTTGAAATCATTAAATTTTAGTAGATAATAAAAACTTTTATCGCAAAACCACTAATGCTATTTTCTGAAAATGAAAGCCAAAAGAGTTTTAATTTACTTTTCTCTAAAAATCCCAATCCTATGTGGGTATATAACCAGAATAATCTGCAATTCTTAGATGTAAATGAAGCTGCTGTTTTTCACTACGGCTACTCACGAGAAGAGTTCTTGGAAATGCGAATAACTGACATTCGCCCTTCAGAAGATGTGCCTCTCTTGCTTGAATATTTACGACAAAAGCACTTTAGCTTGGACTTTACTGGACGATGGCGACATCAGCGAAAAAACGGACAGATTATTGATGTTGAAATTTTCACACAGACAATAGATTATGGCAGTTATAAGGCTGGCTTAGTTCATATACGAGACATCACAGAACACAAACAAATAGAAAGAACTCTTCAACAAAGTGAAGCTAGATTTCGAGTTATTTCTGAAGCTATTCCTGTTCCATTCATTATTTCGCGTGTGTCTGATGGGTTGATTTTATACGCTAATACAGAGTTGCTTCAAACATTTCAGTTTTCTCCAGAGTATTTAGTTAATCGCAAGAAAATTGTGGATTTGTATCATAATATTACAGATTTCGAAGCACTATTAAAACTTCTTAATCAGCAAGGTTTTATTCATAATTATGAATTGCAATTAAAAAAAGCAGATGAAACTCGTTTTTGGGCGATCGCTTCTTTACAGTATTTAGTTTTTAACAATGAATCAGCCATTTTAACAGTATTTAATGATATTAATGACCGCAAAAATGCCGAAACCAAACTTCAAGAACAAAATGAGTTTTTGCGGATAATTTTTGAGAACATACCATTGATGATTACCCTAGTCAATACCAATGGTGAACTCCAGTGGGTGAACCAAGAATGGGAAAATATTCTTGGTTGGAAATTCCAAGATTTCCAAACTCGTGATGTATTGGAAGCGCTATATCCTAATCCTGAATATCGGCAGTACGTAATTAGTTTTATGCAGTCTGCACAACGCATTTGGGGTGACTTTAAAACTCAGGTGCGCGATGGTCGTTTACTGGATACTTCTTGGACTAATGTTTACCTTTCAAATGGTCAAATTATTGGTATTGGGCAAGATATCACAGAACGTAAGCAAACTGAACTAGCTCTAAAAGCTCAAGCCGAGCGGGAGCAATTGATGCGAACTGTTGCTCAACGGATTCGTCAATCCTTAAATCTTCAAGATATTCTAAATGCAACAGTTCAAGAAGTGCGAGATTTACTTGGGGTCGATCGAGTAATAGTTTATCAGTTTGACTCAGAGATGATTGGCACAATTATGGCGGAATCAGTGGAACCTGGATGGACGGTTTCTTTGGGTGTAGAGATTCATGATACTTGTTTTCAAACAGGCTCAGGAGTGGAATATTATCAGGGACGCAAACGAGCGATCGCTAATATTTATGAAGCTGGACTAACTGATTGCCATATTCGCCTGTTAGAACAATTTGAGGTAAAAGCAAATTTAGTTGTGCCGATTTTACTAGAAGTAAGCTCTCAAAACCCTGGCTCTCACATTTGGGGTTTACTGATTGCTCACCAATGCTCTGGTTTTCGGGAGTGGGAAGAAAATCAACTAGATTTGCTCGATCAAGTGACAGTCCAATTAGCGATCGCAATTCAACAATCCAGCATTTTAGCGCAAGCTCAAACGGAACTTGTTCAAAGACAAAAAGCTCAAATAAAGTTAAAAACAGCCTTAGCTGAAAAAGAAGTTCTTTTAAAAGAAGTTCATCATCGAGTTAAAAATAATTTGCAAATTGTCTCCAGTTTATTACAACTTCAGTCTCAAACACTCAAAGATCCAGAAATAATCAAAGTTCTTCGAGAAAGTCAAAATCGAATTGAGTCAATATCTCTAATTCACAAAAATTTATATACTTCCGCTAATATCGGACAAATTGATGTCGCTGACTACATCAGTAATTTAGCAGCCAGCTTGCTCATTTCCTATCAAATATGCCCTGGTAAAATTTCTCTAGAAACTGATATAGATTCAGTAAGCTTGAATGTCGATCAAGCTATTGCCTGTGGATTGGTAATTAACGAATTAATCTCCAATGCCCTCAAACACGCTTTTCCCAATCAACAAGTAGGTACAATCAGTATTGCTTTACACAATAATGGCAATAGTATCGAGATGACTATCCGAGATAATGGGATTGGTTTACCAGATAACTTAGATTGGAGAAATACTGATTCTTTAGGTCTGTCGTTAGTACATGACTTGGTTACAGAACAACTAGAAGGCGATATTACTCTAGAACGCGATCGTGGAACAGTATTCAAAATTAAATTCACGCAGTTAACTTTGCATCAGTAAATATCAAATGGGTCAAGCTAGGATTTTAGTCGTTGAAGATGAAGTGATTGTAGCTAGAACTATTGCTAGTCAACTCAGTCAACTAGGATACATTGTTACGGGTACAGCTTCATCTGGAAAAGTCGCCATTGCCAAGGCATTGGAAACTCAACCAGAACTAGTATTAATGGATATTATTCTTAAAGGTGAGATGGACGGTATTACTACCGCCAGCCAGATTCGCGAGCAGTTAGATGTACCTGTAATTTATTTAACCGCTTATGGCGACGATCATACTTTAGAAAGAGCCAAAATTACTCAACCTTTCGGATACATCGTTAAACCATTTACTACAAAAGATTTAAAAATTGCGATCGAGATTGGTCTTTTGAAACATCGGTTAGAACGCGAACTGCGGGAGAATCGAGATCAGTTAGCAACCCTTTTAAACTCAATGAGTGATGCTGTAATTGCCGCAAATGAGCAGGGAAAAATAACATTTATGAATCCTGCGGCTGAGGCGCTGACTGGCTGGCAGCAAAAAGATGCTTTAGGAAATGAGGCTGCGAAGATTTTTCATATTGTCAATGAAGTTACAGAGTCTACATTAGAAAATCCTGTGACAAAAGTGCTGCGTGAGCAACAGGTTGTTTATTTAGGGGAATTCACATCTCTGATTACAAAAAACGGCAAAAGAGTTCCCATTGGCGATAGTGCTTCACCACTGAAGCGAGGAACTGACCAGATAAATGGTGTAGTAGTTGTTTTTTGGGATCTTAGCGAACGACGGCAAACAAAATTGCTAGAGCAAGCATTGGAAAAGGAGCAAGAACTTAACCGTCTCAAGTCCCTATTTATCTCTACCGTATCTCATGAGTTCCGTAATCCTCTAACTGTTGTTCAAACGGCAGTAGAACTCATGGAAATGCAAGGAGCAAATTTAACAGATATAAAAAGAGGCATATATTTAAAGCGAATTCAAGGTGCTGTCCAATCTATGGAACAACTCATGGAAGAAGTGCTGTTTATGGGTAGAGCAGAAGCAGAAAAACTCATATTCAACCCTGCTTCTCTTAACTTAGAGCAATTTTGTCGAGAGTTAATCGAAGATTTTTCGATTGTTGAAAATAGCGTGTGTGAAATTATTTTTACCTGTCATAGTGAGAATACGTCGGCTGTCATGGATGAAGGACTTTTACATTACCTATTTGGAAATCTGCTCTCAAACGCGGTTAAATATTCGCCCCAAGGTGGCAATATTCAGTTTGATTTAATATGTGACCCAATTGAGAAAGTAGCAACTTTTTATATTCAAGATCGAGGTATGGGTATTCCCGAACCAGACCAAGCTCGACTTTTTGAATCATTCTACCGAGCTTCAAATGTCAAATCAATTAAGGGTACTGGATTGGGGTTAGTAATCGTTAAAAGGTGCGTTGATACTCACAGGGGTCAAATCAGTGTCACAAGTGAAGTTGGAGTCGGTACTAAATTTACAGTAATTTTGCCCTTAAATTCTGAATCATGAGTTATAAATTATTCTTCAACTCACATCCTGATTTTTGTTACCAACTTGGGTTCGATAGTGGCGCCATTTTTCCTGCTGACGCGCTCTTTTCTCTTCGGTGAGGCTATCAAAACAATAGGGACAGGAAATACCTTGCTCATATTTGGGAGACACTTTATCTTCTTCTGAAATCGGACGCCCACAACATAGGCACAACTCATAATTTCCTTTCTCCAACCCATGACTAACGGCTACCCGCTCATCAAAAACAAAACATTCTCCTTCCCATAAACTTTCTTGTGCTGGAACTTCCTGCAAATACTTCAGAATGCCGCCCTTGAGATGATAGACTTCTGCAAAGCCTTGTGCAAGCATGAAGGATGAAGCTTTTTCACAGCGAATGCCGCCTGTACAAAACAGAGCAACCTTTTTGTGTTTAGTTGGGTCGAGATGGTGGCGCACATAATCAGGAAATTCGCGGAATGATTCAGTTTGGGGATTTTCTGCCCCTTGGAAAGTACCGATATTCACCTCATAATCGTTGCGGGTGTCAATCACGGTCACTTCTGGATTGGAAATTAAATCATTCCATTCTTCAGGGTTGACATAGATACCAACTTGTTCGTTTGGGTCAATTTCTGGCAAGCCCAAAGTGACAATTTCTTGCTTTAACCGCACCTTCATCCGTTCAAAAGGTGGGGTTTCGGTATAGGACTCTTTGGATTCTAAGTCTGCTAGACGGGGGTCAGAACGCAGAAACCAGAGAACTGAGTCAATCGCCTGACGCGAACCGACAATTGTACCATTAATCCCTTCAAGTGCCAGCAAAATAGTCCCTTTGACACCTTGCGTTTGGCAATAAGACAGCAGAGGATCTCGTTTCTCGGCAAAATCTGGCAGCTTAACAAATTTATACAGTGTTGCGACAACTTGGATATTTTCTGGCTTCATCCCTTTGGTAATAGAACGATATAAGTTACAATAACAACGGTAATCAAAGTTATCTACTATTTTAGTATGGGGGTTTAGCTCAGTTGGTAGAGCGCCTGCTTTGCAAGCAGGATGTCAGCGGTTCGAGTCCGCTAACCTCCATTAGAAATTTTTGATTGAAATGTGTGATGCCTGCTATTTTTGCTAGTCTATGCACATTCAAATCAATTAAAACCCCATTCATTTTCAAAAGATGGGATTATTTTTCCATGTTAGGCAGGGGGTTTGGGGAGAGGAATTATAGTTTGCATTCATTGCACCGATTCAAAGCCGTACTTAGTTAGAAGAATCTCTGGATCGGGAGGTGAACTCTGACTTGACAGCACTCAGGTAATTTTGACGTTCAAAATTGGACTTATCTATACTTAGGGGGTTATTTGGAAAAGCGTCCATTGGGGTTAGTGGCAATTGTTCTCTACAAAACATTTACCGCCTTGCTGCTTATGGTTACTTCGATCGCTTTATTATTGACATTAAAAAATTATCAAAATTTAGAGGCGTTTTCAGAAAATTATGTTTTAGAAGGTAAATCGGTCGTTATTGATTGGCTTTTAAAAAAAGTTGTTAACTTAAATCCTAGAACTCTGGCATTTAGCGGCATCGGAACCGGAATATATGCTATTGTTACCACTATTGAAGCCGTTGGTTTATGGTACGAAAAGCGTTGGGCACATGTCTTAGTATTGGGACTTGTCGGTATCAGTATTCCACCAGAGATTTATGAATTGATTCGAGGAATATCTTCGATTAAAACATTAGTTTTTGTGTTAAATTTAGCTGTATTTGTCTATTTATTCCGAAATTTTCCTAAACATCCAAACTAATTTTTGATTTGATAGTTAGAGTCTATCGTTGAAAAGTTTAGGAGTGCTGAGTAACCAAAAGAGCGAAAGGTAGTAATTAAAAAGCTTGACTGCCAAAAGCTCAGGGTTTACGCAAAACACGACCCCACGTTGTACAATCGCTAGAAATATAATCTGGAGAGCGACTTGCCTAGATCGATTCAGTCTACTCAACCACCATTGAAATTTATTCCCCAACGGTTGAATCCGCTGGTACTCCAGATTGTTCGGTGGTTACTGCCGATCGCACTACGGTTTCGCACTCGTCCTTGGCTACCAGCTGGGATTGTCAAAATTGAAGCCACAAATGTTGAAGTATTAGCTGAACTCTATCAACAATTTCAGGCTGGAAAAATTCGCTTTTTGTTGGCATTTCGCCACCCAGAGGTGGAAGATCCGCTCTGTATGCTGTATTTGCTTTCTCGGATTGTGCCACAAGTTGCTCGTCAAAAAGGTATTACATTAAAATCTCTGGTTCACAGCTATTTTCTTTATGACCGAGGTATGACAGTTTGGGCTGGAAAGTGGCTAGGTTGGCTGTTCTCTCTGCTGGGGGGTGTGCCGGTTCGTCGTGGTAGGCGACTAGATCGGCAAGCTATCCAAAATGCACGGGAGTTGTTTGCTAATGGCGCACTACCGATCGCAGTGGCACCGGAAGGCGGTACTAATGGTCATAGTGGCATTGTTAGCCCCTTAGAACCTGGTGTTGCTCAAATGGCGTTCTGGTGTGTAGAAGACTTAGAAAAAGCTAACCGTTCTGAGACTGCGATCGTTGTACCGATCGCCATCCAGTATCGCTACGTTGAGCCACCTTGGTCTCAGATAGATTGGCTATTGAGTAAGTTAGAAGCTGATAGTGGCTTGAAAGTTTTGGAAATTGATTCGGGCGATCGCGAAGAGATTTACCATCAACGCCTTTGTCGGTTGGCTGAATATCTGATTACCGAGATGGAAGAGTTTTATCGTCGCTTCTATCATCAAGATATCCCCAAAACCATCTCAAATGATGAATTGAAGAGTGCTAATCAGGTATTAATTGCCCGACTCCATCGCCTACTAGATAAGGCATTACAAGTTGCCGAGCAATATTTTGGAGTTCAAGGGCAGGGTAATTTTATTGACCGTTGTCGCCGTTTAGAAGAGGCTGGCTGGAGTTACATTTACCGAGACGATTTGCCAGATATCAATGCTTTAGCACCCTTCAAACGCGGTTTGGCAGACTGGATTGCAGAAGAAGCCGACTTGCGAATGCGGCACATGCGGATAGTGGAAAGTTTTGTTGCAGTCACAGCTACTTATATTCAGGAACAACCGACGGCGGAACGGTTTGCGGAAACAGCTTTGCTTGTATTCGATATGCTTTCTAGAATTCAGGATACAAAACTTCCGGGACGACCTCGGTTAGGTTTGCGACAGGCACAAATCACAGTGGGAGAGCCAATTTCGGTTACAGAACGCTTCAAAAATTGTCAGGGCGATCGCCAAGCGTCTAAACAAGCTGTGAGCGATTTGACAAAAGATTTGCAAACCGCTTTAGAGAAGATGATTAGATAATAGAAATTCTCAGATTTTTTCGCTCGAATTTTGTCAACGATTGCACCTTCATCAAAGATTTTTTTTTGAATTTCGCTCCATCCTCTTAGAGGATGTTTGAAAAGTTTTCTTCTCGGTAACAAAACGTTCTAGATTCCCCTAAATCCCCCGATAAATTGGGGGACTTTGATTCCGGTTCCCCCCTTAAAAAAGGGGGGTTAGGGGGGATCGGTTAGTGCCTCAAATCACAGCCAACCACTTTTCAAACAACCTCTTAAATCTTAAGCTTTGAAGATCGTTTTAATTTTAGGAAATTTGCCTTCCATTTCTTTTGTAAGAGTCAAGTCAATAGGACGAAATCTTAATTTGCTAAACTCTCGTTGCCCCTCTGGGGTGTAAAGATAATTCTGCTTTCCAGCGACACTAATTTGCAAATGTACATAAGTGGGCGATACTGGATTTGAACCAGTGACCCCATCCGTGTGAAGGATGTGCGCTACCACTGTGCTAATCGCCCAAGACCTTTTATATTACCATAACTTATTAAATAGCAACGTAAGTTGAAATGTTAAAGGCTGACTTGCTGCATCTACGCAATTGACGTTATTCTTCATCGTTCCCGTATGTCACGCAAGGACTGTCAATTATAAGTGCTGGCTCAAAAGAATCGCAGAAAATGACGGTAGAACAATTAACCCCAAATTCGTCAGGGTGAATGCACTTTATCGCTTCTTCTACTAAGGTATGGAAAGCACAATCATTGCAGATAGTCTGACATTTTTCCACTAAGTATAAATTTTTAAATGGTATTGCGATCGCACTTATATAAGTTAAATGAGAACAAGTAGCGGCAAAATCAAATGTTTAAATCGCGTAGAGCCAGACGAATTTGCTCGACTCGTCTGCGGTTGACACCAAGATCCGACTCTCCCACGCGAGATGCCGATCGCAAATGAATTACTGACTCATTAGGAGGTAAATAAAATTCTACATCATCAACAAATTTGAAGATACGGCTTTTAGAAAGAGCGTGGATGTAATTATCTGTTTGTTCTACAATTTCTGTACGCGGAACAACACCGATAACTTTTAGTAAGATTTCTCTAGCTGCATTGCGGTCTACATGATAAGGAATCGGGTCGATGGCGTGTTTTTGATCTGCGTTTTGACTGACAACACAGTTGTCTGAAGCCGGACAAGAACTAAGATGACCATTATCAACTCCCAAGCTAGAAGCAGCCCAAGTAGCCCCAGGAAGTATTAAACTACTAATCAAAGTTAAGAGTATTGCAAAAGCGATACTCCGCAAGAATTGCTGCCGGAACGCTGTTAGCAGACGGGACATGATAAATTTACTCCTTTTGTGCGGTTATTTTGAATGACTACTGCGAATTGCTGGTTCGCTCTACAGATTATCATCTATCCAGCCGCACTCTGAGTTTGGGCAATCCCAATGTAGCCGCGCCGACTAGTCTCTTGTGCCATTATTCCTACCAATAACGGAATTAAGCCAAAAAAGTGACCAATAATTCAGATTTCCATTGACTACGAACCCAAAATCATTAGCAGGGGTTGCGACTGCATTCCCTGGTGATTCCAGCTTTGACTTGGAAGAATTGGCTGGTATCGGCTTTGTTGTGGCCAATGTTAAAAAGTTTGATGATTGTAGATGAACATAGGAATAATCCAGCCTTACAGTAACGGGTTTTTAGAAGTTGTACCAGAAAGCGATTATTGGCAGATTGCAGCTATACACATAAATGGCCAAGCCTACTGTCCTACTCCTCAGCTTTATCGTTCAGAAAAAGTGGCATTAGCAAAAGCAACACAAATTTATGATTGGATAGCTGACCACGAACACCAAATCAGTGATGAGGCTTACTACTGCTCTGAATTGAAACTCATCCTATGGCAGCAACCAAAAGTATCTTAGTACAGCATTTCATTAATTCGTACCGAATTAAATTGGCAATACACGACAATGTTAATGCATGGGCTTGCGTTGTTAATGCATGGGCTTGCGTTGTTAATGCGTTGGCTTGCATTGTTAATGCGTTGGCTTGCGTTGTTAATGCGTTGGCTTGCATTGTTAATGCGTTGGCTTGCGTTGTTAATACGTTGGCTTGCATTGTTAATGCGTTGACTTGCATTAAAAACGCTACACTTTTACGCAAATCTGTACTTAGTTAACCAGGCAGATTGCTTGCCTTGGGCAAATCTGATACTAGTTTCGTATTAATGTTTCAGAGTCAGCCTATAGTCCCTGCCGCAAATGTGGGGATTTTACAAAGAAAGGCAGAAGGCAGAAGGAAAGAAGTACTAATGAAAACTTTAGTTGTGGGTTATTGCCTACTAGTATAAAAAAAACTGTGTCTCCTGCTACGCATCTCGACACAAGGCGTCCTTACTTCAATCCCATGTTTTTAAACGTGGGTTCCCTCCTGCCTTCTGCCTCCTGCCTTCTGCCTTCTGCCTCCTGCCTTCTGCCTCCTGCCTTCTGCCTCCTGCCTCCTGCCTCCTGCCTTCTGCCTCCTGAATTTGTTGATAGTAAGCATAGGCATACCCGCCCGCTTGAGAAATTCGTGTTAAGTCGAAGTAGCTAGGATCTAGGTGCAGGGGTAACTGAAGATTCATTTCTTTAGTTTATCTAAAGTCGCATCTAAGTTCTCAAATTACCTTTCTAAGATAGAAGCAGCAACTTATAAGTTGCTATAGATGACTAAAACCCAATTAACAGCTAGTGGCTGCGGAGAACATAAAAATGACTAAAGCGCCGGAATCTTTAGACTTATCTGCCTACGATGCTACAGACAGAGCCTTAGATCGTGACTGTACAACTTTATCCCGTCACGTCCTCCAACAACTTCAGAGTTTTTCGCCAGATGCACAGGATTTGAGTGCGCTGATGAATCGCATCGCCCTGGCCGGAAAACTGGTTGCTCGTCGCATGAGTCGCGCCGGTTTAATGGAAGGCGTTCTCGGATTTACTGGGGAAGTTAATGTCCAAGGCGAATCCGTCAAAAAGATGGATGTCTATGCCAATGATGTATTTATCTCAGTGTTTAAGCAAAGCGGCTTAGTCTGTCGCCTCGCGTCTGAGGAAATGGAAAATCCTTACTACATTCCCGAAAATTGCCCCATTGGCCGCTATACCCTGCTGTATGACCCAATTGATGGCTCATCTAACACTGATAATAATCTCAGCTTAGGTTCCATTTTCGCCATTCGCCAACAAGAAGGAACTGATAGCGATGGCAAGGCAACTGACCTGCTCGCCAACGGACGTAAGCAACTCGCTGCCGGATACATCCTATATGGGCCCTGCACGATGCTGGTTTATACTATAGGTAAGGGGGTTCATTCCTTTGTTCTCGATCCCAGCTTAGGAGAGTTTATTCTCACAGAAGAAAATATTCGCATTCCTAACCACGGGTCTGTTTACAGCGTGAACGAGGGTAACTTTTGGCAGTGGGAAGAATCAATTCGAGAATACATTCGCTACGTTCATCGCACAGAAGGCTACAGCGCTCGTTATAGCGGCGCAATGGTGAGCGACATCCATAGAATTTTGGTTCAAGGCGGCGTGTTTCTCTACCCAGGCACAATTCAAAACCCTGAAGGAAAATTACGCTTGCTTTATGAAACGGCTCCTCTTGCGTTTTTGATTGAGCAAGCAGGCGGCCGTGCTACTACAGGACTGGTAAATATCTTGGATGTGGTGCCAAAAAAACTGCATCAACGCACGCCTTTAATTATTGGTAGCAAAGAGGATGTAGCAAAGGTGGAGTCTTTTATTCAAAACGGACACTAGCACTGCAAGGCGGAAGTCAAAAGTTAACACTGAGCCGCTTGCCTTGAGCCTGTCCTGAGCGTAGCCGTTGGCGCAGCCTCTCGTAGAGAAGGGCGCAGTCGAAAGGAGTCGAAGTGTCAAAAGTCAAAAGGCTTTAATTTTGGTCTTTCTGGCTGTAATGAAATGGCTGCTGACCTGTACTAGTGTAAAAAGGTACGATTTAGAAGAAAACAAAGCTTGCAAATAAAGCTTTTTAAACTTTTTCAACTGGATAGTTATTTTTGCCATGTTGCACTAGAAGACGGTAATAAAAGGATCGAGGATGCGTCTAGCATCTGGCATTAATTAAAAGTTAATCATGGTGATTTAGGATTGGGAATGCAGAATCGCACTTCTTGAAGATGTATTAAAGATTATCTCAGCTGGCCGATGCGATAAGTGATTGGCAACGCCACAATTCAAAAGTAAGCATCAAATTTTGATGGGTTTTGCCAACTTACTTAGAATCATCACTATACAGGAGTGAAACAAATTAGAGCTATGTCTACCAATCATCTACTAGAAATTAACCAATACGGTCAAAGTATCTGGATGGATAATTTGACCCGTGACATTATTCAATCAGGTGAACTCAAAGACATGGTTGAAAATCAAGGTATATCTGGGATTACCTCAAACCCAGCTATCTTTGAAAAAGCGATCGCTGGTAACGTTATTTATGATGCCGATATCGAAGCCGGAGTTCGAGCTAACTTACCCATAGACAAAATTTACGAATCGCTAGTTTTTGCAGATATCCGTAATGCCTGTGATATTTTACGCCCTGTTTATGAAGCATCGAATGGATTAGATGGTTATGTGAGTATTGAAGTCCCACCAACCATTGCCCATGATACTGAAGCAACCATAGCCGAAGCCCGACGCTATTTCCAAGAAATTGGTCGGGAAAATCTGATGATTAAAATTCCCGGTACAGAACCTGGTTTGCCAGCAGTAGAACAGGTAATAGCCGAAGGGATGAATGTTAATATTACGCTGCTGTTTTCTGTAGAAAGCTATGTAAACACAGCAATGGCTTATATTCGGGGCTTAGAAAAACGGGTGGCTGAAGGTAAGGACATCAGTAAAATTGCTTCAGTCGCTAGCTTCTTTCTCAGCCGGATCGATAGCAACATTGACGGCAAGATTGATGCTAAGTTGAAAAAAGGCGTTGATGATATTTCCGTGGAAGCAAAGCTAAGAGCTGTTAAAGGAAAAGTAGCGATCGCTAACGCTAAGATTGCGTATCAAGAATACAAGAAAATCATTAGAAGCGAGCGTTGGCAAGATTTGGCAGCAAAAGGGGCTACAGTACAACGGCTACTTTGGGCTAGCACCAGTACCAAAGACCCCAACTACAGAGACGTGATGTATATCGAAGAGTTGATCGGTCATGATACCGTCAACACCGTACCACCAGCGACCATTAAAGCTTGTGCCGATCATTGTAACGTAGGCGATCGCTTAGAAACAGATTTAGATAATGCTTACACGCTGATCGAAAACCTCAAAGATCCCGACATCAACATCGATCTCGATAACGTCATGGATGAACTGTTAGTCGATGGTATTGACAAGTTTATCCAGCCCTTCCAGTCCTTGATGAACTCTTTAGAAGAAAAGATCAAGGTATTGTCACCAGTGTAGGGACTGGGTATTGGGGACAAGGGGAAAGGGAACAAGGAGAATAACCCATGCCCAATGCCCCATGCCCCATACCCAATGCCCAATCTCAAAATCCAAAACCCAAAATCCAAAATTGTTATGGTTAGTCTGCTAGAAAATCCCTTGCGCGTTGGTCTGCAACAACAAGGGATGCCCGAACCCCAGATTATAGTCATTTTTGGCGCTTCTGGCGATCTCACCTGGCGCAAACTAGTGCCAGCACTTTACAAATTGCGGCGAGAACGGCGTATTCCCCCAGAAACGACCATTGTCGGTGTGGCACGTCGAGAATGGAGCCATGAGTACTTCCGCGAACAAATGCAAAAGGGCATGGAAGAGGCACATGCCGATGTCGATTTAGGGGAACTCTGGCAAGATTTCTCTCAAGGTCTGTTCTATAGCCCTGGGGATATAGACAACCCCGAAGGCTACCAGAAACTGAAAAACTTATTGAGTGAATTAGACGAAAAACGGGGCACGCGAGGGAATCGCATGTTCTACCTCTCGGTTGCCCCCTCATTCTTTCCTGAAGCGATTAAGCAGCTAGGAAGCGCCGGGATGCTAGAAGATCCCTACAAACATCGTCTAGTAGTTGAAAAACCCTTTGGTCGAGACTTGGCTTCTGCCCAGAGTCTTAACCAAGTGGTACAGAAATATTGTAAAGAAAACCAAGTATACCGCATTGACCACTACTTGGGTAAAGAAACAGTCCAGAATTTGCTGGTGTTTCGCTTTGCCAATGCGATTTTTGAGCCGTTGTGGAATCGTCAATTTGTTGACCACGTGCAAATTACCGTGGCAGAGACCGTGGGAGTGGAAGACCGGGCTGGTTACTATGAAAGCGCCGGCGCACTACGGGATATGTTGCAAAACCACTTAATGCAACTTTATTGTTTAACGGCGATGGAAGCACCCAACGCAATGGATGCCGACAGCATCCGCACAGAAAAAGTGAAGGTACTCCGAGCTACTCGTTTAGCTGATGTTCACAATCTGTCACGTTCAGCAGTCCGCGGTCAGTATAGTGCTGGCTGGATGAAGGGTCAAGAGGTGCCAGGGTATCGGACGGAGCCAGGTGTTAATACCAACTCCACCACACCTACCTACGTTGCAATGAAGTTTTTGGTAGACAACTGGCGCTGGAAAGGTGTTCCTTTCTACTTGCGTACCGGGAAGCGGATGCCGAAAAAAGTCAGCGAGATTGCCATTCACTTCCGCGAAGTTCCGTCTCGGATGTTCCAATCCGCCGCCCAACAGACAAACGCCAATATTTTGACGATGCGGATTCAGCCGAATGAAGGTATTTCCCTGCGTTTTGATGTGAAAATGCCGGGGGCAGAATTCCGTACCCGTTCCGTTGACATGGACTTTAGTTATGGTTCCTTTGGCATCCAAGCCACATCTGATGCCTACGATCGCTTATTCCTTGATTGTATGATGGGCGATCAAACATTATTCACCCGCGCGGATGAAGTAGAAGCCGCTTGGCAGGTAGTAACGCCAGCCCTTTCCGTTTGGGATGCACCCGCCGACGCCAATACTATTCCCCAGTATGAAGCTGGAACCTGGGAACCAACAGAAGCAGAATTCTTAATTAACCAGGATGGCCGTCGCTGGCGCAGACTGTAAATATGAGTCATTAGTCATTGGTCATTAGTCACTAGTAACAACAAATGACATAGGCGCTTCTCTACGAGACGCTACGCGAACGCCTTCGGGCAGGGTATGACTAATGACCAATGATAAAATCCAAAATCCAAAATCCAAAATCCAAAACTTCCTATGGCTCCCCAAGCTTCTACAATTTATTCACTTCAGGCGCCAAAAGATATTTCGCTTAATGAAATAGAAGCGGAACTTCATAAAATTTGGCAAAGTTATGGCATTACTGGCGAGGACGGTGGGCTTCCTGCTGCCACCCGCGCCACGACATTTACCTTAGTCGTTTACGAACCCGAAGAAACCCAGTATCTTTTAGCTACTTTGGGGTTTTACAACGGCCCGCTTGACGGGATTTTAGGGCCTCAGATGGTAGCTGCCTTGCGCCAAGTGCAGACAAAATATGCCCTGCCAGATACTGGAACAGCAACACCTGAAACCCTGGCTATCTTGAGAGAAGAATTCATCAAACGTCAAGGAAACGGTGCTGCGGGAGACAATGGTTCTATTGAACTTCCCAGCTTAAATGCCCCAAGCCCCAGAATTGCTGATGAAATCGCCCTCCGCAACCCTTGCCGCATCATCGCGCTATTTCCCATTACTGGCGAAGATAAAGGGGTTAAGGCTCAAGTTTCAGCCTATTGCCCCATCCAAAAGCAATCGTCAAGCACACTAATTTGCTGCGAATACATCACTCTTAGTGGAACTGCTGCTGCCTTAGAACGCATCGGTGGTATGATTCCAGCATTGTTGATTGGTGGCTTACCGAAGTTTCTCTGGTGGAAAGCAACACCAGACCCCAATAACACTTTATTCAAACGGTTGGCAGCCGTCTGCAATAATGTGATTGTGGATTCTTGCCGCTTTAACGAGCCAGAAAGTGACTTACTCCACCTCCAAGATTTGGTGGAAAGTGGTGTTCCCTTGGCTGACCTCAACTGGCGTCGCCTGTCAGCATGGCAAGAATTGACAGCTGAAGCTTACGACTCACCTCATCGTCGGGCTTCCCTTCGGGAAGTCGACCGAGTAACTATTGATTACGAAAAAGGCAACCCTGCACAAGCGCTGCTGTTTTTGGGTTGGTTGGCAAGTCGTTTAGGATGGCAGCCAGTTTCCTATAAAAAGGAAACCGGAGATTATGAGATCACTCGTATTAACTTTATTGCTCAAGACCAACGCCAAGTAGAAACCGAATTAGCGGGTGTTCCCCTTGCTGATGTGGGTGAGATTGCTGGCGACTTGATTGCTTTGCGCCTCAGTTCGACCAATCCGAAGGCAGACTGTGGTACAGTAATTTGCTCGGAAACTGGTGGTTGTATGCGGATGGAAACCCACGGCGGCGCTCAATCTGCCGGTCTGTTTCAACAGGTGACTTCACTTTCGGAACAAAAGGCGGAAGCATTGCTGAGTCAGCAGGTACAACGCTGGGGTCGCGAGTCACTTTTTGAAGAAAGTCTGGGAGTGACTGCGAATATTTTCAAATTGGAAACAAATAGTTAGTTTCGCTTGGAAACAATAAAAGTTACCAGAATTGCGAAAACTAAACACGAACTCTTCAGATTTTTGGATATTTCAATAATCTGGAGGGTTTTTCTATTTTCCTTGGAGGCAAGAGACGCGATGAATCGCCGTCTCTACAAGAATCAATCCACGGGGATTTATCGCGTTTTTAGCGATCAATAATTTTTATCAAAAAATCTTAACCAAACCGTATTGCATTAACATAGCAGGTCAATGCATTGGCATAACAGGTCGATGCATTGGCATAGCAGGTCGATGCATTGGCATAGCAGGTCGATGCATTGGCATAGCAGGTCGATGCATTAACATAACAGGTCGATGTATTGGCATAACAGGTCGATGCATTAACATTGCAAGTCGATGCATTAACATAGCAGGTCAAGATGTGGGACAGCTTTAGAGGACTTTTGCGTACACCGTAGCCTTGCTTGGGAGAGGGATTTAGGGTGAGGGTTTCGATTCATGCAAGAAGTCTATTGAAAGGATATGTCGTATTTACCTCCACGCTCCAAGGCGCGTTTGTAAGCAGGTCGTCCATGAATGCGCTCGACAAATTCTTTGAGCTTTGGCCGACTCTCGACTTCTTCAGGAAGCGCAGCGATTACTTCTAGGGGAAAGCTCATTTGGATATCGGCGGCGGTAAATTCATTGCCTACAAACCACGTATTTTTACGGAGTTCGTCTTCTATGTAGTCAAAGTGAAGTTTAATTTGGGGGGCGACAAATCCGCTAACCACGCTGCTGTCGCCTGCCCCGAAATTGTTCAATATCAGCCGCATCACCAGCAGTGGCATTGCCGAGCCTTCGGCGTAATGCAGCCAATACTTGTAGCGCAGATGCTCCGGCGTACCGGATGCTGGGACTAACCGACCATTACCGTAGCGATCGACTAGGTATTCGATAATTGCACCCGACTCAGCGATCGTCAAGTCTGCATCTGTGATAACTGGTGATTTGCCGAGGGGATGAACTTGGCGTAGCGACTCCGGTGCCATCATCGTCTTGGCATCGCGTTCATAGAACTCGATCTCGTATTCGATACCTAATTCCTCAAGCAGCCACAGCACCCGCTGCGATCGCGAGTTGTTAAGATGATGCACAGTTATCATAAAACGTTCCTCTTTTGGTAGCTTATTGCTATCTAAGTCTCGGCTAATCTCCAACTATACTATTAGGCTTTTTCAGCCCAACTCCCCTAATTGGGTGGTTTTCTGGTTTCTAATTGGTATAAGTTTGAGTGAGTTGGTTTGAGAAACTGGTGCATCTGCTTTTGCATAAAGCGACGATGGACGCACAGCCAATAGTCAAAATAGTTGCTGCATAAAAACCTAATTTGTTTCATTTATGGCTTTAGTCATTGCTGGGGAACGTAGTGGGGTGGGTAAGACAACAGTCACGCTCACCCTTTTAGCATCTTTACGCCGTCGCGATCGCCTGGTGCAATCATTTAAGGTAGGCCCAGACTACATCGATCCGATGTTTCATCAACACGTAACTGGTCGTGCTTGTCGCAATTTAGACCCCGTGCTGACTTCTGAAGCCTACATTCAGGAATGTTTTGCCCATCATAGTCAACTGAGTGAATATGCCCTAGTGGAAGGGGTAATGGGGTTGTTTGATGGAGTGAAAGAGGGAGCAGGGGAGCAGGGGAGCAGGGGAGCAGAGGAGAAGAACAATGCTCAATGCCTAACTGACTTTGCGAGTACGGCACACATTGCACGGCTTTTAGATTTGCCTGTGGTGTTGGTGATTGATTGCAGTCGTTTATCTGGTTCTGTGGCTGCGATCGCTCACGGCTATCGATCTTTTGATCCCCGAATTAAAATAGCTGGGGTAATATTAAATCGCGTCGGGAGCGATCGCCATCTCTCTCTGCTCAAAGATTCCCTAGAATCCTTACAATTACCAATTCTCGGCGTAATGCGGCGTCAAGATAACATTACAATTCCCGATCGCCATTTGGGTTTAGTACCCACAGCCGAACTTCCCGAACTCAATGCTTTAATCGATCGCCTTGCCGATTTAGGAGATACTTGCTTCGACTGGCAACACTTATTACCTTTGTTAAAATCAGAACCCCTTTCTCCTTCTCCTTCATCCTCCTTATCTCCCTCATTCCCAGTTAGGATTGCAGTAGCCCGCGATCGCGCTTTTAATTTTTACTACCAGGACAATCTCGATTTGCTGCAACAACTTGGTGCAGAACTGGTTTTCTGGAGTCCCTTAGAAGATACTGATATACCAAAAGATATTCAGGGAATGTATTTTGGCGGTGGTTTCCCGGAAGTATTTGCCCAGCAACTAGCAGAAAATACCAGCGTTCGTGATGCAGTGAAAACGGCAATACTTAGAGGAATGCCTACAGTTGCCGAATGCGGCGGATTAATGTATTTGTGCGAGCAAATTATCGATTTTGAGGGTAAATCTTGGTCAATGGCAGGAGTGCTAGCAACATCTGCTGTGATGGGTGGACGCTTAACTTTGGGCTATCGTCGTGCTGTAGCTTTGCAAGATAATTTGTTAGTTAAGGCAAATACAACTGTTTACGGACATGAGTTTCATCGTTCCCATTTAACCTTAACTCCCACTCAGCCCCTATTTGAAACTTCTCGCTACGATTGCGAAGAAAATATGGGATGCGAAGGATGGGGTTTACCTGCAAATATTCATGCTTCTTATGTTCATCAGCATTGGGGAGAAAGTAGAGAAATTCCCCAGCAGTTTCTTAAAGAATGTCTAAAAGTAGCATCTTCAGGAACGTTGATTTAAGCCAACACAGTTCAGATAACCCCAAAACCCTCATGTAGAGACGCGATTTATACTGCCCCTCCGAGGCGGGTGTGGGGTGTGGGGTGTGGGGTGTAGTGAAAAAATTAGCCCCGTTCGCGCAGCGTCTCGTAGAGAAGCTAGGTTTTAAACCTCGCCCGCAAGTGGTGTGGCTTGTTTCCCCACACCCTAGTTAGAGTCGATGTCCGTATTGCTACGGCGCACCTCTCCTTCAGAACCGGACATGCACCTTTAGGCGCATCGCGGCTCCTAGCAACCTACGGGTAACTGGGTAAAAGCCCAAAATCCCATTCATAGCCCGTTTTCAGGTATTGACCTCCGTTACTTACCGTCTTGAGCCTTCCAGAACTGAAGGGGTATTGCAATCCCCTTTAAGCTGGGCAATTACAGCTTCAATCTTTCCGGCTTGTTCGCATAACTAACGTTTTCCTTAAGTTGTCGGTCTATGTTCCATCTAGTCTTCTCTTAGCCGTTTATTGGGGTTTGGGAGCGTGCCCGTCCGCGTCAATACGATCTGCTAACATTCCCTATGTTATTATCCAGTTACTAGTCCTGGAATGCAGTCCGTTTGTCTACGCATGGTCTAATCCATTTCTAGATTTCTTGGTTGCCGGAGGCAATTTCCGCCCCCATCCTACCCATCATCTTCCGATAGAAGCTTAATCACGGCTTCCCACATAAGTTGTCAACCTTATGGAGTTGATGACGTTTTTCCTCGTTCCGTTCCTTAGATTGTTTTGATACCGTAGGTGTCTCCATTTCGCCTACCATCAACCCAGAGGTTATGCAGCTACCAGGGTGAGGTGCTGCGGGTTTGTAAATGGTGATAGTCAGGATATAGCCAGATTCCTGCTATGGGTGTAAGACGCTTTTTTAGGAGCTTCACATTAAGTTCACCGTAGTATCTCCCCATTAGCGGCAGTGTGCCTAATCTGATTTAGCACTGATTCCGCCCTGCTTCCAGCTTCACTCTGGTGATTAGCCTCGGTGTGGACAGATAGGGAGTCACTTCTAACCTTGAAGGGGAGGGATTGCACCTCCATCCTGGGAACAGTTATGAGATTTTCAAGGTTCTGCCTTGACGTTTTCACTGCGGGTTATGAACCCACATTCCGCACCTACAACTGTCACACCCCAAGGAAACGGATAGATTTAGTACATAAGAACTAATAATTGAGAGAATTGACTAGAATCTATTAGAGATAAATAGGAATTATTATGATTAACTAAGATATACAGTTGAATATTTACGACTAAGTACAAAATTTGAGTTCTTAGGTTATTTTGATGTCAAAATTGGTTCAAAATCATTGAAAGCTTTATCCTCAATGACTATAAAAAGATAAAAAAACATTTTGAATCAACACAATCAGGAGAAAATTTCAACAGATACTTTTGTGGAGTTTCTGTTGCCATGTTTAGTGCTAAAGACCTAGAATTGAAGAAGATAGATCATTTAGGGATAGTAGCAGGAATAGTAGATTCAATTGGGATTGTAGAAATAATTAATAATTCCCTTGGGTCAGGGCCAGGAGAAAAAGTCAGTGCGGGTCAGGTGGTAAAGGCAATGATTTTAAACGGCTTAAGTATGATGTCACAGCCTTTATATATGTTCCCAAAATTCTTTGAATTAATCGCTTGTGAACACTTAATTGGTACAGGAGTAAAGCCAGAATACCTCAATGATGATAAGCTGGGGAGAATCCTAGATAAATTATTTATAAAAGGACTAGATACAGTATTTTTAGCAATCAGTTTAAATGCTGTACAAAGATATCAGATATCACTTTCATCATCACACTTGGATTCAACATCATTTCATGTAGATGGAGAATATGAATATAGTTTACCTGAAGTAATATTTGATAATCAAAAGCAATCAGATTATTTAGGAAAAGAAAATGAAGAAGGGAAATCACCTCAAGCGATAAAACTAACCTACGGTTATTCCCGCGATCATCGTCCAGACTTAAAACAATTTATTACAGAACTAGTATGTTCAGGAGATGGAGATATACCAATATATATCAAATCAGTCTCAGGAAATGAAGTTGATTCTAAAAGGTTTGGAGAAATCGCAGTCGAGTATCAAAAAAGGATACAAGTAGATAGTCTAATAGTAGCAGATAGCGCATTATATACAGAATCAAATATTAAGTTAATGTCGAGTATTAAATGGTTGACGCGAGTACCATTGACGATAAAATTAGCAAAAAGCTTAGTCAGGAGTTTAGCAGAATCGGAATTTGTGAAAAGTGAAAAGACAGGATATTCATACGCTCAAAAGAAAATAACTTATGGAGATATAGAACAAAGATGGTTAATTGTACAAAGTCAAGATAGAAAAAATCTGACTTAGAGGAATTATCAAAGAAAATACAAAAATCTTTGATAAACACTCAAGCTAAGTTAAAAAAACTAGCACAAGAAAAATTTGCCTGTGTTGCTGACGCTAGAAAAGAATTAACCAAAATAAGTAAAGGATTTAAATATCATCAGGTAGAAACTATTGAAACTCTCGAAAAAATTTCAAATATCAAAGAAGAGAATCAATCAAAATACTATCAAATTTCAGCAACTGTTAGTGAAAACAAAGATATTCTTGACCAAGAAATATTAAGTGCAGGAAGGTTTATAATTGCTACAAATGTTTTGTCAGATAAAGAACTGAGCAATGAAAAAATGCTGTCTGAATATAAAGCGCAGCAATCATGTGAAAGAGGGTTTAGTTTTCTCAATAATCCTTTATTTTTAGCAGATAGTATTTTTCTAAAAAGCCCAGAAAGAATAGAAGCATTAGCAGTGATAATGGGGTTATGTTTGCTAGTCTACACTTTAGCCCAAAGAGAAATTAAAGCAGCTTTAAAATCCTTAAACTATACTGTAAAAAATCAATTAGGAAAAGCCATAAATAATCCAACCATGCGGTGGATATTTCAATGTTTTCAATCAGTTCATCTTGTGACTTTTCAACAAAAAACAGAATTTTGTAATTTGACATCTGAAATGAAGTACATTCTCCTGTTCCTCCCAGAAGCTTGTCGTAATTACTATAGATGTATAAGTTGATTGAGCAATATTATTAATATTTTAATTAGACCATTTAGCTCATTAATAAAATTAATGTTCAGAACAAGTTATGGCGTTTTTAACTTTATTTTCAGACAAGCATAAGTTCCAAAGATGTATTGAGCTTGTAAGAATAAAATCGTCTTATTAAAATTTTTCACCCAACCACTCTTATCTTTATTGCTGCTTATTGAGAATATATTTAATAAATTTTTCTATCAAAAATCTGTTTTTTTTAGATAAATGTAATTTTTTACTCCTTTTCTATGAATTAACTTCCGTAATAACCGCTTGTGACAGTTAAGGTGCGGAATGTGGGATGAATTCACCGCAAACGAGTCGCACCACCCTACACCCCACACCCTTTTATCGCGGAGTATGGGGACAAAGAAACACAAAAAGGCAGTGAGATAATTCACCGCCTTCTCTTAGATCAACTCATAGTTCCATGTTAGTTTTGGACTTCAACCCAACGGCGGTAAAGCTTTTGAATTTGTTTGAGAAGCGCAGTGTGAGCTGGTTGATTTGACTCATTCGGCTTCGCCATATCCTGCAATTGCGTCAGGAGTCTGGCTTCTTCAACGGCAACTTCACCATCGCTATAAATTAAGCCACTGATAGCTTCAATCAGATTTTCGCAATCTTCAAGACTGGGGCGATCGCCTAGATACTCCCGCACCCAGTCGTAGCACTCTTTTGGCTGTACAGGAACTAATTCGTACAGCCAAGGCTTAATTTCTGGGTCGTTAGCTAAACCTTTTGCTTGAGCTATTTCGCGGAGATATTGCCGTTCTTCTGGCTGGATTCTGCCATCAATCCAGGCTGCTCCAATCAGGATTTTAACTAAGTTTTTCACATTGGAAGGGGAAACCATTGCTGCCTCCTCTGGTAGATTCAGGCCTCCACCAAATCGTACAATCCCAAACAGTATTCACTCGGAATTATTGGTTTTTCTTAAGCGAACCATAAAAAAACCATCCATATCCTGTCGATGGGGCCAAAGTTTAAACCAACCTTGAGGTGTACTATCGGTAGAATCAGGTAACTCAACGCCAATAGGAGACTCAATTTGCCACTGAGGTGAATCAGCTAAAAACGCCGAAACTACTTCTTCATTTTCCGCTGGATGCAATGTACAGGTGGCATAAACTAGCACACCACCAGGTTTGACAAAAGTTGATGTATGTGCTATTAATTCTCGTTGCAGTACCGAAAGTTCTCGGACGGATTCTGGTGTCTGTCGCCAACGCGCATCAGCATGACGGTGCATAGTTCCCAAACCAGAACATGGAGCATCAAGTAATACCCGGTCTGCGGTGTTTTGAAATTGATTGAAGTGGCGGCTGTCACCAGTGCAAATTTGAATAGATTGTAAATTCAGCCGTTGAGAATTTTCTTGGAGTTTGCGAAGACGAGAAGCAGTGCGATCGCAAGCCCAAATTTTACCCTCATCTGCCATTAACTCAGCGATGTGGGTTGTTTTCCCCCCTGGTGCAGCACAGGCATCAATCACCACCTCACCTGGTTGGGGGTCGAGCAAATGACCTACCAATTGAGCGCTGCTATCTTGTACAGTCCACCAACCTTCTTTAAAACCCGGTAATTTTTGAATCGACCCAGTATTACCAATAAATCGTAAAGCTTGGGGTAAATGAGGAATCCGTCTCACCAAAACACCAGCAGATTCCAAAGCCACCTCAACTTCCTCAATGGAAGTGCGAAGTGGGTTGATACGCAAGTCGATTGTTGGTGATTGGTTCATCCATTCACACAGTTGTTCTGTCTCAGTCAAACCCAATTGTTCTAACCAAACTTGAATAATCCAGTCAGGAAAACTGTGTAAAATACCCAAGCGTTCCACAGGGTTTTCTGGAAGTTCTAACGGATCAAAATGGGGAAGTAACAAAGAATCATTCTCCTCTGCCCCTCTGCCCCCCTGCCCCTCTGCCCCCCTGCCCCTCTGCCCCCCTGCTCCCCTGCTTGTCTAAGATACTGGCGTAATAAACCGTTAACAAAACCCGTGAGTCCAGAAAAACCGTTTTCTTTAGCGAGTTGGACTGTGGTATTAACAGCAGCTGAGGCGGGAATACGCTCTTGATAACGCAGTTGGTAAAAGCCTAGATGTAAGATAGTGCGGAGGTCTTGTGGTTGTTGATGAGATTTCTTTTTGGCGAATTGATCGATGAGAGTATCGAGGGTGCGTTGCCTTCTGACGCTCCCATAAACCAATTCTGTCACCAAGCGGCGATCGCAATCAGCCAAATTAAATTTTTGCAGCACTCTATCTAGGGCAACATCAGCATAAGCCCCCTTATGAACATCTCGTAAGGCGATAAAAGCTAATTGACGGGGGTTTGTCATGAAAACACGATTCAGGAGTCAGGAGGCTTTTGTATTCTAACTCCCAACTCTTGTACAGACGCGATTAATCGCGTCTCTCCAAACTCTCTTATCAAGACATATAGGGGTCTACACTGGCAATTTCAAACTCACATGCTCTAGAAACCTGTTCTGCTGGTAATTTTCCAAAGCTGATTAATGGTAAAAAAGTGGGGTCTGCCATCAGTTCTTTTGCTAATAAGAACCCAGTGATTGTCCAAGTTTGATATTTCCTAGCTTGTTTCCCAATCAGTCGCCCTTTTTTCCCATCGTAATACTCTGGCCATTCATCTGTACTAAGGCGTCCTTGGGCAACTTCAATCGCCTTTTGGGCGAGATTTGTTCTATTAGTTTTTACAGCCGCCGCCGCCAACATCCACATTAAAACAGGCCAACTACCAGCATTATGATACGACCAAGGTATATTTTTGGGGTCACATCCAGTCACAATTCTGTATTCTTCATGTTCCAAAGCTGGGAAACAAATTTTCATTGGCATATCTCCCACCAAATCATCCCATCGATCCTCAATGAGAGTCATAATCGCTTGTGACTGTTCTTCGGTGGCTAAGTCGGAAATGATTGCCATTAAGTTTCCGAGGGAAAAGAAGCGAGTATCTAGCTGCGACGGCCCGACATTACCTGCTAAATAACCACCTTTTTTTGGCAACCACTTATCTAATTCATAATAGGGAACAGAATCTACATATATGTTGAACAGATTAACAGCAGCCTTGCCATATTCTTCACTTTTGAAGCGATAAATTGCATTCAGACGATTAATATCTATCCAGTAATGCTGGCGAATATGAGCGCATAAAAGAGGCAATCGGTTATCAATGGCTTCAACAATATCAGAATTACCTTTACAAATTAGCAGTTCGCGAGATGCACGCAATGCCGTGTAAAAGAGGACTTGCAATTCTAAAGGATGCCCATAAATGCCCATACGACGGTCAATCATACAAGCGCCATCTGGAACCAACAGCGTTGGGTACATATCAAAACGATTCGCCAAGCAGATTTCCATGATTAACCTGATACCATTTTGGAATTCAGGTTGATAGGCGAGAGAAAAATCTTTTGTGGCGACTATATAAGCGCGCAACAAAATAATCCACCATAAGCAAGAATCTACAGGCGTAACTCTAGCGATCGCATGTTCTCCAAAGTCTGCTTCTAAATATTCTTGCCCATTTTCTGACACCACTTTAAAGCTAGCTGGTATTAATCCTCTTCCTGGCTTATAAGCATCTAATGCCCTTTCTTTAGGTTGCAACTTTAAGGTTTCTTCTAAGAAATTACGAACAATATCTGTTCTACCTTTGATCAGAAAAATTAGAGCCGAAGAAACAAAATCTCGGACAAAGCATTGATCGTAATTGAGCGCCTCTACAGAAACATCATAAGCGGCTACTGTCCCAACAGGGCGACCTTGATAATAGAGAATTGATTTTTCTAGTGCTAGCCATGCTTCTTCCACTTCTTTTAAATTCTCAGTAGTTTCCAATTCGTTTAGGTGCATTGCCAGAATAACTCCATGAGGATTGTGAATTTGTGGTAGATGTGTCTTCATTTATTATTTTTGCTATTCTCAGCATAACAAAAACGATTCTTTGAATAGCAAAGATAATTGGGCAAAAAATAATCAACTAACAAGGAATAAACTTGCTGACATTTATGCAACTTTATTATTAGTTAATTGCTTGCCATCTATTACTATTTTGGTGAATTATAATTGTTGTTTTCCACCGCAAGTAGTAAGATAATTCCTAAAAACAGTCACATAAGATATATTTTTAGATTATTTATCGTTCCCTTGTCTGTCCAGAATCATTGCTTTACCAAACAAAAACATCTCTACAGTGCTGTTTAGGAGTTGTGTGAAATTAAAACTGGTTGCAGTATATTTACTTGAGCAGGATTAGTTTTTGACACTAAGAAGTCATATTTTCCCCTATTATTTAATAATTTATAACGTTTTTTCTGAATATGCAAGATGAAGGCTATAAAATTTTAATATGTCAATACTTCTCAAGGGTTAAATATCTTACCCTGCTGATAGATGAGTTCCCGGTACGAAACTCAAAAGCCTTACAGTGATTGAGGTGAGGTAAAGAAAAATATACTCAATCACAAAGCATACTTGAGGTGTTACATAAAAAATATCACATTGACCGGGAGTTCAAAATTATCTTGCTCCTCAGTGGTGAAATGGATGAACAAATGACTCGGATTGACCATCTACTCTGTGATGAAAAGCTCCTGGAGTTAATGTCAGCAGACTTTTCAAAACGTTATCCACTTTCAACTAAAACAGGGAGAAAATCAACTCCTGTAGAAGTGATATTAAGGATGCTAGCCCTGAAACACTTACGCTGCCTAAGTTACGAAAATATAATTAAAAATGTTAAATAAAATTTATAAAACTATTAACTTGCGGATGTTTGGCAATCGTTATCGGACAGCTAGAAGAATATCTAGACAGATTGATAGTTTATCAAAAACGAGAAATGAATCCGGGAAACAAAAAAGAAAACAAGCATACATGAAATTCATTGAAGTTACGAAAGCTGCGTATGTATCTAAAAATTTAAAATAATGACTTATGCTTGAATATCTTCTCTTGAAGCGAGTAAGTATTTATAAGCTGATGCTCTTAGCTTTGATGTGGATACAGTTTGATGAAGACAGCCAAAACCAGCTAACTCCTGACTACTCCTCTCCTACTCCTCTCTTTTGCGGATAGAAAATCATACGTGGTACTGTCGAGAATGAACTCATCAGTTTCTCTTCTTTAGCAATTCATACTTTGGTAATTTTGACTGCATCACAACCAATCGACTCTCGACGGTCGTGTGCATGAGCGAATGGCACTAAAAAAAGCTGAAACCTCGTCAGGGCAGGGTGTAGGGGGTAGGGTGTAGTGTTTAAGACAATTAAATTTTAGTTGTGTCAAGGAGTTAAACATCTTCTTAATTCCCCACACCCCAATACCTACACCCCATACCCTTTCATCCAGTTATATCATGGATTTGCCGTTATCTTAGTGCCATTCGTGCATGAGCGTTGTTATGCGGCAATCGCTCACTAGTTGCCGCTACCGCGATGCGATCGTGTTTTCAGAATGCCAATCTAGTCGGTTCAGGCAATAAACAAAACAGTCATCGTCACCAAACCTCCGCGGTTCAACAAATTGGAAGCCAAGACGTTCATAGAAGCGGTGAGCGCGAGTATTGCTGGCAAGTGGATCGATGAGGACAGTCGTCACACGCGGATCGGCAAAACATCGAGCTAGGGCAAGCTGCATCATTCTTGTGCCGTAGCCTTTGCCCAAATCTGTTTCTTCCCCAATCCAGATATCAATGGCACGAAGATCCGGTGCAACATCGCCCCAATAACGGCTTTCCTCACGCGCTGGATCGATAATTTGGACAAATCCAATGGGACGACCCTCGATCTGGGCAATTAGTTGCTCTCTCCAGTCAGGATTGCGACTCAGTTCTACCTCCCAATACCAATCATCGTTGGGATCTGAGGCAATAACATGAGGTTGTCGATCCCAGTGTTGCAGCAGGTTCAAGTCAGCAGGGGTGGCAGGGCGTAGATTAATCATCACTACACAAGCCTCGTCCGCAGCTGTTTGCACATCCAGAAAAAGCCAGCGCGATTGCGAGCCACAAAACCATTTACAAAAACGACTGCTTCTGGGCTTTCTGGAAGATTGATTCGGTAAACAGAATAACTCATACATCTAGGACTTACGCACACTTTACGAATTCTTGGCGTCTTGGCGTCTTGGCGGTTCGACAAATTAAGCTTTTGGGCGATTTTTGCGTAAGTCCTAACATCAATACTCCTAACCGTTACAAGTAGGCACAAGCTAGATGGACAAAACAAACATTGCCAAATTGCACGAGTTAAGCGTAGACGCTCTTAGCGGCTTGTTCTATCTCAGCTAGCTTGACTAATGCTCGGTAGTCCTCATAAAGATAGGGTAGTGTATAAAGTAATCATCTTCTCAAACTTCTCCTTCGATCGGTAAAGCTTTAGCCACAATCACAACTGTGTGGGGACTTTTGAAGGTTTGCCGCGCTTCTGGTTTTTGGAGTGCCTGCATTGTTTGCACATGTTCACATTCGTCATCGCGGATGTTTACAAACACGTCGTAGAGATTATCTACACTAGGACGGCGAAATTTACGATCTGATGTAAACTGAGTTTCTTCAAACATATAGAGATCGCCATCGCGATAGTAGTTAATTGCGATTTGGGGCGCTTTTTGAGCTTTCAGTTCTGCTTCATGGGCTTTCAAGTAGTTGTCATAGGTATGGTAGGCATGATTTTCAATCAGTTCCATCAGGTAGTAAGCATACTTGGGAAGCAACATATAGAGTGGGACGACTACCCAGTAGTACGCCACTGCAATGTGTTGAGCGACGAAGCGATCGATCCAGTAGCGATCGCCCCCCATTGATTCCATAATTAACAGATGATGTAATTCGTTCCAGGTTTCGGCGAAATGAACCTTCAACAAGTCAGCTTTGCGCCAGTAACCCAGTGTCTCGTAAAGATGCAGCACCGAGAGATAGGAAAAGTAAGGAACGCGAGCGATCGTTTCCAGCACATAAAACCGAGGGTAAGAACGATTTCCGTAGACGAAATCGACAATAAATACAAAAAAACTGACGATCGCTTGAATCAAAACTTTCATAATGCATTCCTCCAAAATCAGAACAGATTACTAAATTTAAGAGGCAAACTATTAGCCTTTATCGGCAAAATTCTCGATTGCGATCGGCTTTTACTAGTAATTAGACTTCTTGCAGAAGTAGGGGAAAGGGGAAGGGTTAAAGGGAAAAGGGATGGAATTTCCGCTTTACCTTTAACCTTTAACCTTTCCCCAACCGGAAAGCAAAAGTTACTTTTGCAAGATGTCTATTATTGAAGCCATAAGTTCTACTCGCAATATGTTGTTTTGTAATCAGTAAACATTTAGGGAAACACGAGTTTGGATGTAGGTGAATGACCCAAGTAAATGTGAGCAGACGATTTCAGCACAATTTCGGAGTAGAGAATTTTTTGAATTTCTAAACTGGGGACTCGATTTGCTAGTGTACGATAAGCAGTGATTTCTCCTTCAAGGCTAAAGTCAGCATCCGCTACACAGTGGTAATAATCGTGAATTGCCAGGAACGCAAAACCATAAAACGGATTCGGATAAATCTCGCTATCGTAACTATCAGCCGACACCCAAAGCTGCTGTTGGGCAATATCCGCACACATTTGGGCAGCTGTGGGATAGCGCATGTAATCAGAGAACATGGGATTAATCGGAAGTTGTTGGAACTCGCTTATCAACCAGTCACAGAGTTCTAATTGAGCTATGTCTGAGATTTCGACAGATTCTCCTTCTAGGTAGAGTTTGGCAAGGGTTTTTACTTTGGGTGTCATTGAAATCACCTCTGAGCAAATTACTGATTTGACGCTTTCGAGATATTATTTCCGCCAGTAGTTATTAGCTGCGGCGATCGTGGCAAACTCTGTTGCAACCGTTTGTCCAACGGCAATTAGCATCATGGCATCATTACCATATACATCTCGTAACTGGTTGCGTTTTTCTTCATCCGGTTGAGTCAGTTTAATAATTAGCCGGGCCATTTTGACTGCCAGTTGTCGTCCTTCCTCTGGTGTCTCAGTCAACAATGAGTTATTAGGAACCAATGTAACTTCGTATGATGTTACAACAGGTGAGTTGGTTGGAGCAATTACATTATCCATGTCAAAATATCCTGAATTAGTGTTTTTTTGAGGCATTTGGTAGGCGATAGAGAACAGCAGAAGACGATGGTGATTAAAATCATCAAGAGAACTCCTATAACCAATGGCACTAAGATAACGGCAAATCCATGAGATAACTGGATGAAAGGGTATGGGGTGTAGGTATTGGGGTGTGGGGAATTAAGAAGATGTTTAACTCCTTGACACAACTAAAATTTAATTGTCTTAAACACTACACCCTACCCCCTACCCCCTACACCCTGCCCTGACGAGGTTTCAGCTTTCCTTAGTGCCATTCTCGTATAACCTTCTTTGGTTGCTGAACAGCCTTTTTCAATCGTCGATAAACGAGACATTTTTCTCAACAACCTCACGGTTTATATGCAGATGATTAGCGGGAAAATCAGGATCGGAATAGCCAACGGCTAAACCACAAATGATCGATAATTCCGGTGGAATATTCAACTCGTTGTGGATGATTTCGGGATAAGTCGCTAGCGAAACCTCTACGCAAGTGCCAATGCCACGAGCGGTTAGGCTTAACACCAGCGTTTGTAAATACATCCCCACACTTAAAGCATCGGCAAGGCCCAAATCTTGGTGCATACAGACAATAGCAACCGTTGGTGCGCCAAAAAATTCGTAATTACGCAGAACGGCCAACTGTCTGTTCGCTTTATCGTCACGAGTAATCCCCATCGCCCCGTAGACTTGCGCTCCCAGTTCCTGGCGGTAATGCTGGAAGGCGGAAGGCAGAGGAGAAATGTTGGGCTGCTGTTTGGCAAGGTTTAGCAAAGCTTCTTGCAAGCGATCGCGGCGATCGCCTTGGGCAAATACTAACCGCCACGGCTGGATGTTTGAATTCGACGGTGCCAACTGCGCTAGAGCCAGGGCTTCATCGAGCAAAGCCCGTGGTACTGGTTGGGATAAAAATTTGCGTGTTGAGTGGCGGTTTTTAATAGTTTGGTCGAGATCAAACATATTTTATCAACCTCTATGAGAAATAAATGCGATCGCTCAATCGGGCAGCAGTTATGCGCTGAACCCTCCGTCAATTTATATAACCTTTTCAGGTTCCTGAATCGTTTTCAATGCCCAGATACCAACCCAACAGCCAAATGCATCCACAATTAATATCAGGATGGCGGTGATTTGGAATAGCATTCCCCAACCTGCAAAGGCAACTTGAGACACATGATCGGGGCTAATTACGATGAAATGATTGTAAATTCCAAAAAGCAGCGATCCTGCCATTGAACTCACCAATAGCCAGCTACCAAGGCGGTAAAACTGCATCCAAAGTAAAACAGCGGCAATGGTGGGAGTTAGAAAAATCGCAATCCCCACAAATGAACTCTGAAGCAAAGATAAGGCAACTGGGATTTCTATATGTGCTAAACCATGCAGTCCGTTGGCGATCGCATGAAGAACCGCGATCGCTGTTCCATATTGAGCAATCTTCATTTTTCTTCTACTTAAATTTTTAACTGGTATGAAGAATCGTCACTTAGTAACTTTTAAATTGTCCGATCGTTGAGCGAGTCAGCCCCAACTCTTGGAGACGCTACGCGAACGGGGAAGTCAAAAGTCAAAAGTCACACATTCAAAAATTTTGAACCCGATAAATAAATTTACTTGCCCTGTACCTTTTTATTTCCGGTCAGTTGGCAATTGCTTTCTGTGCTTGCTTTGAAAAGCTACCTGCTGTTTTAATTAAAGCAGCTGCTTTTTCGCCAATCATCATACTGGCCGCGTTCGTATGTCCCGTAATTACAGTTGGCATGATTGAAGCATCAACGACACGCAACCCCTGAACTCCATGTACCCGTAGTTCGGGGTCTACAACTGCCATAGAGTCAGTTCCCATTTTACAAGTGCCGATTGGATGAAACACCGTACCGCAAACGTTGCGGATATAAGCTTCGAGTGCTGCATCACTCTGAACGTCGGCACCAGGAGCAACTTCCCGACCTCGAAACGGATCGAAGGCACTGGTATGAAATAATTGGCGCATTAATTTAATTCCCTGAATTAGCTTTTTCACATCGGATTGACTTTGCAGATAGTTCAATCGAATCATTGGTGCATCTTTGGCATCCGGCGAACGCAAACTGACACTGCCAATATTTTGAGGATGAGTCAAAATGACCAGACCTGTGAAGCCTAAAGAGTTGGCATCGCCAGGAGGCGCCCACAGAATCGGGCCGAAGATCAGCTCTAAATCCGGCGCAGTTTCCAAATTACCTTCGCTATGCAAAAACAATACAGCTTCGGCGATGCCATTGCTGGTAATTGCCGTGTGTAAATCACCAGTTGCTTCGTATGGAATAGGAACGACAATGTGGTCTTGTAGATTTTGACCGACACCGGGCAAATCAACGACAACAGAAATCCCCATTGCTTGTAATTGTGCTGCATCTCCAATGCCTGACAGCATCAGCAACTTGGGCGAATCGAATGCGCCTGTACTAACAATCACTTCCCGATCGACCCTGGCCTGGTGCAGTATTCCTTTGTGCAGGTATTCTGCTCCAACGGCGCGAGTTCCTTCAAATAACAACCGAGTTACGCAAGCTCCAGTCATTGCAGTCAAATTGGGGCGATCGAGAATCGGCAGGAGGAAGGCAGCCGCAGCACTATGCCGTTTCCCATCTTTGACCGTCAATTGAAATGGCCCTGCTCCTTCCTGCTGGATGCCATTGAAATCAGGATTGTAGTCATAACCCAGCGTTAATGCTGCCTCTACAAATTGTTGAGATATTGTGGCAGGAGCAACCAGATCGGTGACACTCAACTCGCCATCTACACCGTGGTATTCGGAGACACCGCGTTGCTGATTTTCAAATTTCTTGAAATAGGGCAATACATCCTGGTAACTCCAACCAGGATTGCCTAATGACTGCCAGCGATCGTAATCGTGATGATTCCCTCGGACATAAAGCAGGAAATTGATTGAACTGCTGCCCCCCAAGACTTTACCACGAGGACAAAAGATTTGGCGATTGTTGAGATACGGCTCTGGTTCAGAGAAGTATCCCCAGTCCACCTCGGTGCCAAGTAGAGTTGTACAGTCCAACGGAATGTGAATCTCTGGTTTTGTATCTGGATTGCCCGCTTCGAGCAATAGCACAGTCGTGTCAGGGTCTTCGGTCAGACGGTTAGCAACCACGCAGCCTGCCGACCCAGCACCAATCACAATATAGTCATAGTAAGTCATGATGATTTCTCCTCCTTGATTATCTGTCGCAGTTTGCTGATTGCTAAAATTCCTAACTGGCATGAGCGACAGCATTTCCAACCAGCCATTCCAAAGGTCGCGGTTGAAAATTCAGTTCGCGTTTTGCCTTGACGTTTGATGCGCCGCGCATTTGAGTACCGTAGTAAACAGCATCCGCACCACCTATTTCTAGAGCCTCTTGAACTGATATCTGGGGAGGTGGTGGCGCATTCAACCAACGAGCAAAAGCTGGGAGCCACTCGCGCACTTCTAAGGGGCGATCGCCCGTAATCAGGTAAATGCCAGGATTGCCTCGTTCTGCTGCCGCAATTGTAGCGATCGCTGCATCTTCAACGTGTAACCATGACCATACACCTTCCCCATTCCCGACAATTGGGAACTGTTGCTGTCGCACCTGGTTTGCAGCATCGCCATCGGCAGCAAACCAAGTACCAGGCCCGTAGAAGAAGCCATACCGCAGGGCAATCCCTTCTAGATTGGGCGTTTCAAGGAGGCGATGCTCAATTTCGGTGACTGTGCGTGCATCTGCCGCAACTGCGGGGGAAGCATCCAAGGATAGCGGTGTTTCTTCATCTGCCAATCCAGTACCGGGAACCCCCCAGAATGCGATCGACTGTCTCAGGTAACGGCGCACGCCTGCCGCTTGTGCTGCTGCCAACACATTAGCACCCCCTTCTAAACGAATACGCTGGTTGAATGGTGCGGCAGCACTCATTGATTCGCCAGTGTAGGTTTTGGGTAGAGCGGTGAGTTGTTCAATCACTACTTCTGGTTGAACGCGAACGAGAGCCGCTTTGACAGCATCAGCATCAAATACATCTGCGATCGCAGGTTCTACACCTTGTTCGGCTAAAGTTTGCGCGTTTTCTGAAGAACGGGTCAATGCAACTACATCATGACCTAGGCCGCGCAATTGCGCGATTAGCGGACGACCAATCACTCCCGTTGCCCCTGCGACAAAAATCTTCATCTGTGAACCTCCTGTTAAAACCTGTGAAACATTTTATAAATAAGACGAATTAAACCAACTTGTTAGGCTGATGTCAGTGCGGTTTTCATTGCATCAGTGTCGATGTAAACTTCTAACCGAACAATTTTTGCTTCCTTGACTGTCCAAATGTGAGCCAAGTTACAACTGCACTTTTTTCCAGTTAGCTTTGCTACGCCACTCGTCTTACCGATCGCAACTATTTACTCACCAGCTTGGATGTAGCGAGATATTTCGACGGTCGAATCAATTAGTGGAGAAAACTTCGAGAAAAAAACCTTACTTTCATCAAAGCCACGATAGTGACCGCCCCAAGGGAGTTCTTCAGTTTGATAGAACTCGACATTAGGAGACATCAGAGAAAAATAATCAGGAATATCTTTTTCGTTTAGGTCAATTTAAGCCTGCTTGACAATTTCTAGAGCGTTCATTGGCATCTTTTCCTCATTGAGTAAGCCTGGTTAGGTGTTACTGCTTCAGCGCCAATGGCGAGGGATTACCCCATTTCCCAACATATCCATATCTTACGCTTCGCATTACACATGAATCTCTTGAATCATCCTGTTAACTTCACCACAGGAAACCCGGATTTCTCACCACACTTCGAATGGAGGAGTAATGAGTAGTGAGTAAGGAGTAATGAGTAGTGAGTAAGAATGTACAAGTTCTTGCACTGGGATTGCGCCTGTTGCTCTTTTACTTATTACTCATTACCCATTACTTATTACTCATTATCAAACGCTTCATAAGCTTGTGAGAAATGCGGGGAAAGACATTGATAATCACCGTATTCCACTAAAATTACTGACGCATCCATTCCTCCTTGGGTACGATCGTGTTCTGAAATTGGCATGAGCAGTCTGTCACCATTACTTGTCTGATATCAAGTCCGGGTAATTAGTTATGATTTCCACAATCATTGCACCCCACCCCGCTCTTCGGGAGAGGAGACGAAGCGTAGCTTTGGCGGGGTGGGGTTCTTGGGGTTTAGTAAGTAATCAAGCGGACATGATATGACTCATCGTTAGCATCTTGGTGATGAAAATGCTGGAAAAAACAGTAAGAAATTGAATATCGTTTATTGATTCTGAGAATATGGAAATTGCTCCTACTTTGTCACATCCCCTGCGAGAAGTTTTTACACTAGCAATAGGGATAGCGATCGCCTGCCTCTTAGGACTAGAAATAACCTATCTTCAAGAGCAGGTGATAACTTTAGAGCTAAATTTTTAAAGCCTAATAATGCCGCGCTTGAGAGCAACAATCATCGCTTGAGTGCGATCGCTCACTGCCAGCTTGCTGAGAATATTTTTAACATGAAATTTGACCGTTCCCTCAGCGATACCCAAGGCAATGCTAATCTCTAAGTTGCTCTTACCCGTTGCCATCAGGCGCAGCACTTGCAACTCGCGATCGCTTAGTTCTGGACTCCGCATCCGCTCTACCAGTTTTGCTCCCACGGCAGGAGGAATGTACTGCTGACCGTTATGAACTGCCCGAATTGCTGCCAGTAGTTCGTCTGGTTCTGCATCTTTTAAGACATAGCCTTTTGCGCCGGCTCGCAGTCCCTGATAGATGTCTTCGTCACCGTCGTAGGTTGTCAGGACAATAATCCGAGCCTCGGCAAACTCAGCACAGATGGTAGCGATCGCGTCAACGCCACTCAGTTCAGGCATTCGCAAATCCATTAATGTAACATCGGGTTGATGTTGGCGGAACAATTCTACTGCTTCGTAACCGTTGCAAGCTTGCCCAATTACGGTCATATCCGGTTTATAATCGAGTACGGCTGTTAGACCCTCTCGCATAAATGGATGGTCATCGCCAATCAAGATGCGGATCGCAGAGGAGTCAGGTGTAGCGGTTAAGCGGTGCGTCATGGCATTTGTACTCTCACTACAATTTCTGTACCTTGTCTAAGGTGACTCACAATCGTCAATTCTGCTCCAATGCGTTGGGCGCGTTCGGTCATTCCCAGTAACCCAAAGCCCCGACCGATAGACAGGCTGCTGCTTTCAAACCCTTGACCATTATCTTCGATCTGCAAGACGAACTGTGATAGCTCATACCGCAACTCAACGCAGATTTCGCTCGCATTTGCATACTTAAAAGCATTGGTTAACGCCTCTTGCCCGATGCGAAGCAGATTCACTTCGACTTCATTCGGTAAAGGATATGGTTCGCCGATCGTGGTACAAACTACCCGAACGGGTGTAAGGTAAAACATCTGAGTCCCGAATCGTTCAAGGGCGCTATACAAATCCCCTTCTTCTAATATCTGCGGGCGGAGTGCTTCTACCGAGCGGCGAGCATCGGCAAGCCCAGAACGCGCCAAAACGCGCCCTGTTTTTAGGTGTGACTGGGCGGCATCTGGATCGAGCTTGAGGCGCTGGGAGGCGGCATCTAAGTGAACAATGATACTAGTAAAAGCTTGAGCTAGTGTATCGTGTATTTCTCGCGCCATACGGTTGCGTTCTTCCAGGATTGATGCATCTTCTGCACGTTTGCGTTCGCGCAGTGCAGCGTTTCGCTGTTCGCTAATATCTGTAATCAGACCATAGTATCCTCTCACCTGAGCATTGAGATCGAAATCGGGGATGGAGGTGACAGCAACAGACTTTTTGCCCAACGGCAAAGGGATTTCTGCCTCATAGGTTATAATCTCCCCTGCTAGCGCTCGATTGATGTACGGTTCAATAATTTCATAAGCTGCTTCACTCATGACTTCACGAACCTGCTTACCCAGAATTTCATCTCGACTACAGCCATACCAGTCCTCATAAGTTCGGTTGGCAAATCGATAGCGCCGATCTGTATCTATATAACAGATACAAGCGGGGAGAGCGTCGGTAATCAATCTTAATTCCTGTTCTCGCTCGCGCAGTTCTGCCTCGCTTTTCTGTAAAGCGGCTGTTCGTTGAGCTACCTGTTGTTCTAAGGTACGATTATAATTTGCTAGCAATTGCTCTGCTTGTTTGCGTTCGGTGATGTCTTGAAAAGCTGAGATCGCATAAATCACATTGCCCTGTTCGTCGAATACTGGAGTTCCCCACCCTTCAACTGGAACGATCGCATTATTTTGGCGAATTTCTAAATCGTCAATTCTCGTGCGATCGCCTTTCAACGCCTGCATCACTGGCAAGTTCTCAATGGGATATGGTTGCTCTGTCCCCGCTAGATAAAGTTGATAAATTTCTGCTAGTTGCTCTGGTGTTGCACCAGGAATCATCCCTTTGCCCAATAGTTGAATTGCCTGTTGATTGGCGTAGCAAGGGCGACCCAGTGTATCTACGACTCCAATTGCTACCGGCACTGCTTCCAGGAATTGAGCCATCTGACTTTCGCTCTTCCGTAGTTTGGAGTAGAGTTTGGCATTTTCAATGGCGATCGCTGCTTGGGTTGATAACAGATGCAAAACTTGCGATCGCTCTGGTGTAAATGCTCCAGTTGCCAATTGATTTTCTAGATACAATACGCCGACAAGCTTACCTTGATTCAGCAGTGGCAAACAGAAGATTGATTGAGTTTGGTTGTGTTGAATATATGGCTCATTTATAAAATTACCTTCACGAGTGGCATTATTTAAAATCACAGATTCATGAGTCCGGAGCGCATAATTAATAATTGATTCGGGAAGACGATTTTCTATTGGGATAGATTGCAGCACTCGCGTAGTACAGACGTTTTCAAGATCGTTTAGTTCGCAAGCAGCCTCAATCGCCCATTTTCCTAAATTTTCCAAAATTAAAAATCCGGTTTGTGCGCCAGCATTTTCAATTAAGATTTTCATCAAAGAACTGAGCAATCGATCCAGTTCAATTTCACTCGAAATCGCTTGTAAGGCTTTGAGTACTGCCGCTAAATCAAAAGCAATGTCCGAGTTGTTAGAAGTAGTTTTAGAAACTTTGGGAATTAATGTGTGAGTTACGTTCGATAACTGAGTAAATAGCTGCGAATAGCGAGTTTCTAAATCTTTGACCTTTGCAGTTGCTCCCCAACGCTCATAGCAGTAATGAGCTTCCTTCATATATGTTTGGGCAAACTTTTCCCGACCTCGTGCCAAATAATGTTTTGCAGCCAATTCATAAGCTAATGCCTCTTCTTGGATATATCCATTTTCTCTAGCTCCAAGAATTGCTTGTTCGTAGAATTCTTCTGCCTCTAATAACTGACCTAAAACTCTTGCAATCTCTGCTTGTACTAAGTGATATTTATGCAAATGATTCATTGGCGCATAATTAGCCCACTCCTTTATTTTCTCTTGATTAACATCAACATTTTTGAGGATTTCCGCTTGCGTTTGAGCGCTGCTTTCGGGGTATATTACTAGCTTTGCCAGAGAGTCATAAAGGTAGTACAAAGGATAAAGCGCTGTCCCTCTTGCTTTGAGTAAATGTCTTTGTGCTTTGCTCCCGTTTTCAAGTGCCTGAGAATACTCATAAAATAGATAGCATAGGAAAAGTTTGTTGAAATGTACTAGAAAAATTACGGCTCCATCTGTTTCATCCTGTGGCAGTCTATTCCCTTCATTGTAAGCTTCGCCAATTAGACTCGTTAGACTGATCGAGCGTCCCATCAAATTTAAGACAGACTGCTGAAATATTTGATTCCAGGCGAGTGGTGTTTCTTGTTTGATTTGATGGATTGCTTCACCGTAGGTTCTCAAATCGCATTCAAGTTCCACGAGTTCCTTTCCGGCGATAAAGGATTGCAAGCAATAAGTATGAGCGCAATAGGCAGCAAACTCTAAATCTCCAGTTTCTAGCCCACTTTGATAACCTTCTGGTAATTGCTGGGATGTTTTTCTAATATGTTCTTTCCAGTGGATAATGAAGACATATACAATGAAAAATGTCTTAGCTGTGAGTGCATGGGTCTTAGACCGCGACAACAACCTCAGAGCAAGCTGTCCAAATTGGTAGCCAGATTCGATATTTCCAACCATCCCACAAAGAATTAGCCCAAAGTTGGCGTATGCAAAAGCAGAAGTAAAGGCATTGCCATACTGGATTGACAAGTTGACTTGTTTCGATGCTAGTAGCGGCATCAAATCAGGAGCAGCTATTTGGGCAGCAATCATGATGCTTGATAAAATTCGCATTGCTGCTAACTTGTCCGGGTCGGTCATTTCTGGTAAATGGCTCAAGTCTCCAATTGACTTTTCACCAAGAAGTGATGTAATTGTGTCTATCTCAAGCTGAATATATGACTTACTTGGTGTTTCAAGAAAACTGATCCCTAGTTGCTGCAAAACTTGCAATGCAGTATCGATCGCTTTCAATGGCTGGCTCTGCGCCATGTCGGTTTGAATTTTGACTTCGTAAACTTTTACGATATCGAGAACAGTTTTGGCTGATTGCACAACGATCGCCACCCAATATTCTACCTGGTCAAAATCGCCACACAAATATGCTACTTCTGTAGTTTCTACATATAGCTCTAATATCAGGTGATAACTAGTTTGCCAGCTGGTAGCTGCCAGCCATGCTCTGCCTGTAGCTAAATATTTTTTGGCGACATGATAGGCGATCGCTGCTTTTGCTTTTTGACCTGCGATTAAATTTAATCGCGCAATTTCATTGCGTTCGGATTGCTCAGTAACAAGCTCAATTCCATGATTGAGATGATCGACAATTTCAAATATTCGTTCTGATAGTTGTTCTGGCAAGGTTTTTGTCAGCAGATTTTGACCAATTTGTAAATGAACAACTTGTTTATGCGCCTCATCAATTAAAGCATAAGCTGCTTGCTGTACGCGATCGTGGAGAAACTTATGCTCTTTAATTAACAAGTTTTCATCTAATTCAAATAGGGGTTGAATTAATCCATTTTGTATGGCTGCGAGTAATTCTAAAAAAACTAATTGAGGTGATTGGTCGCAAACAATCGATAAAACATCTAAATTAAATTCACCCCCAATACAAGCAGCTAAACGCAGAATTTGCTGTGTGGACTCTGGTAATTTCTTCAACTTGACCAGCATTAATTCCACCACATTATCGGTAATATTTTGGGCTTGGATTCGAGCAATGTTCCATTGCCACCCCCCCTTACTAATGGAGGATTGAGGGGGGTCAAAGGTCAACAAATTTTCGCTATACAGCATTCTCAAAAATTCATTGACAAAAAAAGGATTACCCTCGGTTTTACGCAGCACTAACTCAGCCAAAGAATGAACAGTGTCAGTATTTTGATGTAGCGTCTCGGCAATTAACTGACTCAACGGTTCCAGCGTTAAGGGTGTCAGGATAATTTCTTGAAAAACTACTCCTTGTTTTCGCAGTCTTTCTAGCATTAATGCCAGTGGATGCGTTGAATTTACCTCATTATCTCGATATGCTCCAATTAAAAATAGAGATTGGATTTGCTCATCTAGCAGCATCAACTCGATTAACTTTAGCGTTGCTGAGTCTATCCACTGCAAATCATCTAGAAAAATTACTAGGGGATGTTCCTTGGAACAAAACACCCGTACAAACGATTGAAAAATCCGATTGAAGCGATTTTGAGTTTCAGTTGCACCAACTTCCGGTGCAGGTGGCTGCTTGCCAATAATTAACTCAACTTCTGGGATGACATCAATAATGATTTGTCCGTTGTTTCCTAAAGCTGCAAGCAGACGCGATCGCCACTGCTGCACTTGCTCGTCTGACTCACCGAGTAGTTGCTGTACTAATTTTTGCAGAGCATCTGCGATCGCACGGTAGGGAATATTGCGCTGAAATTGATCGAACTTCCCAGATATAAAATAGCCCCGCTTTTGGGTGATTGGTTTATAAATTTCCTGCACTAACGCTGATTTCCCAATTCCAGCATAGCCAGATACCAACATCATTTCGACTGGGAATGTTGAGTTGCTATTTTGTTCCTGTTCTGAAAGATTTTCTGCATGGTTTGGTGAAGCAGCAACGCGCTCAAAAGTCGCTATTAACATTGCAACTTCTTTGTCTCTTCCATAGAGTTTTTGAGGAATTTGAAACCGATCTTGAATGTCTTGCAGACCCAGTTGAATATTATCAATTTTACCAATTTCTGTTAATTGCTCGGTACAAATTTCTAAATCTGCTTTGATTCCCCAAGCACTTTGATAGCGATCCTCGGCATTTTTTGCCATCAGTTTCATAATTATATTTGAAACTGCTTTGGGAATTGTTGCATTCAATTCATGAGGTGGAGGTGGCTGTTTAGCAATATGACAATGGACTAGTTCAAGAATGTCCGTTGTGGGAAAAGGCAGTTGTCCGGTTAGCAGTTCGTAAAAGGTCACACCCAGCGAATAGAAATCAGTGCGGTAATCGAGCAAACGATTCATTCTCCCAGTTTGTTCTGGAGACAGGTAGGGGAGAGTTCCTTCTAAAGCATAGTGGCTTTTGAAAGTTGGATTCGTGCGGTTAAAGCGGGTGGCAATCCCAAAGTCAATGATTTTTACAACACCAGTATGTAGATTGAGGACAATGTTGCCGGGGTTGATGTCCTTATGAATCACATCAGCTGCGTGGATTCTGCCTAAAATGTCTGTGAGGTCAATGGCAAGCCGGAAGAAAGTAGATAAGGGCATGGGGGAGAAAGTCTCTGGACACTTGTGCATCCATTGTTCTAAAGACTCTCCACCAAAGTCTTCTAATAAAATTACAAGCGTGCGTTGATATTCCTGCTGGTTGTATGCCTTGATGACTCCTTGCAGCTTGAGGGAGCGGGTAATTTCATATTCTTGTTTGTAGCGAGTCAGTTCTTGGGTAGAGGGATAATCAAGCTTTAGCATCTTGACGATGAGCGATCGATTATCTTGCACTTTGATCGCCCGATACACCAGAGATGCCGAACTCTCATAGATTTTGCTTTGGATGGCAATTCCAGGTAGGGCAATCATTGCGATCTTTTTCGATAATTATCATGAGCCGCATTGCCAATTATACAGTTTGCGATTTATTTTAATGATAACGATCAAAATTTGTATACTTGTAGAGCAATAAAAATTGTAGAGCAATAAAAAAGTTCAACAATAGACTTGTCCGAAAGCTACAAAGCCATATTGTTCAAAGCTTTAAAACTCAGCTTTGATATTTACGTGAAAACGTAATCATAAGGGTTTGAGATAGTTACTGATAGTTTAAAGCCATAAATAACAATATATTGGTTGTTCCAGGCTATCGACTAATAACCTAAAATTTGTTAACACTTTTTGAACAAACAGTAAATCACTTTCATTGTTTGAGACTTGAATGGAACTACGTTGCTTGCCAAAACCTACTATTCAGGATTTGCGTGCGAGCATTAGGTGAATTTATCGGCACTCTTCCAGTCTCAATGCATTCCCATATATGGTCGAACAGTAAGCCAGGATTACCATTTTCATCCTTATCAAAGTAGCCATGACCAAGTGGGGAATCGTAAGTATTATTGAAATCCGCGCAGTCAAGTGCATAAACATTTCTAGCTACTTTGTCAATCCATTCTGGACCAGTATGTCCAAGCCGAGGAGAAGTAATTGAATTACCTATACCATTTGCGACCTTACTAGAGCGCAGAGCAAAATCATCTGCGGCATGATAAACCACTACATTCCGCGAAGCTTGAGGAATAAACTGACCCTCCTGATTAGCTTCAAGTGCGTTGTTGACTAAATCGGCTGCAACCATGAATGTATTGCGGAAGATCAGAGGTACTGCCCGCATTTGATAGTACTGAACCGCACGGTTGAAAGCACCTCGTAACACTCGATTGCCTAGCGAATGAGCTAATATATTAATCCTTTTGATGCAGGGATCGTCCAAAGTGCTGTTGTCTTCACGCCATGTCAAAAACTTCTCAAATAAACGCATAAAGGCCATATCACTGGCATCGGCTGCTTTTTGGTCATCAAAATAATCTTGAACAATACCAAAATCATTGTCTGAGGGCCAAATGAGTGGGATAACCAAAATAAAATTACCAGCCTTTTGCTCGAACAAAGCCTGAAGTTCTTCTACTTTCGGAAATACATTATCTTCAGGCAAACTATTAAAGCCATGTAAAAATAGCAGGATCTGCTGAACATTTGCCGCCTTCAATTCATTAAAAAAAGCTTCATTTCCAATTTCGGTATAGTCACCTTTAGCATTGCGTCGGCAGAAATAGACAGATTGTTCAGCCTGATTATTTGAAATCGTAAAACTAATTGTTCGAGGTACATCAAAAGAACCGTCTGGATTTACATGAGTTGGCCCTTCATTCAGTACACGATTTGTAACAAATAGCATAGTTTTTGTACTAAGAGTAGTTTTGTTGCAAAAACAGAGTAGGCTGGTAAATTCAGAAAACTAGTAAACTGCCAAAAGTCAAGCACCTCACTAATATAGTGGAATAAGACCACCTATTTATCAAGTATTTTGTCAATCCAGGCATAGAACTAGATCGCTTTATCTGTATTTACAACCCATTTCGATCGCACCTCAAATTGAAGCCGGATTCAGTGTGTTCCATGCTGTCTCGCAGTCGGCTACAGAATGCATCCCTGCCCTTTTGCTTGAGGTTTTGTCTTGCGGTAACTTTATCCTTTAAGCTACATATATTAAGACTGTGGCGAGATTAACCCTTGTGGAGGTCTAAATGGCGATAGTCAAGCGTCGTATCGGTCTGGAGCAAGAATTTTTTCTGGTAGACGAAGCTGGTAGCTTGAGCGATCGCGCCGATGAGTTTTTAAAGAGTTGTCACTTCAAAGCTCAAGCACAAGGTTTAAACCCAAATTACTTTGTGGCAGAGTTCGTTAAAAGCATGGTAGAAATTAACACACCTCCTGCCGACACTGCCAAGGAACTGGCTAGAGTTTATCTCAAAAATCTCAAATTGGCGATCTCTGTAGCGCAACAGATGGGTTTACGCCTTTACCCTCTGTCTAGCTATCCTTTGCCTACTATGCCAGTTATGCGAGATCGCCCTAATTACCATATCCAAGCGCAGACTGTCGGCATTTCAAAATTTTTGCACGCCGGAAAATGTACAGGTACACACCTGCATTTGGAAGTCCCGCCTGGGGTAATTGATCCTCGTGTTGCAGTATCCTACAACTCGACATCAATTGAGCGAGAAGAACTATTAAATATCTATAATTTAGCTACAGCTTGCGACTCGGTACTTATTTCTCTAACGCGGGCGTGTCCCTTTTATGAAGGACAGGCGTTAGGATTAGCCGCACATACAATTCGTTATCGAGGTAGCGAAACCTTCGGTTGGGAGGGAGTTTATACTAATTTACAACCTGTCGGTGGACTCATGCCTTATGCCGAAAGTGTTGAGGGTTTAGTTGAGCAGCAGTTCGCTCGTTATTATGCTTGGCTGCAAGCGATGGAAAAAGCCGAAATTCAACCGAACCTGTTCAAAGAAGCAGGAGTTAGCTTACTCAAGTCAGCTTGGAATCCAGTTCGACTCAACAAACTCGGCACAGTAGAAATCAGATGTATAGATAGCAACTTTCCCTCTGTAATTTTACTCGTGATTACATTGCTGGAAAAATTGGCCGATCGAGTTAGGCACGAGAAGTTAACAGTAAGACCATCTAAAGGAATGCAGATATTTGAACTAGTTGGCAATCGCTTGTATGTACCAGATTTTGAATATCTTAATGGGGAATTGCTCTTAGCCTCAGCTACAGAAGGAATTAAAAACCCCAAAGTTAGAGCTTACGTCGATTCCATTTTGCAGTTTGCCAGCGCTGTTGGTGGCGAAGGAGCAAATTTTCTGGCAAAACTCAGCAGAAACCTCGATCGGTATCAGACGATAGAAGCCAGCATCTTGCAAGAGTTTACCCCAACAACTACTCAACTTTCATTAGATGCCGGTTTGCGTTTAGTGCGCTCAAGTTGTGACAAGCTAGAAGCTATTGTTTCATCGATAGATATAGAAAATCCCCTCGCAGCTTTGGATACTGATGAAGGATTATTGCTACAGCAGCATTAATCGAATTTTACAAAACTGCTAGACGAAATAGTGAAATAGCATCAAGATGAGTAGAAAATCTCGAAAACCATTGATTGGGATTACAACTTACGATGCTGATATGTGCCGTCGCTGTGCTGAATCTTGTCAGCAAATGTCAATGGCAACTGCATAAATCACTGTAAATGCTGGCTGCTGTAATCCGGTAGTCAGCGAGTACAAAACCACTATGCATGATCGGTAGTTAATTCGATCGGATACCAGTTCATGTGAATTGCTGCATTGCTGCTTGGGTATTAGGGATTCCCGCTTCCACCCGATGCGCCCAACACTTGCCCGGTAGCGTAGCTTGATTCCTGTGAGGCAAGGAGTACGTACATGGGAGCAAGCTCTGCTGGCTGTCCGGGGCGTCCAATCGGTGAGTCACCGCCGAACTTCTCAATTTTACTCTGCGGTTGACCGCCGCTAACCTGGAGCGGTGTCCAATAAGGCCCAGGCGCGATCGCATTCACACGGATACCCTTTTTCGCAAGCTGCTTTGCCAGTGACTTGGTAAAGGCGACAATCGCCGACTTGGTTTGGGCATAGTCGAGCAGGTTCTCGCTAGGGTCATAAGCTTGGACTGAGGAGGTATTGATGATGCTTGCACCGGGACTGAGGTGCGGCACAGCAGCTTTGGTAATCCAAAACATCGCGTAAACGTTGGTCTTAAACGTTGAGTCGAACTGCTCGGTTGTGAGATCGAGAATCGAGTCAACAGATTGTTGTTTACCAGCATTATTGACCAGAATATCGAGTCCGCCGAGTTCGCGCACGGCATTAGCGACAAGCTGATTGCAGAAGTTTTCGTTCCGAATATCGCCAGGAATCGCCACGGCCTTGCGTCCTGCTGCCTGAATCAGTTGGATAACTTCACGGGCATCTGGCTCCTCAGCAGGCAGATAGTTGATCGCAACATCAGCACCTTCACGCGCAAAGGCGATCGCTGCTGCCCGACCAATACCAGAATCCCCGCCTGTGACAAGCGCCTTGCGTCCTACTAGCCGTCCAGAACCCTCATAACTTTTCTCACCGTGATCGGGTCGCGGGATCATTTTACTGGCAAGACCGGGTGGCTCCTGCGGTTGTTGCGAAAAGGGCGGACTCGGATATTGCTTAACTGGGTTCTGCTTGACAGATTGGTTGGGTGTTTCCTGGTTAGGTGTCACTTGTCGATTTGCTGGGGTAGATGTTTGTTGTGCGAAGACTGGTACCGTTTGTGCTGCGACAACGCCAATAGATAGTCCACCGAGAACTTGACGACGTGAGGCTTTTTTGAAGATATTTTTTTGTTCCATACTGAGTTTATTGACTTGGATTTCGCTCTACTGAATTGATTTGAAAGTAGGTTCTCGGCAGATCCGCAAATGTCAGGGCAGGTAATGCTTCTTATCCGTGTTGTTTGATTCTTTATTTTTGCTACTTAATAATTAACTATGTATTCTTTTACCCAACCTCTAACTACAGAATGAGATTAGTTGTAAATTATTGCTGTGTGTTTCCGAATACAAATGCATTTAAATAAATTGAGAATTACCTCATGGCAAACCTATCTAAAGTAATGCTTAATAAGACTTGGATACAAAACTTTAGCTAGATGATATATATAGTTGTATTCAACTTTTAGTTGTTGAAGCGATTTCGTGCTTTATCTATCACTAGGAGCGATCGCCATTATTAAGAAATGGGGAATGGGGTGATTTCAGGCAAGATAATAAGCAATGGACGGTTAAGCAGATGACCATACAATTGACATTAGAAAAAGTCAAAAAGTAAAAGCTATAAAATTCGGTTTAAAGACTTCTTTAGCGTAAATGCAAGACTCAAAGAATTGCCCTACCTTTTGGCTTAAATCTGAATTGGTATAAAGAGCAGTTTGCAATCGCGGGTGCTTGGAAGTGAACTTAAGCTAGATGCTTGTATTGATACAAAAGGCTTTAATCCAACTAGTGAGATTGTCTTCGCAGTCTGGCGGCTGACAATCTCCTGTCGAATCTAAAAACACAAGACATCATGAGTCAGGGAGCTTATGTTCTCTCATAACAACACTTACGACTCCAAAGATGCCTGGAGCCTTGTTTTTGACGGGTACGATCCAAAGGATGAAGGGCATCGGGAAGCGCTCTGTGCGGTGGGTAACGGCTATTTTGTCACTCGTGCGGCAGCGATCGAGGCGACAGCCGACGAGATCCACTACCCTGGAACCTACCGAGCAGGTCTTTATAACCGCTTAGTTACTTGTATTGAAGGTGAAGCGTCCGAGGATGAATCCCTTGTCAATCTACCCAACTGGCTGCCGCTAACATTTCGCATTGATGGCGGAAACTGGTTTTCTATTGATGCAGTTGAAATTCTAACTTACCGCCAAACGCTGGATCTCAAAGGCGGGGTTCTACATCGTGAGATACAATTTCGCGATCCGCAGGGACGACAAACTAAACTGCACGAGCAACGGTTTGTCAGTATGGCTCAACCCCACCTTGCCGGATTGCAACTTCAGCTAACCGCCGAAAACTGGTCGGGTGAACTGGAAATTTGTTCAGCGATCGACGGAGGGGTGACGAACAACAATGTCAAACGCTACGAACCCTATAATCAGCAACATTTGGAGCCATTAACAACTGGAACCATTCAACCAGAGGGCATCTGGTTGATGGTGCGAACCAAGCAGTCTCGAATCGAGATAGCTGTGGCAACCCGTACCCGTGTTTTTGTGGATAGCCATGAAGTAAAGTCCCGAACTGTCGATCGCAAAACTGCACAAATTAGCGAGCAGTTACGGCTTCAGGTCGATCGAGGTGCAGCAATCCAAATTGAGAAAATTGCTGCCCTTTATACCTCTCGTGACCACGCGATCGCCGAAAGTGCTGAAGCAGCAAGGCAGGCAATCCAGGATGCTCCCAACTTTGCCGAACTGCTAACTGCTCATCAATGTGCCTGGAAACGGCTCTGGATGCGCTGTGATATTGAGCTTGAGCCAGTGGAAAATTTACGGGCGTTACGGTTGCATATCTTTCATATCCTGCAAACAGTTTCGCCTCATACAGCAGATTTAGATGTGGGAGTCCCGGCGCGGGGGTGGCACGGGGAGGATTATCGCGGACACATTTTCTGGGATGAAACCTTTGTGCTACCGTTTCTGGCCTGTCGCTTTCCAGAAATCGCGCGATCAATGCTGCTATATCGTTACCGTCGCCTCAGTGCAGCAAAAATTCTCGCCCGTCAACACGGTTACAAAGGGGCAATGTTTCCCTGGCGCAGTGCCAGTACGGGGCGTGAAGAAACACCCCGTTTTCAGTTCAGCCTGCTTTCAGGACATTGGATGCGCGATCGCACAAACTTGCAGCATCACATTAACGCTATCATTGCCTGTAATCTGTGGCGCTACTACAATCTCACGAACGATCTTGCCTTTTTGATGGACTACGGGGCAGAGATGATGGTTGAGATTACCCGCTTTTGGGCGAGTATTGCCACCTATAATCCTGACTGCGATCGCTACGAAATTTGCGGGGTAATGGGGCCAGATGAATATCATACCGCTTATCTAGATGCCGAAACTCCCGGCATCAACAACAATACTTACACAAACGTCATGGCAGTCTGGACGCTCTGTAAAACACAGGAAGTCCTCGATCTATTGCCACCTTCGTGTTGTCGTGAATTTTACACTCGCCTCAACCTGAGCCAAGAAGAAATCAACCATTGGGATACTGTGAGCCGAAAGATGCACGTAGTTTTTGACGACGACGGTATTTTAAGCCAGTACGAAGGGTTCGATCGCTTGCAAGAATTTGATGTGCAGCCATTCTATAATCAGCAGGTGAATTTAATCTTGGAGGCAAAAGGGGATGATGTCAATCGCTATCAGGTTAGCAAGCAAGCAGATACCGCGATGCTGTTTTTCTTACTGTCTGAAGCAGAATTGACAAAATTACTAGAGCGGAATGGTTATTCCTTTAATCGCACACAAATGCAGAGGACGATCGCTCATCATCTCCAGCATACGGTGCATGAGTCCAGCCTTTCCCGACTTGTGTATGCTGGAGCAGTTGCCAGATGCGATCGCGAAAAATCCTGGCAGCTATTCATGGAAACACTGTTTGCCGATTTATCGGGGGCAAGTAGTGAAGAGACAAAAAATGGCATTCACTTGGGAGCAATGGCAGGCACACTGCATCTCCTTCAGCACCATTACCTTGGGTTACACGCTTACGGTGGTAAAATTTGTCTCGATCCGTGCCTTCCAACTTCACTAAACCGATTTCGCGTTAGCCTTCAGCATCAAGGGAACGATTTAGAAATTGAAGTTATCGATAGTAATCTAAATGTAATAGCATCGCCAATTAACTCATCATCCGTCCAAATTATTTGCTGGGGTGATGTGATGGATTTACAACCTGGGACTTCAATTACTATTAACCTGCTAGATTCGATTTCTTCAGTTAAGAGCCATTGAACTTGAGAGGTAGACGTTCTATTAATGACTCTCAAATACACAGTTGTTCTCTTTCACTAGGAAGACGCGATGCCTACGGCGGGCTGCGCCTACGCCCAACTGCTTCCGTAGGATGGTAAGAGTTAAAAGCTTGTAATCGGCTCAAGCTTTTGAGGAACTAGGTGACATTTTGCAGACTCATTAAAAACAAAAATTCAGGGCAATATCAGAATCGTTGTAGTGAATACTATCAAAAATAAATAATAGCGTAAAACTACTGTTTTGATATTAGCTAAGAAGTAATCGCACACAAGAAAAAATGCTATGGTTAGTCAATTGCAGAAGCTTCCAACAGATGAATCATTAGGCACACTGGAGCCAGTTGCCCACTTTGACGGTGCTATGCCAACGGGTGTAACGGTATCTCATCAAGGACGCATCTTTGTCAACTTTCCTAAATGGGGCGATGAAGTTGAATTCACGGTGGCAGAAATCCGAGATGGTCGTGCGGTGGCTTATCCCAATGAGGTAATTAATCGCACGAACCCAGATAACCTTGCAGAAACGCTAGTATCTGTGCAAAGTGTTGTGGTTGACCCTCGCGATCGCCTGTGGATTCTCGATACTGGTAGTCCGATGTTCCAACCGACGCAGTACGGCGGCCCCAAGCTGGTTTGTGTTGATTTAACAAGCGATCGAGTCATCAAAACGATTCTTTTTCCCCAAGATGTAGCATTGCCAACAACCTACCTTAATGATGTCCGGTTTGATTTGCGGCGCGGTGCTGAGGGTACAGCATTCATTACCGATTCATCAGATCGAGGCGCAAATGGGATTATTGTTGTAGATTTGGCATCGGGTGAAAGTTGGCGCAAGCTACACGATTATCCTTCCACAAAAGCTGAAGAACTATCCACCTTTCTGCCTGTAGTTGAGGGTCGCCCATTCATGGAACGTCAACCAGATAGGTCAACCAAACCCGTCAAAATGGGGTCAGACGGAATTGCCATTAGTGCAGATGGATCGCGTTTGTATTACTGTCCGCTTGCCAGTCGTCGTCTCTACAGCGTTGCCGTTGACGCACTTGTAGATCGAGCGATCGACGATGGTGCTGTTGCTGCAACAGTAATTGATGAGGGGGATAAAGGCGGCGGTGCAGATGGACTCGAATCAGATGCAGCTGGATATATTTACGCGACGAACTATGAACACAATGCAATTTTGCGTCGTCATCCTGATGGAGCCTGGGAAACGGTAGTACACGATCATCGCCTGCTTTGGCCTGATACCCTTTCAGTAGCAACAGACGGTTATCTTTACGTCACAGCCAACCAGTTGCACCGTCAAGCAAGCTACCAAAAGGGCCGCGATTTACGTCAGAAGCCTTATAGTCTTTTCCGCATTCGCATTAATGCTCAACCTGTGCTGCTGCGATAAATTCTTCAATGCAAGTGATTGTTGCTAAAGGAAATACATAATGGCGTTGAATATCAAAGATTTACGGATTCACAGCCCTGCATTCACTTCTCTTGAGCGTATCCCGAAACAGTATACCAGCGACGGTGAAAACATCTCACCTCCCTTGGAATGGAGTGGACTGCCAGCCGGAACCCAGCAATTAGCACTCATCTGTCACGATCCAGATGCGCCCCTACCACAGGGGTTTACTCACTGGCTAATCTATGGGATTCCGCCAACGGTTAACCAGATTGCCGAGGGGGGTGGTAGCAAATTTACTGAAGGTATGAACAGTACCAATCAGCCAGGGTATACCGGGCCTGCTCCACCAAAAGGGCACGGGCCTCACCATTACTATTTCTGGTTATATGCCCTAGATGCAAAGCTTGACCTGAAGCCAAATATCAACCGTGAAGAACTACTTAATGCGATCGCTGACCATGCGATCGAGCAAGCGCGGCTGGTTGGAGTCTATGAGTCCTGACATCTATAGCACTTACGCACACTCTACGAATTCTCGGCGCTCTTCTCTAACGAGACGCTACGCGATGGCGGTTCGATAAATTAAGCTTTTTAGCAATTTTTGCGTAAGTCCTAATCTATATAGATAGTTCTAGAAATCCAAGGAGGGTGCAAGCATGGGAGAGATGAGAGATAACTACACACCGCAAGAGCACAAAAACATTGAGCTTGTTAAGGAGTATATGCAGATCGCATACGATCCCAAACGTGCCAGCGCCGAGGCAGTAGGGCATCTGTGTGCATCAAACAACAAGTTTATCGCTCCCACTACATTTCTTAATGTCCATACATTGGAGGAATATGCCCAGGATCATGGTGGAATGGCACGCTTGATAACGGCAAACCCCTTATATATCAGGCTTTTGGGTGTGGGGTGTCGGGTGTTGGGTGTAGTGAGGAGAAAATTTATTTCTATCCCCACTCATATAAAATTTTCTTGATTTTTCCCTACACCCAACACCCTACCCCCTACAAGATAGCCCAGACGAGCTTTCAGCTTTTCAAGCGTGCCATTCGATAATGGGCGTTGCTATCTCAAGGACAATCCTACTCAGGGACAGACCTATGTAGAAATTTTGCAGCAGCACCAAATGGAATCGATTTCAGCACAGGAACAGGTTCAGCCTGATGAAGAAACCAAGAAATTTACTCACTACTCCTTCGGCGCACATTTTGCCGAGGTACAATTCCATCCAGGATTAGCCGAACTGCGAATCACTCGTTATGTCGGCGCATTTGCTGCCGGAAGGATCGTTAACCCCAAAACTGCCCACAGCCAGCTGATTGGCGGAATTATTTGGGGTATTGGCATGGCATTGATGGAGCAGAGCGTTGTCGATCCGCATTCGGGACGAATTGTGAACTCGAATCTCGCTGAGTACCTAATTCCGGTGAATGCCGATATTCCCCCCATTGATGCCTTTTTTGTCGAGGAGGAAGCTTTGCATCTCAACCCGATTGGTAGCAAGGGTATTGGCGAAATTGGCACAGTTGGATCTGCCGCCGCGATCGCCAACGCCGTCTATCACGCTACAGGCAAACGGATTCGCGATCTGCCCATTACATTAGATAAGCTACTGTAACAAGGGTGCTTTCAAAACGACTTGTAGTTTTGATAGAAAAAACGAGCAAATAAGCAGGCACAACCAATGACTAGTTCAATTAACCAACAAATCTTACTCCAAAGCCGTCCGGTTGGAGAACCGAAAGAGAGCGACTTTGCCCTTGTCGAAACACCAATTCCAGAACCAGGGGAAGGTGAAGTTCTCAATCGGACGATCTACCTGTCCCTTGACCCTTATATGCGCGGTCGGATGAGCGATCGCGAGTCTTATGCTGCTCCAGCAGAACTGGGGTCTGTAATGGTCGGTGGCACAGTTAGCCAAGTGATGAAATCTAACCATCCCCAATTCTCAACCGGAGATTTTGTGCTTGGTTATGACGGCTGGCAAGCCTATGCCATATCGAAAGGCGAAACATTGCGTAAGCTTGACCCCAATCAAGCTCGCATCTCCTATGCGTTGGGCGTAACGGGAATGCCCGGAATGACGGCATATTTTGCTCTGCTTGATGTTGGGCAACCCAAGGCTGGCGAAACGGTTGTTGTTTCTGCTGCCTCTGGCGCGGTCGGTTCTGTAGCAGGTCAAATTGCCAAACTCAAAGGCTGTCGGGTGGTAGGAGTGGCTGGGAGTGATGCAAAATGCGATTATGTGGTGAAAGAATTAGGGTTTGATGCCTGTATTAACCGTAAAACTCAAGACCTGAGTTCAGCCCTAAAAGCCGCTTGTCCAAACGGAGTCGATGTTTACTTTGACAATACAGCTGGCCCTATTCTAGAAGTGGTGTTGCAGCAGATTAATCAAGGAGCAAGAATCCCATTAGTTGGTTTAATCTCGCAGTATAACGCCGAAAATTCTCCTCCTGGCCCTAATTTAATGCCATTGTTGGTTAAACGGGCGTTAATCAAAGGATTTCTTGTGGGTGATTACCAACATCGGCAGGCAGAGTTTGTCAAAGATGTTTCTGGGTGGTTGCAAGAAGGTAAGCTCAAGTATAAGGAAGATGTTGTAGAGAAACTGGAAAACGCCCCGCACGCCTTCATAGGCTTACTACAAGGGAAAAACTTCGGCAAGCTGATTGTTCAAGTCAGCGACGATCCGACACGATAAGCATACTTTTTGAATCAATTATCAATTACGTCCGCAATTGCTCTCTTCGTAGCGGTAGCGACGTAGAAGCGTCATTGTAAACTGCGAATTGTTCAGTTATTGTTAATGCCCAGTTTTAATCTGAATTACTTGCCTCATGGGACGTAAAAACGTAGCAAACAGAACCATCACTGGAATAATTTCTACTCGTCCCATCCACATAAACAAAATGAAAATTAGTTTGCCTGTCCAATATGGCTTTTGGTGCTGGTGTGCTAATTTCGGCACTAGCGTTTGAACTAATGGAATCGCTTCTAAAAATTGAGTCATTCGACTTTCGCTCGCGCGTAGCTCAGAATAGAGTTTGGCATTTTCAATATGATACGTTTTTAACCGGACAGTACATACTATATTCATTATGTCAAGCGAACCTGCGCTTTTATTAATCAGCAAATAGGCTAACTTGAACCAAAACCCATACGCAATCAGGGAATTTTCAACAACCCTGATGAAATCTACCGAAAAGATGGAATAACATTTGTGTGTGCTTCAGCAAATTGTGTATAAGAGTTGAAAATGACGATATGGCAACATCTAATATCCTCAAAGAACCACAGCTTTTGCGGCTGGGTAGCTTGTTCGGTGGACTGCGTGGCGATTTGACGGGAGGACTAACAGCAGCGGTGGTGGCATTGCCTTTGGCTTTAGCTTTTGCGGTGGCCAGTGGTGTGGAACCAAAGGCGGGACTTTACACCGCGATTGTGGCGGGAATTGTCGCCGCAATTTTTGGTGGTTCCTCAGTACAGATTACAGGGCCAACAGGTGCAATGGCTGTGGTTTTGGTGGGAATTGTCGCCAAGTACGGCCTTGAGAAAGTTTGGATTGCTGGGGTGATGGCTGGAATTATCCAAATTGCCTTGGGGGTTGCCAAACTTGGACAGTTAGTCAAGTTTATTCCCTATCCGGTAACGGCAGGTTTTACTAATGGTATTGCCGTGATTATTTTTTGTGGTCAGTTAAATAATTTCTTTGGTTTAAAATTACCGCGTAGCGAACATTTTTTGCCAGGACTTTGGCAAAGTCTAACTCATGTAGAAGCTCTTAATTGGGCAGCAGTTGCCTTAGCAGTTGTGGTAATTGCAACTAATTTTTTATGGCCGAGGATCAATACGACAATACCAGGTTCTTTAGTGGGACTGGTGTTAGCAACAGCGATCGCTTCTGCTTTCCATCTGAATGTACCAACAATTGGCACTATTCCTCAATCTTTACCGATGCCTCAAGGTATTCCGCACTGGAATGATTTTAGCGTGATTCGAGAACTAATTAACCCGGCTTTGGCTTTAGCTGCACTGGGAAGTATTGAATCTTTGTTATCGGCGGTGGTGGCTGATGGCATGACTGTCAGCGAGAAACATAATAGCGATCGCGAATTAATTGGTCAAGGTTTGGCTAATATGATTGTGCCATTTTTTGGGGGCATCCCCGCCACAGGTGCGATCGCTCGAACTGCTGTGAATGTCCGTTCTGGCGGCAAAACCCGACTATCTGGGGTAATTCACGGTGTTGCCTTAGCCATAATCGTTTTAACTTTAGCACCCCTAGCAGCCCAGATTCCTTTAGCAGCACTTGCTGGGATTTTAATGGTGGTTAGTGTGCGGATGGTTGAGTGGGAAGCCATTGGTTTATTGATGCGTGCTACCTACTCCGACTTTGCTGTAATGATTCTCACCTGGCTAGTGACAATCTTGTTTGACTTAGTTCTCGCTGTCGAAGTGGGATTGATTGCAGCCGGAGCCTTGTTCATCAAACGGATGAGCGAATTGAGCCTAGCCAAAATACCTGAAACCGAAGTATTTCCCCCTGGTACTCCTCTGGAATTAGGTAAAGAAATCGCCGTTTATCGGGTAGATGGCCCCGTATTTTTTGGTGCTGCTGAACGATTTGCTACCTTCCTCCGCGATGAACCGGAAGTAAAGTATTTAATTCTCCGGTTGCGGTTTGTACCAAATATGGACACAACTGGATTGGTAGCCCTAGAAGATATTTATCATGACTTGGAACGCCACAATTGCCGCTTAATTCTCACAGGTTTACAACCTGAAGTCCAACAATTACTAGAACGTACAGGATTGTTAAAAACAATTGGGTTATCAAATTGTTTTGAAACAACCACAGAGGCGATTTGCTCTATCTCTCCTCAGATTGCATGTTCTCAACCTGTAGCAGCTGATTTGAAAACAAAAGAATTGCTGGAATTAGAATTAATTGACTGATAATACAGCAGAATTCAGGAGTCAGAACTGTCGAATTCAGAAGTAATATTATGTCCGCTTGATTCTTGATTACTTATTAAACCCGAAGAACCCCACCCCGCCAAAGCTGCGCTTCGTCTTTGCTCCCGAAGAGCCTACGGTGTACACACAAGTCAGAAAAACTTCATCTACTAAAGATTTGCAGTGGGTTACGGTGGCGTGACAAAGCTAAATCTACGCATTTGTTATTTCGGCGTACTCATTTGTTATTTCGGCGTACTCATTTGTTATTTCGGCGTACGCATTTGTTATTTCGGCGTACTCATTTGTTATTTCGGAGTACTCATTTGTTATTTCGGAGTACTCATTTGTTATTTCGGAGTACTCATTTGTTATTTCGGAGTACTCATTTGTTATTTCGGAGTACTCATTTGTTATTTCGGAGTACTCATTTGTTATTTTGGTGTATCCATAACGCACCCTACGAAACTACTAGAAGAGTTGAAACCTATGTTGGTCATACTTGGTGTACATCGTAGGCTTGTGGAGAGGGGATTAATATCATGTCCGACTAATTAGGTATAATTCCTAAATCTATGCAGAAAGCCCAAAAACCCCTCCCCTCTGCTCCTCTGCGCCTCTGCGGTCTTAATGATAAGTCTTTAACCGGACATGATATAAGAGGTGGGGTTCTTCTACCTCACAAGAGCAGAGAAACGCTATAACAATTACCCGGACATGATATAAAACACGCTTTATATCATTAAAACCGTGGCAACCGAAGCGATCGCGGCGACCTTATAAATATTAAAATAAAGCCTGTATTCATTATTGAATCAGGCTTTTAAGGTTTTTTAGAAAACTTGTATGGAGAACTTCAGTTTAATTACCGAATAGCAAATCCTTCCGGTCTGATTGCATCTTCCAAATCAACGCCCATCAGGTTAGCTCCCTGGATGTTTGCATTTGTCAGATTTGTATTTTCCAAGTCTGCGTTTTGTAGGTTAGCGGTTTGCAGATTGGCTCCCAAGAGGTTGGCTTTTTCTAGGTCTGCATCAAAAAGGTTTGCTCCGACCAAGTTTGCTCCCCAAAGGTTTACCTTGCCTAAATCTGCTCCTTGAAAGTTAGCCCCTTGTAAGTTTGTTTGCTGCAAGTTAGCCCTTTCTAAGTCTGCATTTTGTAAGTTAGCACCTTCCAAGTTTGCCGCTTGCAGGTTTGCATCCTTTAACATTGCTCCAGCAAGGTTACAGCCGACACATTCATTGGTTTGTAATAAATGCCTAACGTTATCTGCTACAGACACTATTGGCGATACAATCGGTGATATGACTGGTGCTGGTGATACAACTGGAGATGTTGCTGGTGCTGGTGCTGTTACAGACTCCATTGGTAATTCAACTGGAGCTAGTTCAGATTCCGTAGGTATGGATGGTGTTAGTGTTTGTGCTTTAGCGCTGGGCTGGATAAGCAGAGTAAATCCCGCTACAACTACCAGAAATACTGCTTTTACGAGCCACTGAGTTAATTTTTTAAAGTTTGATTGATTCATTAGTTCCTTCATAATCTGATTCCTATTGGTGCGCTTGCTTTTATAAGAGCCATCGATAATGTGCTTTATTTTCACTTTAGATAAGTTGATTGATAAGAGCAAATATTATTGTTATTCATATTGATAACTTCAAGTGATTAATAAATCTTTTTGGATGGGAAACGATCGCTGATTTGTTTGCTTATATCAAGAATTGCGATCGCGTGGAGCGTCCACTGGAGGGGAGCGATCGCCTCATGCTAGTTCCCAAGCATTGCCAGACTAGGTAAAAGTCGATATGTTTCACTTTTAATTAAGATAGAAAGTCCCAAGTAAATTAAGACAAAGGGGAAGATTTTGCGACCATAGCGAGTTAAAACGGGAGTCATCAGAGGATTACGAGTCAGGTTGTAAGAGAGTAAGCACCACATCCCAATACTGCAATAGCAAACACAGACAATTACGCCCAAACTTGGAAGATTACTACTAGCAAACAACGGTACATAAATTCCAATGTTGTTTCCTCCATTGGCAATGGTGACAGCAGAAACACGGTAAGTTTGAGGATCGCGGATGGTTGCGAATAGTGATTTCTTCTGGCGTCCAGATTTTACCGGAGAGTTTAAGTCAACTGACACTGCTTGCACTGTTTCTCCTTCCTCTTCTCGACTGATGAGATTACTGATACCAATGGTGATGGGAAGTAAACCTAGTAAACCAATCCAGCTGCTGGGAATGAGCAGACCACCGAAGAAACCAGGGAGACTAGCACATACTAAGGTAGTAAATCCCAAAAATTCACCGATAACAATATGCTTAGGACGAAAGTTACGATTGACTTTCCCGAAGAAAGCTGTCAAATATAAGTTGTCGTCAAAGGTAGTTGCAAAAGCGACAGAGATTCCAATCAATAATGTACTAATTAGCCAAGCCATAATTGTTGCTCACAGTAATTCAATGCTGTTTGTCTTAGTCCTCTCTGCTTCTCGATCTGAGGGCAGGTTAGGAGATTTTGTGACTGTTTTTCTAACGACAACCAATCGATAATCGTTGTTTATCAGCCAATTACCCAATTTTTAGAGGCATCGCCTCCAATCAAATTGGTGATTTTTTTCTCAGCAAGGTACCTTGGGAGCTCATGAAGTCAATATTATGGCTTTCAGCCAAATAAGAGCAAATACTCTTGTTTTTTAAAATGATAAATAAAGGTGATTGACAATTTTACTATACTTATACTCTTTGACACTCATGAGGAAAAACGGAAAGAAAAAACCTTTAACTTTTCCCTAAACTAAATTCTGAGTTCAAAATGCACAAAACGAGTAGTATTGAATACTGAGCTATTGTTTGAGAAACTTCTATGCATAGTTTACCGCCGTAGGCATCGCTCTTATTGAAGAGAACCCTTATCAGATGGTAAAGGCTCGGATATCCTTGACGGCTAGCATTCAACATCGGTAATATGACTAATCGCCCTCTGACTTCAGTTTTGAGATGTTCAGTAATGTTGAATTTTTAACTTGTAATTATGCTAACCAGTGTTGACCGTTTATTATTTGTCCGGCGAGTCCCGATTTTTAAGGAATTGCGGGATGATTTTATTGTGCGGCTCACTTCAGTGATGAACGAATTGTCATTTCCAGCTAATTACACCATCTTTCGACAGGGAGAAGAAGGGCGATCGCTCTATATTGTCGTCTCCGGTCGAGTTAAAGTTCACATTGGGAATAAACAGTTGGCAGAGGTGGAACAGGGAAAATATTTTGGTGAAATGGCAGTATTCGATACTCAACCTCGATCTGCCACTGCCACGACTCTAGAACCTTGTGAATTTTTAGAACTGACGCAAGAGCAATTATATGATGCGATCGAAGAAACTCCCGAAATTGCAGTGAATATCATTCGTGAGTTATCCCGTCTGATTCGCAGATTGAACGACGATATGAATGTAACCTCTTTGCGGAGTTAATACACAAATATAGAGACGTAGCACTACTACGTCTCTACAAGGCTTCTGGATAATGTAAAATGTGGTTCAAAATAAATGAAAACTGCTGTAAGTTTGATTATTAAACTCAGCACTCATCACTGCTTATTATTTAGGTTCACCCAGACCCGGAGTTTCTTCTTTATCAACTTTAGGCACAAAATCAGGACGTTCTTTGCTTTCCCAACCTGCGGGGCGTTTCGAGTTGTACCAAGCTATTGACCCAATGGTGACAGCGGCAACAAAACCAACGACATACACCAAGGTAAAAGCAACAGGAAAATGAGGGGCAGCATCTATAGCTGGTGCTGCTGTTTGCATAAATAATAAATTCATGAGTATATTCTCCACAGTTAGGTAACACTATTGAACACCCTATAAGATGAGCGTATCACCTAACATCCCTCTGTAGTTTAGTTTGAGCAACTTCATATTGCATAAAAAAGGGCAGAGGGGAGGGGGAGGTCGCTGACAGGTATAGGTTTGTTGCACCTGCTAGCCTTCCCCACTGCCTCTTCTTCAGCATTTATATCTTTGCCATGCAGACTCGACTATTTCAGCAATGATTTCTGTATAGGTCATACTACCCAAACGTCCCATAATTGGCAAGTCTGAGCGGATATGATGTAGCCCTGGCAATGGGTTAACCTCCATAAACTGCAACACACCGCTAGGATCGCAGCGCAGATCCACGCGGGCAGTGTCACGGCAACCAAGAGTATGGTAAGCATCCAGCGCCAGTTGCCTTGCCTGTGCTGCCAGTGGTTCGGGATCTATGAGCAAACGATAAGATACTCGTTCCAAATACTCATCTTTATTGAGGGTGGTGTAGGCGAAAGCTTCTACTTGTCCTGTAAAAATTACTTCCATCACACCTACTACCCGTGAGTTGCTACCGTTGCCAATAATGCCTACTGTTACTTCTCTACCAGGAAGAAAGGTTTCCACGAGTATTGGTTGCTGAAAAAGTTCGTGTAACACTTGATAAGCATTTACTAGCTCCTGATGTTCTTTGACAAGAGAACGCCCAGTTACCCCTTTAGAACTGCCTTCCGCCATAGGCTTAAGGAAAAGTGGCATTGGTAGCGACACAGCCGCTGCTTCTGCGGTAGTATTCACGACCTCAAAGGGGGCTGTTGGCAAACCGCGATCGCGCACTACTCTCTTAGTTAGTGCTTTGTCTAACGTCAGGGCGCAGGTAAGCGGATCGGAAAAGGTGTAAGGTTGAGCGAATAATTCGCAGATTGCCGGGACTTGAGCTTCACGAGAACGACCCTTTAAACCCTCAGCAATATTGAAAACCAGATCCCAGCGATCGCCTTTTGCCAAACGCAGAGCAAGTTCTCTACCATTACCGACACGTTCAACCTGATGACCTAACTGCAATAATGCAGTTTCTAGCCCGATGATGGTTTCTTCATCGTCGAACTCCATCACCTCTGAGGCACTGAAACCAGCCTGAAGATAGTCCGCCTTCAAGTCATAACACAGACCAATAAATAACCCCATAGCCCGATAATTCCCAGTGAGAAAGCTTTCTCTGTTAGCTTTAATGTACAAATTAGGTGTCTTAATTAAAGAATTTCGATTACTAAATCCTTAATTAAGTGAAAATATCTCATCAACAACATCAAACCATATAGGAGATTTATCATCAGGAGAACCGTTGTAGTTAGCAGTAATTTCTTCTCCCACTTCTATATCTCGGTAGGCAATCAGATCCAACTCTCGGTCAGCGAATTTTTTCACATAATAAGTATTGGGATTGTAGGAATGGTTGATCAAGGAAGATAAACCTAGAGCGATCGCCGCAGCTTTATCTTCCCAATCGTAGTAATAGTTGCCTAAAATTGTTTTATCTAGGAATTCAAGCTGGTCTGCGGGTATAACAACAACTGGCACTCTCTCAACGATCTCTCCTTTGAAAAAGCGCTTCTGTGCGAAGACACCTCGACCTTTTAGGTTGGTATTACCCACAATCAACATTCCAACTACTCTCCTGCGATTACTTAGTTTTTTGATTCGCCATCATCCAACACAACCATCCCGACTGGCTCTCTTAGATGATGGCGATCGACTCACATATTATATATAGATAGCATCAGCCCTACTCCACTGGATCTACATAGGTGTACGTCTTACCTGCCCAGTTTTGCACTGTAGCTGTACCATTCTCATAAGCAACTAGAGTCTCAGCTTGAATCGGGACTTTGCCACCACCACCAGGGGCATCAATTACATAGGTTGGTACAGCGTAGCCAGTAGTATGACCGCGTAATTTAGAAATTAAATCAAGCCCAGTTTGCACACTCGTTCGCAGATGTGCAGTCCCAACAACTGGGTCGCATTGATAAAGATAATAAGGTCGCACACGCAGCTTCAGAAGACCGTGAAACAGATTTTTCAGGGCTTTTTCAGAATCATTCACACCTTTTAACAGCACGGTTTGACTGCCTAAAGGAATGCCGCCATCAGCGAGGCGATCGCAAGCTTGTGCGACTTCTGGGGTAAGTTCCTGCACATGACAAAAGTGCACAGATAGCCAGACACGATGTTTACGAAGCAAGGCAACCAGTTCTGGTGTAATTCGTTGCGGTAAAAAACTCGGCACGCGCGAACCAATGCGGATAAATTCAATATGCTTAATGGCACGCAGCCGCCTAAGCAGGTTGTCTAAAGGTTCATCAGCCATCAAAAGAGGATCGCCACCGGAAATTAGCACGTCACGGATCTCGGTGTGTTCCTCCAGGTAAGCGGCGATCGCATCCAACCGCCGTGTTACTGGGTACATCTCACCTTGGCTCACCAAACGAGAGCGGGTGCAGTAACGACAATAAGCAGCACAACTATCTAGAGCAAGCAGCAACACTCGGTCGGGATAGCGGTGTACGAGTCCTGGTACTGGAGTGTCGCCATCCTCACCGCATGGATCTACCATGTCTGCTGGACTAACTATTAGTTCTTCTTGCCGTGGTATCACTTGTAACCGTAGCGGGCAAAGGGAATCTTCTGGATCGAGTAGCGATGCAAAATATGGAGTTACGGCTACAGCAAACTTCTCTGGTGCAATTAAAAGTCCCTGTTCTTCGGTAGCACTAAGCCTTAATAACTTCTGAAAGTGTTCCAGCTTAGTCAACCGATGCCGCATTTGCCAGCGCCAATCGTTCCAGCGTTCTTGGTTGTAAGTCTCTCCCAAAATCTGACAAATTTCTTCACACCGAATATCAGTTACTAGAGGATCTAGAGTAGTGTTTTTGATCATGATTAGACCGAAATTAAGCTGAGAATAATAAACCAATCACAGCCTAACAGAGTGCGGCGCAAATCCAGCTACCATCTCAATTAAGCAAGCAGACAAGTAGGGGCAATTCATGAATTGCCCCTACTCAAGTCCCTTGTTAAAGGTAAGCAAATTTTTGTCACAGTGTATTAGTATGTTTACTTAGATTTTTAGGTAAAATAAAAAAATCTACTTTCAGGTTTACGACAAGTATTTTTTCTATACACGATCTACTTCTGCTGTGATAATAGCGATCGCTCATACAACTTGTGTAAATAATGCAGCCAGCTAGATCGCATTTGATTACTGTTGGGCTAGCGATTGTGCCAAGAAGACAATATACATCTTGCAAAAGTAACAAATGCCAAGATGTTGGGGAAAGGTTAAAGGTTAAAGGGGAAATTCCATCCCTTTTCCCTTTAACCCTTCCCCTTTCCCCCACTTCTGCAAGAAGTCTAATATACTCGAAATTCTGAACTGTATTGAACTCTAGAATTGAAGCAACTGGTTAACTTTAATATTTAGTCATTCGGTATTTGCTTGAGTAAAGCTATCCACATATCAGATGGAGCGGAGTAATAATCAATTTCTTCAACTTGATATTGATAAGATTCACAACCTTCTCGTAAAATAATGCGATCGCAAGCTTTAATGCTTTTCCCTACTCCAGTCATGTACCCGATTGTTCCTTCATTGAGGCGCTCAAATATGTAGTCGCCTCCACAAACTTGTTGTCTGTAATCATGGATTTTATTCTTTTGTTTTAATTCTGTTACTGGAGAAATAACCAGAGCTAATTTATTTAAAAAACTAAAACTTAAGTTCATACCTATTATGATTGAAGAGAAGGCACTTAAAAACATTTGGAAAATAGAACTTATAATTTATTTAAAAGCCATTTTTTTAAATTTACAGTATTCTTAACCGCAGATTCAACTGTAAAATCACCTAACTGTTAGACAATATTTGGTGAGATATAAGTTTTTTGCTTAACTATCTAGTATTAATTAATAAGCTTTTTATGTCTTGAAAATGTCATATATGTATATATTTTAATATCAATATAATTTAGTCACTACTTGTCGTAGCTAGAGCTACATCTATCTGCTTCAGTAGTATTTCTAGGGTAGAAGAGTTATCTAAAACGACATCTGCATGAGCCACTTTTTCTTCGATGGACAATTGGCTGTTAATCCTGGCTCGTGCCTGTTCTGTATTTAAATAGTTTCGTTGTATCAATCTTTGTAGTTGTTGCTCTTGAGAACAACGCACTACCCAGATTTCTGTTACCAAATCAGTCATCCCAGCTTCAAATAATAGAGGCACTACTAACACCAGTATTTGTGACGAAGACTGAGCAATTGCTTTGAGAAAGCGATCGCGCACATCAGGATGAATCAAATTGTCTATCCAGTTGCGTTCATCTTGACGATTAAAGATAATTTCGCCTAACTTTTGGCGGTTGAGGCTGCCATCTGGTAGTAAAATTTGTTCGCCGTAACGCCCTGCGATCGCACCCAAAATAGGCGAACCTAAAGATACTGCCTCTCTAGCATAAATATCTGCATCCAAAATCGGCAGGTTATAAGTGCTAGCTAAATAATTAGTGACAGTAGTTTTGCCTGTGGCAATACCTCCAGTTAAGCCGATTATACGTTTTGTCATTTGTCATTCTCCCCTGCTCCCCTGCTCCTCTGCTCCCCTGCTCCCTCATCTAAGAATTTGTCGCCCATGCGATCAGTGCTTGGGTTAAACCATCTAAAGTGTATTCTTCGGCTTCTACATCCACACGTCCGAATAAATCATGGCAAGTTTTAGAGGTTTGGGGGCCGATAGAGGCAATACAAACTCCCTCTAATAATTGGCTAGCATCAGAGTTGTTGGAAAATATACTATTAGTAAGTTGACAAAAAAATTGTACAGTTTTAGAACTGGCAAAGGCGATCGCATCTACCTTGCGGTTTTGGAGAGCTAACTTTGCCGCAGGTGGAATACTACTAGGACAACAAGATTGATATGCCGCAACTTCTATCACCTTTGCTCCCTTGAGAGTTAATTCCTTGATTAAAACTTCTCTGCCACCGCTTTCAACTCTGGGAAATAACACCTTTTTACCATCTAATTTATCTGGGAAATTTTCCACTAAAGAATCGGCAACAAAGCTGGGGGGAATAAAATCTGCTTGCAGAGAGCGTTGTTTGAGACTTTGGGCTGTTTTCTCACCAACGACGGCAATTTTGATGCCAGCTAAGGCACGGCTATCTTTCCCTTGGGTAGTTAGCCTTTCAAAAAAGTAGTCTATGCCATTGGTAGAAGTAAGAATTAACCAATCGAAGTCAGATAAATGAGCGATCGCATTATCCAAAGCTTCCCAACTGGAGGGGGGGCCGATTTCTAAGGTAGGCATTTCGATGACTGTTGCACCTGATGCAATGAGGCGATCGCTAAATTGACTCGATTGGCCAACTGAACGTGTCACCAAGATCATTTTACCAGTAAGGGGAGATAGGGAGAAATTGCTTGACATAGCAGGGGGGCTAAAAGTTTTGCCTGTAGTAGAAACCTGACAATCTATTTTCTCAGGTTGTAAGTACTTGCGTAGCCCAACAACTTCGCCAATCACAATTACTGCTGGGGAAAGGGATAATCCGGCGGTTTGTTCCAGAATATTGCCTAGTTGCGCTGTCCAAATTTGTTGATCGGGAGTTCCTGCCCAACGGATGATGGCAATGGGTGTTAAGTGCGATCGCCCATGCCGCACCAGTCGATCTACAATCTCTCGTAGATGTTGCCCTCCCATCAAAATTACCAGTGTCTCTAAACGTGACAGCGCCTCCCAGTCTAAAATCTCTGGTTCGTGAGCTGTAAGCACTGCAAAAGTGCGGCTTAACACCGGATCTGTTAAAGGAATTCCTGCCAACAAAGGTGCTGCAAGGGCTGAGGAAATTCCTGGTACTAGTTCAAAATCACAACCGGATGCTTTCAAGGCTTCAATTTCGGAAGTGCAACGCCCAAAAATCAACGGATCGCCTGATTTGAGCCGTATAACTTGTTTTCCTTGCAGACAGTGCTTTACCAGTAACTTGTTAATCTCTGCTTGGCTTGTACTGGGTTTGCCACCGCGTTTGCCAACATCTAACTTTAGGCAATCATCTGGTACGCACTGCAATAATTGAGCATCTACTAAAGCATCGTAGACTAACACTTGAGCAGTAGCTAAGAGATTGTAAGCTTTTACTGTCAGGTATGCTGCATCTCCAGGCCCAGCACCTACGAGGTAGACTTTGCCTTTGTCATTTGTCATTTGTCATTTGTCATTTGTCATTAATTATTCTCCCCTGCTCCCCTGCTCCTCTGCTCCTCTGCTCCTCTGCTCCCCTGCTCCCCTGCTCCTCATGCCCCATGCCCTTGATTCAATTCGCCTGGGTATTAATTTTTTGGATTAGCCGATCGACTTGCTCAACCATTTCCTTGTTTTTCTCAGCTTGGAATAATTCTCTGGCTTTTGTGAGATTAACGATCGCTTCTTTTGGCTGTTGTTGTCTTCCCAAAGTGATTCCCAAATTATAGTAAGTGAATGCATCGTTAGGTACAAGGCTAATGGCTTTTTTGTAATGTGCGATCGCTTCTTGAGGTTTACCTCGATCGTCCATCGCATTTCCTAAACCTGTGTAAGCTTGTGCGTGTTTGGGATCGAGACGAATCGCTTCGGTATAGTTGGCAATTGCTTCTGTGAGCTTGCCTTGAGCGTAAAAAGCACTTGCTAAATTATAATGAGCGTCTGCATAGTTGGGAGCGAAGCTGATGGCTTTTTTGTAATGTGCGATCGCTTCTTCTAGTTTGCCTTGAGCGTAGAGAGTATTTCCCAAGGCATTATAACCTGCTGGATTTTTCGGAGCGAGGCGAATGGCTTCGGTATAGTTGGCGATTGCTTCTGCTGGCTTTGCTTGAGCGTACAAGGCGTTTCCTAAGTAATAGTAAGCGTCTGCATACTTAGGATCGAAGCTAATAGATTTTTTATACTGGGTAACTGCTTCTGCTAGCTCACCTCGATCGTAGAGAGCATTTCCTAAACGGGTGTAAGTCGGCGCATAATCTGGTTTTAGACGAATAGCTGCTGTATATTCGGTAACTGCTTCTTTTAGCTTGCCTTGAGCGTAGAGAGCATTTCCTAAGTTATAGTGAGCTTCAGCATACTTGGGTTCAAGGCTAATGGCTTTCTGATATTGGGCGATCGCAGGTTCTAATTGATTCAGTCTTGCTAAAGTCAAACCCAGATTAAAATATGCTCTAGAGTCTTGAGGATCGAGACTAATGGCTTTATTGTATTGAGCGATCGCTTCTTGTGGTTTCCCTCGATCGTCGAGAGTATTTCCCAAGGCAATATAAGCTTGTGCAAAATTGGGTTCTAGTTCAATTGCCTTCCGAAAAGCCGCCTCCGCTCCTTTTAAATCTCCCTGTTTATAGAGATTGCTTCCTTGCTCGAAGTTAGCAACTGCGTTTTTGTTCCGAATAACTGCGGACTGAGTATTTTGAATTTTTGCTAAAATAACGCCAACATTTTGACCAAAGGCAGTATTTCCATTACTCAAACACAAGCAGATAATAGCTGCTACCAGTAAATTCTTGTTTTTCAGCATTTTTCTTACCTTACCTGCTTGGTTTACATCTAATATCAAGTTCGGTTAATTGCCATCAGAAAAATACCCCATCTCAGCCCTTCCTTACTTGCTATTCGGGGAGCAAAAGCGTAGCTTTGGCGGAGTTATAGCAGGAATTATAAGTGATTAAGCTAACTTGATACAAGTGTAATCTCATATAAATGTCTATTTGTACACAATACCCGGATTTCTCACCACACCTCGAATGCAGGAGTAATGAGTAGTGAGTAAGGAGTAATGAGTAGTGAGTAAGGAGTAATGAGTAGTGAGTAAGGAGTAATGAGTAGTGAGTAAGAATGTACAAGTTCTTGCACTGGTATTGCGCCTGTTGCTCTTTTACTTATTACTCATTACCCATTACTTATTACTCATTATCAAACGCTTCATAAGCTTGTGAGAAATGCGGGAATAGACATTTCAAAGTCCCTCTCCCAATCTTGGGAGAGGGATTTAGGTTGAAAGCTCATTGATTGATGCAAAAAGTCTAATAGATAGTTCTTTATTAAAACTAAAAAGTCGTTTTTTAAGTAATTGCTGACACTTTTGTTTCCATCAATTTAACAATCGCTGCAATTAATTTTTCTGGGTTAAGAGGTTTGGATAAATGCATCTGAAACCCAGCCTTGAGGGCTTTTTCTTGGTCATCGTTTCTCGCAAAGGCAGTCAAGGCAATTGCTGGAATTTGCCCACCTTGTTCTGGTGTCCGAGTTCTCACTTCATGTATTAACATATAGCCATCCATATCGGGCATACTAATATCGCTTACCAACACATCTAGCTTGACCTCTGCTAAAGTTTGTAATGCTTCTTCAGCGGAAGATACTGCCATTACAAAAGCCCCATCTTGCTCTAATACAAAAGCAACAAAATCTCGTGAATCAGTATCATCATCGACAACTAAAATCTTGATGCCATTCAGAGGTAAGGAGTTACTAGCTAAGAATACAGGGTAATTTTGTCCATCCGTCAGCCTTGGACTTGCATCTGGCAGAAGCGGTAAGCTAACAGTAAATATTGCCCCTTGACCCTCACCGTGGCTATCTGCTTTGACGATGCCGCCATGCATTTCGATGATATTACGCACAATTGCTAATCCCAGTCCTAATCCACCAAAATTTCTCGTAGAGGTGCTATCTGCTTGGCGGAAGTAATCAAACACGAATGGCAAAAAGTCAGCGCTAATTCCCTTACCCGTATCGCTAACGATTATTTGAGCATAGCCATCAGTTTCCTGGAGTCGCACTTCTACCTTTCCTCCTCTGGGTGTAAATTTGATTGCGTTAGAAAGGAGATTCCAGAAGACTTGCTGCAAACGAGTCGAGTCGCCCATAATTTGTCCCACACCCGGTTCAAATACTGTATTCACCTCAATCAACTTTGTTTCTGCTGCTAACTGCATTGTCTCCAGTGCCGACAATACCGTAGACTTGAGGTTAATTTTCGCAGTATTCAGCGTCAGTTTGCCTTGTAAAATTCTGGAAATATCCAGCAAGTCCTCAATAAGTTGAACTTGTAAGGTAGCATTTCGCTCGATTGTGGCTAGGGCTTCAGATGTCTTTTTTTGGTCTAACCTGCGGGTTTGCAACAACTTTGACCAGCCGAGAATTGCGTTGAGTGGAGTGCGTAGTTCGTGAGAGAGGACGGCTAAAAATTCATCTTTAATTCGATTGGCTGTTTCTGCTTTCGCTCGTGCTATTTGTTCTAATTCCAGCAGGTGCGCTCGTTCTTCGAGTATTTGTTTTTGTTCGTGGATATCCGTACAGGTTCCAAACCACTTGACTACAAAACCTTGCTCATCTTTGAGTGGTAAACCTCGCGCTAGCTGCCAACGATAGGAGCCATCAGCAGCTCGTTTAAAGCGATATTCGTTGTTATACATAGTGCTATTTTCGACAGCATCAGACCAGACTTTATCAGCTCTTTGAACGTCATCTGGATGCAATGCAGCCAACCAACCAGAACCCAAAGATTGTTCTAACGTTAGCCCAGTGTATTCGCACCAATTTTGATTAAAAAAATCGCATTCACCGTTAGGTTTAGTTGTCCAAACAAGTTGAGGAATTGCCTCAGCCAAGTAACGGTAGCGTTCTTCGCTTTGTCGGAGAATTTCTAAAATGCGTTGACGTTCAAGAATTTCTTGTTGTAATTGTTCGTTAGTCTTAGTAATTTCATTGGTGCGAACAGCAACCATTTCTTCGAGATGATTCTGGTATTTTCGCAGTTCCTCCTCTACCCATAAGCGCTCGCTTATTTGTGTTTGAAGTTCTTGATTTGTCTGTTCTAATTGAGTAGAGCTAGGAAGTGCCAATGCTTGTGGAACTAAAGGCATAAGCTCTAATGCTGTAATTACAGATATTGTGGCAGTTACTGCTTTGACAAACCCCGACACCCAATAGATTGGATGCCAAAGTGTCCAAATCTCCATTAAATGAGTGGTACCGCAAGCTACGATAAATCCACTAAATAGTAGAAAAATCCAATCAAAGGGCAAATCTTTTCGCTTGCGGACAAAGTAGAAGAGTGTAGCTGGAATCGAATAATAAGCTAGTGCAATGAATGCGTCAGATAATATATGTAACCAAACTAAATTCGTTTGCCATAGATAGCAGTGCCCATGTGGAATAAATGAGTCTGATGTCAAAAAGTTAGCCCACAATTCTGATATTATATTTGACATAAACACTTGATTGTTTCAGCTATAAAATCTACTATTAAATCTCTGTACTTGCTTAAATACTATTCTAGTACCAAAATATTAGTAATACAGTGTATCTAATTTCTGTACTGCTTAAGGAGACTACAATATGTCTTTACAAAACAAAAAGGCTGTTAGGATCATTGCTGTTTTGCAAAAATAAATCATTTAAGATTCCCAATATTTTCTCTTCTAAAGCCTAAATAAATTCATTGTGGTTATGGAGCTTGTCGCGCATCCGATTGCAATTGTAAGGGCTGTGAAGAGAGCGGTCAAACTTGTGGAACTTGCGGACATAATTATGGTATACAATAGTAAGTTACCAAATAAAAACCATTCTCACCATAATGATGGGAATGGCAAAAAATTAGGAGACACAACAGGAAAACTTAATCTCTGCAATTCTCATTAAACTTAAGATTCGCTTGACTTAGCACTCATTTTATCTAACAGCTGAGTGATTTTTTTAGCTTTTTCAGGTTGGCGCTGTTTTTGTAATAAATCTTTAGCTTGTATCAGGTTAGTTTTAGCTTCTTCTTCTCGCTCTTGCTGCATGAGGATATTCGCCAGACGCAAGTAAGCATCAGGATTTTTCGGACTGCGGCGAATTACTTCCCGAAATAATTCTGTTGCTTCTTCTACTTGTCCTTGCTGGTTTAAAACATCTCCCAAAAACAAGCGCACTACATCATTAGTAGAGTTGATGGAAATCACTTTGCGAAAAGCTGCTTCTGCGCCTTGGTAATCTTTTGCTTGGGCAAGATTGATACCTTTTTGAAACAAGTCTGAGGTTATCAAAGTTTTCCAAGCGAAATAGCCAAGGATTGACAGACTCAGAACAACTACAACAGCAGCGATAATCGAACTAGTAGGAAAGGTTTCTAGCATTGTCTAAGCCAAAAGACAGGCGATAGGAAAAATCAGATATTCCATAAAAAAGAGTTTCCAGATAAATTGGTAGAATTGAGCGATCGCACTTTTCTCTTGTAAGTCTACCGTCAAACTCCGCAACCACAGCCAAGCCAACAGTCCCAAATGAGTAACTACCAAGAATATAGCGTTAACTGAGGCGACGTTTAGCACCCCAACCAGAATTATTCCCAGATAGCAGGCAGTTATTACCCAAAGAGACAGATTGAACACAGCTTGAGGGCCAAGTTTGATGGTGAAAGTAGTAATATTGTAGAGGCGATCGCCTTCCATATCGGGGATATCTTTAAAGATAGCGATCGCAAAGGTAAACACCAAAATAAATAACGTTAGCACCCATACCACAGGCGGAATTGTTTGGCTTTGTTGCAACGCCCAACTGTAATGCAGATATAAACCTAAGTTCACAATCGTACCGCGCACCGAAAAAATACACAGCGCCGCCCAAACAGGAAACTGTTTTAAGCGAATTGGCGGTAAAGAATAAGCACTACCAATGGCCAAACTAATTGCTACCATGCCCAATAAAAACGGGCCAGTTAGCCACGCCACAACCAGCGCCAAAATCCCAGTAGAAGCGACAATTAATTGCCCTGTTTGCTGAGAAAACTCACCAGACGCTAAGGGTAAATGAGGCTTATTAATCTTGTCAATTTCTACATCTTCTAATTGATTCAGCCCCACAATATAAACATTGCCACACAGACAACCAATCCATGCACCAAAGACAGGGAGTAGGGAATAGGTAGAGACGCTATTCATTGTGTCTGTAGAGATATGATTAATCGCGTCTCTATTTATAGCAATGGCAATTAAATATAAACCCAAAACACTCAGACTTGTACCAATAATTGTGTGAGGACGAGAGAATTTCCAGAAGGCGTATAACCACTGGAAATATGATTGAACAGGTTTGCCCGGTAAAGGGCTGTTTTGAGAACTTTGGCTCATGAGTAGCTTAAATACAGTATTCTGATTGGTTGTTAATCATTGTCACAGAATTTGGTCATTAGACTTCTTTCATGAATCAATGAGCTTTCACTCTTCTTCTCCGTGCCCTTTGCGGTAGCCTGCGACAAGCCGAAGCGTCTACGTTATTCTAAACTTATAACTTCTTGCGCCAACTCAAATCAAGAATGCAATTAATTTTATACAGTAAACCCGGCTGTCATTTATGTGAAGGCTTGCAAGAAAAGCTAGAACAAATCCAAAATCTCAGTTTCGAGTTGGAAGTTAGGGATATTACGACTCGTGAAGATTGGTTTGCGGCGTATCAGTATGAGGTGCCGGTGCTTTATTTATCGAACCGCCAAGGCGCAGAGGACGCGGAGGGAAGTGAGAAACCATTGCCGCGTCCTTCTCCTCGTGCTAGTGTGCAGCAGTTGGAGCAAATGTTGCGTAAATATTTAGCCAATTAGAAAAAAATAATGCAGAATAAGCGCAAGATCAAGAATGTGACGAGGTTCACAAAATGAAATTGCGGGAATTACTAACAGCGGTGGACAGTGTTGAGCAATTGCCTAGTTATCCAATGGAAGATGTGGAAGTTAGGGGTTTAAAGACGAATTCTCATGCTTGTCGTGTGGGAGATTTGTTTATTGGGATGCCAGGAACGCGGGTTGATGGTGGGGAATTTTGGCAAAGTGCGATCGCATCGGGGGCTGTAGCTGCGATCGTTTCTCCCGAAGCTGCACAAAAAAATCCTCCCACAAATCAGGCTGTGGTCATTAGTGCAAGTAACATCACTCAAGCTTGTGCGCAGATAGCCAGTGCTTTTTACGGTTATCCAGGGCGAAAACTCAAGTTGGTAGGCGTGACTGGTACAAATGGTAAAACTACAACAACTCATCTAATTGAATTTCTACTCAACAAAGCTAATTTAGCTACAGCTTTGATGGGAACTCTTTACACTCGTTGGGCAGGTTTCGAGCAAACTGCTGCCCACACTACGCCCTTTGCAGTAGAACTGCAACAGCAGCTAGCAGAGGCTGTAAATGCTGGTAGTGAGTTCGGGGTGATGGAAGTCAGTTCTCACGCTTTGGCCCAAGGTAGAGTGTTGGGTTGTGAATTTGAGGTGGCGGTATTTAGTAATCTTACTCAAGACCATCTCGACTATCACAGCGATATGGAAGATTACTTTGCCGCCAAAGCGTTGTTATTTAGTCCTAATTATCTCAAGGGACGGGCAATAATTAATGCTGATGATTCTTACGGGAAACGGTTAATTGCGTCGTTAGATTCCGAACGAGTTTGGAGTTACAGCGTCAACGACAATAGCGCTGATTTATGGATGAGCGATTTAAGTTACCAGCCAAATGGTGTTAGTGGGACATTACATACACCAAAAGGTGATGTAGCTTTTCGATCGCCCCTAGTTGGACAATATAATTTAGAAAATCTTCTCGCAGCCGTCGGAGCAGTTTTACACTTAGGGCTAGATTTGCAGTTAGTGGCAGCTGTGATACCTGAGTTTCCCGGAGTTCCTGGACGGATGGAACGGGTACAGATTAGTACTGAGCAAGATATTAGCGTGATTGTGGATTATGCCCACACGCCCGATAGCTTGGAAAATTTATTGAAAGCTGCGCGTCCGTTTATACCTGGCAAAGTGATTTGTGTATTTGGTTGTGGAGGCGATCGCGATCGCACTAAGCGCCCAAAAATGGGTAAAATCGCTGCTGAGTTAGCTGATGTGGCTGTGGTGACATCAGATAATCCCCGAACTGAAGATCCAGAAAGGATTTTGCAAGATATTTTGGCGGGAATAGCTGACACAGTGCAGCCAACAGTAATTTGCGATCGGGCGATCGCAATTCGTACCGCTATTTTACAAGCACAACCCGGTGATGGAGTGCTGCTTGCTGGTAAAGGTCACGAAGACTACCAAATTCTCGGTACCGAAAAAATCCATTTTGACGACCGAGAACACGCCCGCGACGCTTTACAGCAAAGACTTAACGTACAAGCTTAATTTGGGCATTGGAAGAGGCAGAGGGGCAGAGGGGCGGAGGGGAAAGACTTACTGCAACTTCTCCCCGCTCCCCTGCTCCCCTGCTCCCCTGCCCCCCTGCTCCCTCGTGGGTAGAGTTTTTTATAGTTAATGTTTCTTTCCGTGGTGATTTTGTAAAAAATGCACACATAAAGGTGAAAATCGAAGACAGAATTATTTCTTGCTTCATCCAAGTTGTGCTTGACTCATGAATGTTTCTCTGGCTAAGGATCTGTCTGTTTATCAACTGGTTATGGGAGTGCAAGCGCCTCCGAAACCATTGTCCCTCAGTCCTGCTACTCTGCTATCGCTGGTGAGAGCGCAAATTGACTTACTCATTGAGCAGCAAATTGCAGCCACTCTATGGGTGAAGCTACCACCAGATAAAATTTGGCAATCAGAATTAGCGCGTTATCAATCCTCGGTAGGTGCGTCTAGTCTCATTTATACTTGCCAGATTGACGAGAGTATGAAAGGGGAAGCAGGGGAAGCAGAGGAAGATAAGGGAGAGGGAAGATTAAATATCTCCTCATCTCCCTCATCTTCATCATCTCATTATGTCCCCGTTCACCTACCACCAGATAGCCAAATGCGACGGGAAAACTTTCTGATGGTGTTATCGCCACAGTTTTGCAGTTTAATTTTGGCTCATCGACCACTTAAAAAACGTAAAAATAAGACATTGGGGAAGGTAAATACTAATAAAAACCAGCCGTTGCTGATTATAACTACTGTTGAGGGGAGAGTAATTCAGCAAGTATTAAATAGTATCCAACAAGCAATTGTACCAGAATCATCCTCAATTTTACCTGCTAGTTTTATTTGTCCAACCGTGCCCCAAGGCGCACTCATGAATCAACTGTTGGCAAAACAACTCCTCCGACAAGATGAAATTAATCGTCAAATCATCACAGTACGCACTAATAAGTTGGAGCAGCAAAATCAAGAACTGCACAACAAAGAGCAACTCAAAGATGAATACCTGAAAAATGTCTGTCAGGAACTACGTATACCCTTGACGCACATGAAAACAGCACTTTCATTATTAAATTCCCCTAATCTTAAACCCCCGCAACGACAACGTTATTTACAGATGTTAAATACCCAGTGCGATCAGCAAAACTCCCTGATTACTGGTTTCTTGGAACTAGTGCAGCTAGAACAGAATTTGGACGGGACGACTTTGGAGTTGGTGCGTCTCTCAGATATAGTACCTGGAGTAGTTAGTACCTACCAACCTGTAGCCCAAGAAAAAGGAATTATGCTAGCCTACACCGTACCGACTGAACTCCCATCTGTTTGGTGCGTGACTGGTAAGCTCAGGCAAATTGTGATTAATCTGTTGCACAACAGTCTTAAGTTTACTCCTAATGGAGGTCAAGTATGGGTGCGCGCCCGTAATCAAGGCGATTATGTCCAATTAGAATTCCGCGACACAGGTATCGGTATTGCCGAAAACGAAATTCCCAAAATCTTCGATCGCTTTTATCGCGTGCGTACAGCAGCAACCGAAGATTATGGTGGTGCTGGGTTAGGGTTAACGATAATACAGCAATTGCTGCTGCGCTGTGGTGGATCTATTTCTGTAAAAAGTAAATTATCTGAAGGTTCTACCTTTACAGTACAACTGGCAACTGCTGGTAATATCCCAAGAGCGATCGCTACAGAAAATGAGTTATGAGTTATGAGTTATAAGTGATGAGTTAAAAATTCATAATTCATAACTCATCACTCATAACTTATAACTCCTATTGCATGGGTTCAAAAATCAGAAGATAGCTTGTGGAGATATTTTATATTCGTAGCGAGAGACAAAATAAGCACCAACTTGTTTGTCACTGTGATGACGGAAACCAAAACGTTCATATACTGCTCTAAGGCGCGGACGTGAAGCATCGCAATATAATGTCTACCAAGTGTTTGTGCTTGTTCAACAGCCCAAGCTAGAAGTGCTGAAAAGATTTTACCGCCAGAGTAATGCCGTCGAACTGCAAGACGATGTACAAATGCTGACTCTTCCTGAGAAATGTCGGGCCAGAAAAGTAAATCTTCTAGTTGAAACTTGATTGTACCAGCTGGTTCACCTGCCCACTCAGCAATAAAAAACAAGCCGTTAGCAACATCTTTAGAGATACTTTCTCGCGAAACCTCACTCTCATGCCACAGAGGCCTACCACTCTGCTGGAGCCAGAAAGCTGCTTCTAATAGCACATCCGAAACGATCGCCGTATCTTGTATGGTTGCTTGACGAATTGAGATGTACATTTAGTTATCAATCGTAGTTTGAGTAAAACAACAGTAAAATTCAAAAAAAATTTTATAGTTTATTTTCCAATACAAAACCTGCTAAAAATCCTCTCTAAAACGGATTCTGTTACTTCCTCTCCAGTAATTTCTCCTAAAGCTTGAATTGCACCTCGTAAGTCAATTGTCCAAAAATCAAGAGGTAACTGATGAACAATTGTTGCTTGCACCTGTTCCAAAGACATTTTAGCTTGAGTTAAGGCTGCTGCCTGCCTCTGATTAATAGCCAAATCCATATCAGCAGCTTGCACTTTTCCAGATTGAACTATCTCTAAAATTGCTGTTTCTAAAGCATCAATCCCTTGATTTTGGGCTGCGGCTGTGACAATTTTAGATTTTGGATTTTGGATTTGGGATTGAAGAGTTGTTCTTTTGCTTTCTTCCACTAAATCGATTTTGTTAATCACTATAATCAACGGACGGTGTTGTACTTTTTCATAAATTTCTTCATCGCCTTCTGTCCAACCTGCGGAAGCATCGATGGTAAGCAAGACTAAATCAGCTGCATTGGCAGCACGACGCGATCGCTCGACGCCAATTTTTTCCACTTGGTCTGTTGTTTCCCGAATTCCCGCTGTATCTAGCACTTGTATGGGAATTCCTCCGACAACTAACTGAGATTCGACAACATCGCGGGTTGTACCAGGTAAATCAGTCACAATGGCGCGATCGCTCCGACTCCAAGCGTTCAATAAACTCGACTTACCCACATTTGGACGCCCGACAATTGCCACTTTTAAACCAGTGCGCAGCAACTCACCTTTATCTTTGGTTTCCAATAACTTAGTTATTTCTGCGGCAATTTTATCGATTGCTGATACAATCGCTTTATCATCCAACGGCGGAAGGTCTTCCTCAAAATCAATCCGAGCTTCAATTTCTGCCAAGATATCCAAACAGTTAGCGCGTAACTGCCGAATCGGATGAGCTAATTTTCCTTGTAAACCAGCTAAGGCACTTTGAGCCGCTTGGGGCGATTTAGCTCCCACTAAATCAGCAATACCTTCGGCTTGAGTTAAATCTAATCGTCCATTCAAAAAGGCGCGGAGAGTAAATTCTCCCGGTTGCGCTAGTCTAGCGCCATTTTCCAAACACAGTTGCAACACCTGCTGCACTGCCATAATTCCCCCGTGGCAATGGAATTCTACAACATCTTCACGGGTGTAAGAACGGGGTGCTTTCATAATCAACAACAGAGCTTCATCCACTATTTGTTGCGTCTGGGGATGGCGAATGTAACCGTAGAGAATCCGGTGACTTTCCCAAACTTGTCGCCCTGGTGCATGAAATAGACTTTGGGCGATTGCCATTGCTTGAGAACCGGACACCCGCACAATGCCAACACTACCCTGTTGGGGGACAACAGCAGTGGCGATCGCGGCTATAGTTCCAGTAGTAGCAAACAGTTCTGACATGAGCGCCCTTTATTAAGAGTGAGGAGTAAAAATCATAACTTATAACTCATAAGTTTCTAAATAGTGAGTATTTAGACTAATGAGATACCAACTGGCAAGGTAAAATTTACCTGTAGGTCATACCTGATAGTAAAGAGTTAAGAGTGAAGAGTTAGAGATAAAAATCATGACTCACAACTTATAACTCATAACTTTTAGAGAGAGGAATGTACTGTGGAGCAAAAGATTAACTGCGCTGTAGCCTGTGTTAATGGGTGTGTTTTAGGGGATAAATGCCCCAATACCGAGTTTAGAGAGTCAGCCGCAAAATTTATTGAGGAGACTCCCTTAGACAAAATGCTGGAGTTGGCACAAGAACGTCTGCGGAAAAAAATGGCAGAACCGCCAAAATGGGTTTTTCCTGAAGATCCATAGCATTTGAGCCAACAGGCACAAGCAAGACAGCGTGGAAGTTAAATAGTATCTGGATCTATATTTAATTCTCGCAGTTTTGCTGCCAAGCGATCGCTGTGTTCCTTGTCCTGTTGTGTCACTTGTTCTGGTATCAGAACTATTTCTCCTTCAGGAGTATAGGGTTAAAGCATTCTTTAGCACCTAATTATTCATCACCGCATCCAAAAGCACATTGGCATCAAAGCGGACTACATCAGTGCAAGGTAGCCCAGTTTCTGCTATTGTTTGAGCAATGCTTTCCTGAGCCGCAGACCGATCTAAATGAGCTGTGTTCAGAGCTATACCCACCACAGGGGCAAATCCAAAAGCGCCACCAGCACTAGCGACAGTTTCATAAAGCTTAATCACTTCTGGTAAAGGCGGAATTGGTACATGGGGATTGTTGCGGTTATGGGTTTGTCCTGCTCGATGTACCAACACTAGTTGGGTTGGTTGCGAACCACGGATTAAGGGTAAGGTTGCTGTTGAAGCAGGGTTTAACAGTGAGCCTTGTCCTTCAATGTGTAAGATGTCGTAATTTTTGCCATAGCGCATAACTATTTGTTCTACAGCACCAGCTGCAAAGTCTACCCGCACTGCATCTAATGCCACACCATCGCCTTCTAACATCACACCAGTTTGACCTGTAGCGAGAAATTTAGAACGCAAACCCCGCAGTTGTGACGCTCTATGCAGTTCTAGGCTAGTTGACATTTTTCCGATCGCCATGTCAGTTCCCACTGTCAATACTCGCCGACAGGGGAGGGTGCTTGCGATCGCAGTACCAACATTTAAATTAGGTGGCTCTTTCCGCACATCCCAAATTAATTGCCCTGGTTTGAGCAGTTCATTTAACTCTGGAATAGTTGCTAATGGTGTGTGCAAACCATTTATCAGCGACATTCCAGCTTTGAGAGCATCTTTGATTTCATCCCATAAATCACTTGGTAAAGCACCACCTCCTGGAGCGATGCCAATAACTAAGACTTCAGGTTGATACTCCAGCGCGGCGGCTATAGATGCCATAATTGGCACATATCGCTTGATACCTGTTAATTCCGGCAGTGATTTACCAGCAGTCTCGCGATCGATGACTGCAACTATTGGGGCTTCACTGTAACGTAAAATTGCTAGCCCTGTTTTGCCATTAGGCCCGATAATTCCTTCATGCAGTAAAATAGCTACTCGTTGATTAAGCGGCAGACGCACTGTGTTGTACCCCCAAGCCAGGTAAATCGTTTGGTAAAATTTTCCCCTCTTGCACTAATGCACCTGTAAAGGGATCATCAATTAAGTTTAGGTGACTGTCTAAATCTAAATAATCAGCTAGTGGCGCTAGCTGTAATGCTGCTGTATTAGCTAGCGAACTGTCAGAATAGCAACCGAACATTATTTGCAACCGATATGCTCGTGCTGTATGTACCATTCGCATTGCCTCTGTTAGCCCCCCTGATTTCATTAGTTTGATATTAATGCCATCCACGTAATTTGCCAAATCGGGAATATCAGCGCTGATGAAACAACTTTCATCGACAAAGATAGGCAGGGGAGAGTGTTCTTTGAGTTTTGCTAAACTTTTTTCTTCTCCCCGTGGCAATGGCTGTTCTACATACTTTATACCTAAATCAGCCAGCCAATTGCACATGGCGATCGCATCTTCTAAACTCCAACCGCCGTTGGCATCAACGAAAAATTCTAGTTCAGGTGCTTCTTCTCGCACCGCTAAGAGCATTTTTTGATCTGCATCTATGCCATCTGGGCTACCTAGCTTCACCTTGAAAAGACGGACATCTGTAAACTTTAACCAGTCTCGCGCTCTCGCCCTGGCAGCTTCCGGCGAATTAATCCCAATTGTGACTGAAGTCGGGACTATTTGATTGCGATCGAGTCCCCAAATTTGCCACAAGGGTAAACCTACGCGCTTACCCAACCAGTCATGCATTGCTATATCCAAGGCTGCTCTTGCAGCAGAAGGAACCTGGTTTTGTATTAAAACTTGCTCAATTTCCTGACGTTGTAAGGGGCTGAATGTTTGCAACAGTGGCACAACTTGCTGTAGGGCATCTTTGATTGCATCAGTTGATTGCCGATGATTACCTACACCAAATGGCGATGCTTCCCCCCAGCCTTCGATATCATCATATAAAATTTTCACCCACACATTCGTAGTTTGTGCCGTCGTGCCTCGACTAATGGTCAACGGAAATCTTTTGTTTACTGTAAATAAATTTACATTTATTTGCATACTTCTTTTACATATTATGTTATTGCAAAAGCCAGTGTAAGTTCAAAATTTAGATTATCGGATGCATCTGTTATACTTTTTTACATTCATTGATTAATGACTAAAGTTTTTATACATTATTTTTATTTATGAACAACTTAAAAAAATGGAAGATTTTGAAATCAAAAATGGTTTTAGATAATCCTTGGTGTCAGGTGAGGCAAGATGAAATAGAATTACCAAATGGTAAAATTATAGATGATTATTTTGTCAGTATTAAGCCTGACGTTGCAATGATTTTACCTATCACTAGTAATAGAGAAATTATTTTTGTCCGGCAATATAGACACGCTGTAGGTGAATTTTTCTTAGAACTACCGGCAGGTAATTTCGATCCCACAAAAGAGAGTGCCGAAGTAGCTGCAATTAGAGAACTCAGAGAAGAGACTGGTTATATTCCCCAAGAATTTAGAAAAATCGGAACTTTATACGATAAGCCGAGTAAAGATACCAATAAAATACATTTATTTTTAGCAGAGAATGTGAGCAAAGTTGGAGAGCAAGAACTAGATATTACCGAAGAAATTGAAGTTGTATTAATTCCTGTAGAATCAGTTTTAGATAAAATCGCCCAAGGTGAAATTTCTGTGGCAGGAACTATTGCGGTTATATTTTTAGGTTTAAAGTTTATCAGTTGTTAATATCAATGTAGATTTTTAGTATTTTGCTCATTGCTTAAGTCAGGTATACTAACGCACGAACTCTGTATGTATTTATAGGCGTAATCTTGACTAATGCGTTCTTGCTCTAAGCGTTTATTGTGAATACAGAGATAGGAATATAAATCTTGTTCTTCAGGAGTCAGATAAAGTAAATTTTCGGCAGTAGATTCTGTAACAGTAACAGCAAATTCTTTGAAAGTTTCAAACGTTTTTACATCCATCATTATGGAAATAGTTTGAGGAAAATAAGAGCGGAGTTGAGACAGTATCTTAAATCCATCAGTATCCAAGTCACCCCAGTAGAAGATAGGACAATTGGCCAGCCAGTTTACCGATTTCAATATTTGAATAGCGTATCCGCTACCAAATAGCGCAAAGCTATTTTCTAAAGCAGGTAGGGTTAGAAAATTCATCAAATTTTCAGCAATAAAGAAGCGATGCGCCTTGAAATTAAGTTGTCTAAACTCGGAAATAGGGGTACTTATGTCAGAAAGCGGAAAGTCATACTTAGCTTTTAATGCTCGATCTAAAATTATGAATCGGATGAGAGGCTCACGATACCTGAGAGAAAATCGCTTTTCAAAAGTATATTCTTTCTCCCTTTCTACTGACGAAAGCAGTTCAGGAGGTAGGATAGCTTCTAAAAGATTGCTAAGGATACCCTTATTCTGTTCGATAAATTTAGTGTGAATCTGAATAGGCAATTCTCGAATATAAAGATAAGGTTTTGGATTGCATTGAAAGTATCGACAAACCTTTAGCAAATCACTCCAGCGATCGCTATATTCAATCACTTTTAGAGGGTTGCGATCAAGCCAGTAATTCAGTTCAGGAACTTCTGAGCGAATTAATTCTATATCTACCTTGAATTTTAAGAATTCTTTCTCTTTTTTTAGCAGTTTTAAGTAGTCCTGTTCTGTGTCTATACTAATGCGTTCAGGCAAAGACTGCTGTCCAAACTTATGAGTCTTACTAGTCTTCAGTTCAAGTGTGTAGCCATAACCTAAACTCTGTTTGGACTTGCTGATTAACACAGTAACAGCTTTTCCTGAAGCGAGATAATCTTTAGGGCGAGAACCAATTGGGAAATTATCGATGGGAAAAAATTTCTCCCCTCTAATAACAGAACTGAGAAAGGAGGGATAAAGTCGTTGAGCTTTTTGCAGGATTTCAGAAGGAGTAATCATAAATATTTCAGGTTCTCAATGATCCTTTTACCTTTTCTCTAACTTCTTCTATACCAGTTCCCGAAACAATACCAGAATAGCTACCTTCGGAGTTATTATGTATGAAATGGAAACTAGATATATAGGGTTCAACTACATGAATTTTATCCAGAGGAGTAACTACTAATAACTGTAAGTTTAAGTTCTTAAATAATTCCATCGCATACCGAGCATTTTTATCATCTGATTTACTAAATGCTTCGTCAATGACGACAAACCGGAAGGATTTATTTTTTGCAGCGTCTTGATTTAAACCAAACTGATAAGCGATGGATGATGCCAAAATAGTGTATGCTAATTTAACTTTCTGCCCACCAGATTTACCAGATGAGTCGGTATGATGTTCTTTTTCGATATTGTCTGAACGATAGCGTTCACTCACTGAAAAATCCAGCCAATTTCGGACATCTGTTACTAAGTTTGTCCAACGCTGATCCTGTGATTTGAACCTTTCAATGAGGCGAGTTTGAATATTGTGAAAACGTTGCTCGTTGTCTTCAGGACTTTGCTGAATATAATCACCCAAGCAAATTTTTAAATCTTCCTTAAAATCTTTAATTTCCTGATTATGGCTTGGTTCATAACACAACTCAATGTAGGTATCTTTTGTATAATCAACTTGTAGTAAAGATTTATTTAAATCATCAATATTTTCCTGTATTTCTTCTTCTTTTTTATCCAATTGCCCCTTAAATCCTACAATTGCTTCGACAACTTTGCTAGTCATCAAACGCTTAAACCGTTCTTCGTGACGAGGTAAATCATCATGCTCAATTTGATTTTTTAGCTTCAGATATTCGTCTAAAAAATCAAGCGTTGTTGCAAGTTCTACTGTTATTTCAGGAAAAGCATTCTTGAAGTTGAGCATTCGCATCTGCAAAGCGCTACGCGAGTCATTCTGTTGTTGCTCTCTTTGGCGAAGTTGTTGCTCAAGATATTCTCGCAAGTCTAACTCATCTTGAGCGATCGCTTCTAGTGTCATAGTGTACTGTCTAAGTTTTACTGCCATACGCGTCGCAAATTCATCAATGTCTGAAGCAGCAACAGATTGAAGTTTAATTTGACAATCCTTTTGCTCAGTTTGGCCTTGGCGGTGTCGATCTTCAAGAGTCCGAATTTCTCCAATCAAAGCTGTACGTCGTTGTTCGACTTGGGCTATTTCTTCCTGGGTTGACTCAAGTTGCGCTTCTAATTGCTTAAGATAGTCAGAACTGGCTTCTAGCTGCTGCTTTTGTTTTTGTAGGTTCTGGCAATCAAGTTCAACCGATCGCCAATCAATTTCGCTGAAGTCGGTAAATCTCATGAAATTTTCTAGCGAGGATGTTTGCTGACGGCGCTTTTTAAGCTGACTATCTAGCGATTGAATTTCTTTCTCAATCTGAGTAAGTTGTTTATTAAACTGAATTAAGTCAATTTCTAGCGCGTTGATTTTGCTGGCATTATTCCAACCCAGAATGTACTGGCTGCGATCGCTAATCCGAGATCGGTCATCTTTCTCGTGGCGTTCTTTGCCATGTTTAATCAGCCCAGTGCGAGTAATGGCGCGTATTTCATGCTGGAACTGTTTTTCATCGCAACAAACATAATTGAACTGGCGCACTAACTCATCGCGTAACCCATGGGAGAATCTGCCATTATCTTGCTTGATTTCTAACTTGTAGGGAACGTGATGGTGTTTGAGGTCGCGTTGTGTTGGATTGGGAGTTGAAGCAGTAACGCGATAGTAAACTAAACGTCCCTTCAAATCGGTCTGATGCACATAGGCATTGACTGCTTGATAGTGTGCTTCAGGAACAAGAACAGATAAACCAAAGCTATGGAGAAGTCGCTCGATCGCACCTTCCCATTCCTGTGCTTCTTTGCGGATTTGCAAGAGTTCTCCGACAAATGGCAGATCGGTATCATCTAAGTTTAAGTCACGGGCAAGGCGATCGCGGATATCTAGACTCCTTTTAGGAATCTGACTCTTGCGACTGCGAAGCGATTCTAGCTCATCGTTGAGTTTAGCCTGCTGTTTTTGCAAATCACTGCGAAGCAAAATTTGTTGATCTCGTTGTGCTTCTAATTTTTGTAAAGCTGTATCAATTTCGCGCTTAAGTTCCTCTCCTTGAGTTCTATTAGCGAAGAAAGTGGTGCTATCAGTGTACTGAGTAAGGTTCAGGTGTTGGGCGGAGCGATCGTAATTCTGTGCCTGAGTGCGTTTGCGGTTCACCTCATCCTGGCATTGCTTGATTTCCCGCGTAAGTTCCTGTAAGCGTTGCCCATCACTATCTTTATCAATGGCGGAGTATAACTGTTTCTCTTGATCGCGCAGTTCTGATAAGCGACGATCGCTTTCGACTCGTTGATGTCGCAACTGAGTCAAATCTTGTTCAATTTTTTGCAGTTCTTGAGTTAACAAATCAAGCTTCTTACGAGCAAAGAAGGCAGGGGCAACGTCTTTATATTCTTGAAACTTTGCAACTTCTTTTTTCAGTTTTGTATATTTTTCTGCTTCTGCTGTCAGTGGCAAAAGTGCCTCTAACTGTTTTCGTGCATTCTGAATTGCAGTATGGGAAATAGTTAAGTTCTCATAACTTTCTTGCAACTCACGGATTTTTGTTAGCACATCCGCTTTCTCTAACATGTGATTGCGAACAAAATCATTCAATCCACCAATCTCTTTGATACTGACTGTTTGATTGAACAAATCTAATGCTTTTTCAGATTCCAAACCAAAGCGTTTGCGAAACTGCTGACTATAGTCCACAAATTTATCAAACGTTTCTGCGCCCAGCGCTTTGAGTTGTTTCTTTAAGTCTGCAATCCGAGTAAATTGGGTGAAATGGGAGGCGATTGTTAACTCGGCATCTGCAACAACAAAGAACTTTTTCACTGAGCCATCTTCCATCCATAGCACTTGTGCCAGCGTCACATCTTGTTTGCTCAAGCGATCGCTAAAATAGGCAAGTAACACCGAAGGTTTTCCTTTGTCTCGCAGTACTTTGGATTTTGAACGATGGAATTCTTCATCACGAGTGTGACTGTAAGCCCCCTGAACATAGCTTTTCTCATGCCGCTCTTTTTTGCCAGTCATACTGGAAGCTTGGTTATAATTCCGGCGTTGATTTGCAACAAGTAATGTCAGCAATCCATCCACCAGCGTGGATTTTCCTGAGCCGTTTGCTCCAGTCAGCAAGGCAATATTTCCCTGCAAATCCAGTACCCAAGGGCGTTGGTCAAAGGTTCCCCAATTCAGCACTTCAAAGCGTTGGAGGCAAAAACCTGCCAGCGCTTTGTCATTGAAATCATCCATTTGTTCAATCGGCAGGACGAGTTGCATAAGCCGCTAACTTTTGTTTCAGGAGTTCGAGGGTATCAGCATCAACTTTGGCTTTGAGGATGGGACGCACTTCGTAATTTTCATCTTGTACAGACAGGCTTTTTAGAAATCCTAATTCCATCGCCTGCTTCACCAGTCCATCCACCTCGCGCCGAAATCTTTCCTCATTATTCCCTTCAGGTAGGTAGGGTTGTAACAAATCTCGGATTTTTTCTATACTAAGAACCAATCGCCCTGTAGCGTCGCTGGCATCGAACTGTCGCAGTTGTTCACGCAGCAATACGCATAAAACGGTGATTTTAAAGCTCAACTTATGGCGGGCGGTTAGCCGGGGAAGGGCTTCAGTTTGGTCTTCCGGGTCAGGATCGGGTTGTTCCAGGTAGGCAAATCCTTCAGTTTCGTAATGTCGGACTTGCAGACCAATCTTGCCAAAATATTCTTTAACTGGAGTTAAATAACTTTGCAATTGCTCCCAATGTGAATCATCACTGTAAATAGCTCCCCGCAAAAGTTTGAGAATGACGTGTGCATAGGGTAGAGGCGGTTGAGGTTGCATTGTTTGGGCAGTTAACGGTGAAAGATAACTTGTGGTAAGGTCAGCTGGATCTGCTTTTCTGGCTCCAGGCTGGTAATCACGATCGCTTCAATTATACTGGTATTAATTAAATGGCGATCGGATTGAGTGGCGATCGCCAGATACGCAACAATCTCTGGTAATCCCTGCGTAACTGGATAGAGTTGGAGTAGTTCTGTCAGCAATATTTCTGTTCGCTGTTCGAGTGTTCGTTCAATGCGTTGCACCAACGTCTCCTCATCCACAAAAAACTGCTGATAAAGTGCAGTAATTTCCTCATCCAGCATGACTTCTGGTAAATCACTGAAATCCATTGAGAATGTCGGCATTTCTGACTCCTCCAGTGGATGCAAAGGACGTGCCATCAACAGATTTACGGTTGGTTCGCCTTCTAATATCCAAAAATCTGGCTCTGCTGGCGCAAGAGTTGCAACTTGTAAAGCAAGGCGTTGCACTTCGGTAATCAGTTCAGCCACACGTCGATTTTCCATGAGATTGTGTTCATCCAACATCTGACGTAGTTTTTCTGCCAGTCGGTGATTGGATTGCACGATGTATTCTCCTCTATCAATCAAAATGCGCTTAATCCGACGCAGTAGCCCATACTCCTGAGTTAATGGCTGCAATTCTTCTAGGGTATAAATCTTTTGAATCAGAGATTTTAGCTCCTTTTGGTTACTGTCTGACATCAGGAAATTCCAGAATGCATAGAAACTGCGCCCTTGCTCAGAATCTTTCAATTCCTGATCTGCGTCCAGCACTCGACTGATTACTGTTCCTTTGCGAGTATCTTGCTGAAGTTGAGCTTCTTGTACGGTACGAGTTAAACTGCGAAATTTTTGCTCAACTGCACTAAAATCTGCAATTAACTGGCTGGTGACTTGGTTTGCCAGAAGAAAACGTTCTTGCAGTTGTGTCGGATTGTAGGGATCAACCACTCCTGTCTGACGAATCTGGTCAATCTCTTGTTGAATGCGATCGCGATCCTGTTCCAGTTGAGTAATTCGTGTCTCGATATCCGTTGTACTGCGATCGCGAATTTCCTTTAATAGTGAGAAAATCTGCAAGAAGCGAGATTCAGTTCCCACAAACTCTTCTCGCCGCTTCAGGTCTTCTAACCACGCGATCGCTTTCTCAGCAGCCGGAGTTAGTGTAAATACTGGATCGTCACTGCTGTTAAACGTTTTTCTCAAAAGCTGTTCATCACACCATTGGCTGAGATACTTTTTAGGCGATTGATGAGCAAAATTTGGATCAATTTCTTGCAGAAACTCCAGATAGTCCCCCAGTTTACTTTCTAACACTTCTTGAGTAATAGAAATGCGCTGAGTTACCTTAAACTGGTTGTAAAAAAAACTCAGAATTAGAGCAGTGTTGTTATCGTTATGGGTTCGTAAAAGCTTCAGGGTGGGAGAGTTTTTTAATTCATACTTAATTTGTTCATATTCCATAGCAGTTTTTAATCATGAAGGAAAGCAGAGTTAAGAAAAGGTAATGCAAACAACTATAGTCGTAATTTCTCAACACAGCTAACTTTGAAGTTTAATTTATAATTTTTAGTTTTTCATCTTGCCCATTGCTGCAAGATGTAAGCGTAAAAAGCTTCTTTATCTACCTTATCCATCGCATAAATTTTACGCCCACCAGAAACTACTTTAGTCCGCCCCTGACTAAGACCAGTAGTAATAATTTCTGTTTCCCATTCGCGCAATTGATAGAATTCTGGATGTCCCAAATAAGCCGTTGCCAACACATCCCAGAAATAATAATCTTGGGGGATAACTAGTGCATAACATTGTCCAGCTAAATCAGAGATGGGATAGTGGCGTTGTCGTCCCATTTTGTATACTAACTCCGATGTGACTGGGACATTGTTTGTTAAATCCAAAGGACACATAATAATTTCAATTTGGGTTTGCCATACCTGCGCTGCTGAAATTGCGTCCCAATAAACATTCCATTCGGCAGAACCATCTTGTCCTGCTTCCAGACTTTTTTCCACATTACCACCAACATTTAGCGCACCCCCCATCCACACAATCTTGTGAATCTTGGCTTCAATGTCTGGTGCTTTGTCTAAAGCTGCGGCTACCGTCGTCAAAGGGCCAGTTACCATCAATGTTACGGGACTTGATGCGTCGCGTAACACCTGTATCATGAAATCTTGACCTGTTTCAGCAACCAGAGGCGTAGTGATGGTTTCGCTTTGATTGAGAATGGGGAGATGGTCAACGATAAACGAATCACGGCGATAGAGAGTAGGAAATGGATTGATACCGCGCACAGTGCTTTCTGCTACCGAGATATGAGAAAATCCCATCAAATCTATAATTTTACGTGTGGCGCTAACAGCCGGTTGAACGTAGCAATCTGCTGGAGTGACGACAACACCAAGGAGTTCAATACGATCCATCGTCAACAGCAGCATAGTTGCCAGATAATCATCTACACCGCCATCGTGATCCATTAATACAAGTTGTTTTGTCATAAAAGGAGAATTAATATGGATGAGTTTATGGAAGCCGCAATTCAAGAAGCAAAACAAGGCAGACAAGAAGGGGGAATTCCCATTGGTTCGGTTCTCGTCAAGGATGGCAAAATTCTCGGCAGAGGACACAATAAACGCGTACAAGACGCCGATCCTGTTACCCACGCCGAAATCGATTGTCTCCGCAATGCTGGGAGAGTTGGCAGCTACAGGGGTACTACACTCTATTCAACTTTAATGCCGTGTTATCTGTGCGCTGGGGCAGTGGTGCAATTTGGGATAAAAAAAGTCATCGTCGGAGAATCCAGAACTTTTCCTGGTGCTAAAGAATTTATGGTATCTCACGGTGTGGAAGTAATCGATCTGAATCTTGACGATTGCGAACAAATGATGAGTGAGTTTATTGAAACTAACCCCGAACTTTGGAATGAAGATATTGGTAAATAGTCATTTGTCATTAATTATCCTCTCCTGCTCCCCTGCCGCCCTCCCGCCCTCCTCCCCTGCTCCCTACTACCCACCTTTAAAGGATAGGTATTTTAAAATCAGCCAGTAAAAAGAGTAATGTGATGCCAGGAAAAGTCACTGCGTTTACTATCTTTAAATAGACATTTAATCCCAGAAGGTATGGAATGAAATTTGAGAAACAAACCCCAGAGACAATTGAGCAAAACTATCATATCATGTCCGTATAATTAGTTATGATTTAGATGGTCATTGCACTTCGACAATCATAACGATCGCAATATTTTGTTGAAGTCTAGCACATTAGGAAAATATTGATAATACTTACGAAAGAAGCTGCAAATCCTTTTGGATTACACAATAATTTTAGTGACTGTACCCAGAAGAAACTAGAAAACTGTGAAAATGGCAAATTTAACTGAATTTACATTATTTGCTCCTCGCAACAAAGGAGCAGCTTTAATTGGGTCTTTTTCAGATTGGAAAGAAATTCCAATGTCAAAAGGTGAAGATGGTTATTTTCGCACGAAAATCAAACTGGAAGACGGCGTTTATCAATATAAATTTCGCATTCAAACCAAAAGTTCAAATTTTGCACCTGATGAATGGATAGATATTATCGATCCTAAAGCGATAGATGTTAATGTAACAGAAAAATACGGCATAGTACGCATTCAAGATGGACAACGCATTGTTGATACTTACATTTGGAAAAACGATGAAATGCCGTTGCCTGATAACCGGAAATTAGTAATATATGAAATACACGTTGCCGATTTTACTGGTGATGAAGTTGATTTTAACGAGCGAGGCAAATATTTAGGGATAATCGCTAAGTTAGATTATCTTTGCGAATTGGGAATTAATGCAATTGAATTAATGCCAGTTAATGAGTACCCTGGTGATTATAACTGGGGCTATAAAGTTCGCCACTTCTTTGCTACAGAATCTAGTTACGGTTCAACAGAAGATTTGAAGCGGTTGATTGACGAGTGTCATGGTAGAGGCATCCGCGTCTTTATGGATGGAATTTATAACCATACAGATGAAGAATGCCCATTAATACTAATTGACCGAAATTACTGGTACTACGAACACAAACATTATCCTGAAGACCCAGATAACTACTGGGGGCCAGAGTTTAACTATGATAATTACGATGAAAACTTAAATATTAAGCCTGCATGGGAATACATCGGCGATGTGGTAAAGTTTTGGATTCAACAGTATCACATTGATGGAATTCGCTTTGATGCAGTGCGGCAATTGGCTAACTTTGAATTTCTCAACTGGCTGACTGAGGAAGCGAAAAACCATGCTGCACCCAAACAGTTTTACAACATTGCTGAACACATTCCCGATACAAAAACTGTCGTCAAGCCAGATGGGCCATTAGATGCTTGTTGGCATGAGAGTTTTCGCTACTTTATAATTCCGTATATTTGTGGGAAATCATTTGAATTAGAACAACTCAAGCAGATTTTAGATCCCAAGCAGCAGGGTTATGCGATCGCAACCAATGTAATTAATTATTTGGCAACCCACGATCGCGAACGTGTATTACGAGAATTAGGCAATTGCGGCATCTTTGACGCAGCCGCATTTGAACGAGCCAAATTAGCAGCTGCTGTGTTAATGACAGCGATGGGTATACCAATGCTGTGGATGGGAGAAGAGTTTGGCGAGTATCAGCAAAAAAGCGAAGATGTGACTAAGCCGCGCAAGATTAATTGGTCTTTGTTGGCAAGCGACCAGAATCATGATTTATTTGAGTATTATCAAAAGCTGATTGCTCTACGCCAGCAAAATCCAGCTTTGCAAAGTGACAATATTAAATTTTTCTACGAAAATGCAACTGAGAAAGTGCTGGCTTACACCCGTTGGGATGAGCAGAATTCTCATGTCGTCGTCGTGGTAAATTTCTCCGACCAAAATCTAAATCAATATAAAATTTCAGACTTCCCAACTGCTGAGTATTGGCGAGATTGGGTTAGTAATCAAGAAGTGAAATCTAGAGAGGATGGTTTCGTGACTGACTTGCCAAGCTATACAGCTAAGATATTTGTTTTGCAGTAATTATCTCACTAGTTGTCCAGCAGATTTACAAGCAATGTGTAGTCTGTCAAGGCAGTGCGATCGCTCCCCAAACAAACTACTTGCCTCGCAACGGAGTAACAAGAGTGGCTGTGGGAGCAACAGCAAATAAAATAACATTATGTCCAAATAATTAGTTATGATTCCCACAGTCATTGCACACCTGCCAGCAAAGTCTTTGGGATTCATCGGGTTTAATTAACTAATTAAAAACATGATATAAGACCATCTGCGAATAAGGCGTCGGGCAGTAATAAACAGGAGGCTTTATGGTAGTTGAGAATTTACGCTTTCCTTTGACGCTGTTCACAGCACTAGGCTGCGGATTGGTGGCTGGCGTCTTCTTTGCCTTCTCGACTTTCGTGATGAATGCCCTTGCACGACTCCAGCCAAAGGAGGGCATTATCGCCATGCAATCCATCAATATCACCGCGATCAATCCGTTGTTCATGTTGGCACTCTTCGGAACGGCTGTGGCTTGCATTTTTCTAGCGGTTTCCTCGGTATTAAAGTGGCATCAACCTGGTGCTGCCTATTTGCTTATCGGTAGCCTCCTGTATCTCATTGGTACGGTTCTAGTGACGATCGCGTTTAATGTGCCGCTCAATGATGCATTAGCGATCGCCAAACCGGATAGCACTGAAGGCGCGAACCTATGGGCTAGATATCTTACCAACTGGACGTTCTGGAACCACGTTCGGACAATAGCGGCACTGGCGGCAGCACTCACGATCGGACTGTGCGATCGCACTGTGCGATCGCACGGTGAAATAGGAATGATGAATAGGTATAATACCTTTTGCTCGGCAAAATGAAGCTATATGAGTATTCAAGCAGCATACGATAATTGGTCAGCCACATACGATGCTGACGAAAATCTGACGCGCGATCTGGATCAAACCGTCACCAGAGAAACCTTGATGGGTTTGAAGTGTAAATCAGTCGTGGAAATTGGCTGTGGCACTGGTAAAAATACACTTTTGCTTTCACAAATTGCTCTGAAAGTTTGTGCGATCGATTTTTCAGCACAGATGATCGAAAAGGCAAAAGAGAAAGTGAGGTCTGCTAATGTGACGTTTATTACAGAAGACATTACCAAGCAATGGACTTGTCATAATGAGTCTGCCGATTTAGTCACTTGTAATCTGGTTTTAGAACACATCGAAGACCTCAGTTTGATATTTTCAGAAGCATCTCGTGTCTTAGTCAAAGGAGGATACTTTTTCATCTGTGAGCTTCATCCATTCAAGCAATATCAAGGAACAAAAGCTAATTTTCAAAGACAGCAAGAGAATTTTGAAATTCCGGCATTTGTGCATCATTTATCAGATTTTTTTAACACAGCGAAAGTTCATGGCTTTCTGCTTGAGGACTTCAAAGAGTGGTGGCATGAAAAAGATCAAAATAAACCACCAAGGCTTGTATCGTTCTTGTTTAGAAAGTAAAGACAATTTTGGTGCATTGAAATTTAGAGCAGTTGCAGAGATACTTGCAAGAGTGATGGAAGATGGGCAACTAATTATGGAATTTCCAAAACAGGTAGAGAATATTTCTGTCAGCGCTGACAATTGCTTAACATCAGAATTATCAAAAAAGATTCATCAGTCATTAACACAGCGAGATGCTCAATTTATTGAATTACTGATGCCTGTATGGGAATGGTTTTACCGTTATTACTTTCAAGTAAAAACTGATGGATGGCATCATATACCAACAACAGGAAAAGTACTACTGGTTGGCTCTCACAATGGGGGCATGGCTTCTCCAGATTTAATAATGATGATGTACGATTGGTTTTCTAGATTTGGAACCGAGCGTTTGGTGTATGGTCTAATGCACCCTTCTGCTTGGAAAGTGAGTCCAGAAATAGCAGGATTAGCCCAGAAATTCGGAGCAATTATTGCACATCCCAAAATGGCTAGCGCGGCTTTCGATCGAGGTGCTAGTGTTCTGGTATATCCTGGAGGACAATATGATATGTTTCGTCCTCATAGCCAACGCCATAAAATTCATTTTGCCGATCATCAGGGCTTTGTCAAGCTAGCTTTAAAACAAGAAGTTCCGATTATTCCTGTAATCTCGGTAGGCGCTCATGATAGCTTGATAGTCTTATGTGATTGCTATGATTTCGTCAAACAATTGCATCAATGGGGATTGCCGTGGTTATATCAAATAGACCCTGGAGTTTTCCCAATTTACTTAGGTTTGCCTTGGGGCTTGTCTATTGGCCCTCTGCCAAATATTCCTCTACCTGTGCAGATTCACACTCGTGTCTGTCATCCAATTACTTTTGAAAGATATGGTCGAGATGCAGCTAGAGATCGTAACTATGTGAATGCTTGTTATGAAATAGTCCAAAGTCAAATGCAGCAAGAGTTAAATAATTTGGTTAGAGATACTCAGAAATCTAGCTAAAACACGAATATTAGTGACGAAGTGATGCCTCCCCCAGTATTTCCAAAAGCGATCGCTCCATAACTTCACTGACAAATTTATTACCTTGCAAGTTGAGGTGAATGTGGTCGTGAAACAAACTTTGCGGCTTGGTAGTTGAATTGAAATTCGGTAAAAAGTCTATATAGCTAATTTGCTGTGCTTTGGTAAAATCGCTCAAGCGCTGACGTGCTTTTATTTCGTAATCGCGGGGGCCTGGTTCACCAATTTCTCGTAGTAAAGGAGTCATCACAAGCAGAAATTTGCTGTTAGATTGGCAAGTCAAGGCTTGAATTTTAGCGATCGCCTCCAGATTAATCCCCACGCGATCGCCTGATTCATTTTGCACGGCTTGCAGTTCTGGTATTGGCTTTTGCTTGACGATATAACGCTGCCACACTTCCACTAATGCCAGAGGAGGTTTACGATCTGGATAATTGCGATCGCGTCCGACTGGTAAAGAAGTGGGAGGAGTTGCAAACAAATCATCGGTATTAATTAATAACACCACTGCTTGCGCGTTAAAGTTGCCAAACTTCTCTAAATAAGCTAATTCATTTCTTGGCCCCCAAGAGTTAGCTGAAGCATTTAGCACTTCTACTTCCTGGTAATTACTGTTAGTGGATGATGCTAGAGAACGCATCATCAAACTAGATATTGTATTAGTTTGATCTGTCCACCAGCCACCATTAGCAATAGAATCACCTAAGAGGAGAATTCGCAGTCCAGAAGGTGCAGGTATCTTTTTTATCGGACTACCTCGCATAGAATATTCATTAATTTCAATGCGATTCCCAAAACGACGGGTACGTTGGTTAGGAGCCAACAAATAACCAATCTGCTCATCGCCAATATAAATCAGGGGATTACCAAAACCAAAGAGCGATCGCAGTCCAATCTCGATCGCCAAAAACAATCCCACAACCACCGCCAAAATTACGCTCAGTGCTATTCTCACCTACTCACACCCTCTTATACTGAGTTGCTTTTCAATGATACTGGGGGATTGGGGATTGGGCATAAGAGGCAGAGGGGCAGAGGGGCGGAGGGGCAGAGGGGAAAAACTTACTGCAAGTTCTCCCCTGCTCCTCTGCTCCCCTGCTCCCCTGCTTCCTCCCACTACTCACTTCTAAATTTTTAAAGTGAATTTAACGTCATCCGCAAATAGAAGGACTACAATCAAAACGGACAAATATTTCATGCTCCAACAACAGAGGATTACAAAGCTGTGTCCGACTTAAATCGCGGAATTATGAAATTTAAGGGGGCAGATTCCCCAAAAGTAGTCACTATCTCTACCGTGTTGCTTCTGGGATCGATCGCTGCTCTCGTAATCTGGGCGCTGCAAGCTGCCTATGCGCTAAACTAAAACCATTAGTAGTCTAGAAGGACACTTGTCTTAAACGGTTTCCGTTTTAGCCAGGTGTCCATTTAGCAACTAATAAATAAAACTCCCCTAATAACCATCAAAAATTTCAGCAAAATTTTAGATTTGAGGTTTTAGATGGAAAATTTAAATCTAAAATCCAAAATCCAGAATGTTTGAACCTTGGGGTATTTTCGTTATTTTAATTATCTGCCCCCTTTTGGGCGGATTACCCCTGATTGCATGGATAACTTACGCCCTCAAACGGAAGCAGTTATCACAAGTTGGTACAGGAAACATTAGTGTATCAGCTGCCTTTTATCATGGCGGTAAAATTGTCGGAATTTTGGCAGTCTTGTCAGAAGCTTTTAAAGGAGTTGCGGCAGTCTTACTCAGCCGCATTTTCTTCGCAGATGGATCGTCTTGGGAATTGGTTGCCCTAATCGCTCTGGTAATCGGTAGATACTGGATAGGCAGAGGAGCAGGTACGACAAATGTTGTCTGGGGATTTGTCGTACACGATCCACTGGTTGCGATATTTGTATCTTTCTTTGCAGGTATAGCTTTTACAATTCTGCAATCAAGAAAGATAGTCAAATTTGTGGTTTTGCTGCTTTTTCCTTTGTTTGTGGCACTTCTGCACTTTAGCGATATTCCCAGAATACTTGCTGCTGTGGCCTTAGCTAGTTTAATGGGCTGGATTTACACCAAAATTCCTGATGATATGAAACTGCCAGCCCAAGAGGCACAAACAGAATCGCAAGCGATGTTGGAATTTTTACGCGGCGAGCGCACAATGGTTTCTCTAGATGAAGAGTTGAATGCTGCCATAGTCGGAGAAAAGGCGGCAACATTATCTCAAATTAAACGCTGGGGCTATCCAGTGCCGAAGGGATGGGTACTAGCACCTATCGACGATCCAGAAGGGTTAACAGAATTTCTCCAACCATCAGAATTATCTCCCTTGGTGGTGCGTTCCTCCGCTATTGGAGAAGACTCAGAACACGCTTCTGCTGCTGGACAGTATGAAACAATTCTAAATGTTACTAGTCCAGAGGCATTACAGTCAGCGATCGCTCAAGTTCAAGCTTCCTACAATCATCCATCTGCTATCCAATATCGGCGCGATCGCGGCTTAAATGATACAGCAATGGCTGTGTTGATTCAGCAACAAGTCCAGAGTGTGTATTCTGGCGTTGCTTTCAGTCGCGATCCCATTACCCAGCAAGGCGATGCGATCGTGATTGAAGCCCTTCCAGGTAGCCCGACGCAAGTCGTTTCGGGAAGAGTCACACCAGAACAATATCGCGCTTTTGTCGTTGAAACAGAAAATTCTTACTCTGTACAATTAGAGGGTCAAGGACGAGTCCCACAATCATTAATTAAGCAAGTTGCATACTTAGCTTACCGACTCGAAAAACGTTATCATGGCACTCCTCAAGATATCGAGTGGAGTTATGATGGTCAAACGCTTTGGGTGTTGCAATCTCGACCGATCGTTACTCTGTTGCCTATCTGGACGCGCAAAATCGCTGCTGAAGTGATTCCCGGAGTAATTCACCCCTTAACATGGTCAATTAATCGTCCCTTAACTTGTGGAGTTTGGGGAGAATTTTTTACTTTAGTTTTAGGCGATCGCGCCTTGGGGTTAGATTTCACGAAAACAGCAACTCTGCATTATTCAAGAGCTTACTTTAATGCTTCCCTCTTAGGAGATATTTTTCTCCGTATGGGATTGCCGCCGGAAAGTCTGGAATTTTTAACCAGAGGAGCTAAATTAAGTAAGCCCTCCTTGCAGTCAACTTGGGAAAATTTGCCAGGACTAGGGAAGTTGCTGAAGCGAGAATTCAGTTTAGAAAAGGACTTCAAGGAAGATTATCACAAACGGTTCATTCCTGGGTTGTCGCAGTTGACGCAGGAAGATGTAGATAGCTTGGAACCACCGAAGCTGTTGGCAAGAATTGATTTTATTCTGGAGTTACTGCGTCATGGAACGTATTACAGCATTTTAGCTCCTTTAAGTGCTGCCCTAAGACAGGCGATTTTTCGGGTAAAGGATAAGCAAATCGATCATAGCGTCACCCCAGAGGTAGCGGCATTGCGATCGCTCAGTGCGATCGCTACAGATGCCAAGCAGGTATTGGTTGAGTTTGAGCCACAGCAAGTATTTGAACAATTAAAGCAAACCCCCGAAGGAGAGAAGATCCTCCAAGCATTTAACGAATTGCTGCAAGATTACGGCTACTTAAGTGAAGTAGGAACCGATATCTCCGTTCCCACTTGGCGGGAAAACCCCCAGATGATTCAGCAGATGTTTGTACAGCTAATGCAGGGGAACGAACCACAAGCAGGTGCTAAAGATGCGATTAATAGTATCTTTGCTGGTAGACGCAAACGCTCTTTTGTGCAACGGCGCGTGGATATCAAAGGACGAGTCACCGAAGTTTATTCCCGACTTTTGGCTGAATTGCGTTGGAGTTTTGTGGCTTTAGAGAAGATTTGGTTAAAGTCTGGTTTACTCAAGAAAACAGGCGATATCTTTTTTCTCAACTTTGATGAAGTGCGGCGTCTAATTGGAGATGAAGATTCCAGCTTAATTGAGCAGTTAGATGAGTTAGTCGAATTTAGGCGATCGCAATTTCTGCAAGATAGCGAAATTATTCAAATACCTGTTTTAGTCTACGGCAATACACCTCCTCACCCCTTAGCTCCCTCCGAACTCTACTCTGACCAAATTTTACAAGGTATTGGAGCCAGTCATGGGCAAGCCGAAGGTAGAGTGAAAGTGTTGCGAAATTTACAAGACATTCCAGAAGTCGATCGAGATACGATTCTGGTAGTACCTTATACAGATTCCGGCTGGGCACCATTATTATTAAGGGCTGGAGGATTAATTGCCGAAGCTGGAGGAAGACTTTCTCACGGTGCGATCGTTGCTCGTGAGTATGGAATTCCTGCCGTGATGGATGTTCGCGGTGCTACATGGCTTCTGCAAGATGGTCAACGAGTCAGGATTGATGGGTCTAGGGGTATTGTGGAATTATCTAATGATTTAAGACCAGAATGATTACCACTTCTCTGAAAGACTTGCCTGAAGAATCGGTTTCTCACAATGCCGAAATCAAGAAAAAGGTGATGTTACGCTTCGGCGATTTACCTCACCTAACTAACTTTTCTCAAGCACGTTTTGCTCCTGGACAAACCGCACCAGCACACGCGCATCAAGATATGTGCGAGGTATTCTTTGTAGAAGCTGGTTCAGGAGTAATTCACATTGATGGTACAGAATATCCCTTGCTTCCGGGAAACTGCGTAGCCATCGAACCGGGAGAAGTACACGAAGTTGTCAATAGTGGCTCAACTGAGCTGGTTTTGACATACTTTGGTTTGCGAGTCGAAAAATCGAGCTAATCATTCAGTTAGGATCGTTAACTAGCAATTGAGGTTAGTTTGATTTTGAATAAAACACGCACTGGGAGCATAACAATGTTATGTCCTTAGAAAAATTTGCGGATGTTGTTTATAAATCAATACAGTTCAAATCAAACCAAAATCCTGATGTAGAGACGCGATTTATCGCGTCTTCAAAGATCGATGGTTTACTAATATACCAAGGGTGTCGCGTTGCGCATCTGACGCAAAGAATTTATACAAGCAGGACAATCACAGCCAAATAAGTCGATTGCCACATTGCTTTCTTCATCATTGAACTCCAGCATGGGAGCATCTTCTTGAGAAAACTCTATTTCACGCTGATAATTAGGAATTTGAGCCAATACAGAAGCCCTGGCACATACTAAACCCACTTTATGTTTATTGCGTATACAAGATAGACGATCTGTGGTTTTGGCTCCTGGTTCTGGCTCCATAGCTTGTGCGTGATTTAGCATTACTCCCATAGAGAGAAGAGAGCTAATTAGCACTGGAGAAGAAAGCAAACTCAGTATGAATTTGTTCATTGGTTTTCTTGAAAAACAATCTTGATTGCTCAGATTATCCGATTAAATCTTACAGTGCAAGTAAATGTCTATCAGGAATAGCCGAAAATCCAAATGTAGAGATGCGATTTATTGCGTCTTGAAAGACTAAGGGACTTCCAACTCAAAAATTGTAGGCAGTGTTTCGACTCCCTTCTCTACGAGAGGCTGCACTTCGACTACGCTCAGTACAAGTCAGGGCAAGTCGCTCAACAACCAAGCAGGGAGCAGGGGGAGCAAGAAGAATATTATCTGAGTAAATTGGATAATTTCTTTTCTGGAAGTCCGCAATTATCTACACCAATAACCCTTCATTGAACCGTATTGTCATACAACGCAAGTCTGTTTCTGATAACGTGAAAGCAGAAGTTGCTACAGGCTGCGCGAAACACGGAAACGTGAAAGCAGAAGTTGCTACAGGTTGCGCATAACACGGAAACGTGAAAGCAGAAGCTTTTACAGAGAAGACGGAAGTTGCTACAGGCTGCGCGAAACACGGAAACGTGAAGACGGAAGCTTTTACAGGGAAGACGGAAGTTGCTACAGGCTGCGCGAAACACGGAAACGTGAAGACAGAAGCTCTTACAGGGAAGACGGAAGTTGCTACAGGCTGCGCATAACACAAAAGTGTTAAAGCAGAAGTTGCTAAAAGGAAGGCAAAACAGAGAAGTTTATTGTTATACAAAGAATTTTATCTGCCATTGTCATTTGTAAACCTACTCAGTAATAATAGAATTTTCAACAGAGTCTATCAAAAATTAAAGAGGTTGATAGTCAAGCTAAGTATTTTTTGAGCGCTATTGATTGCCATGTTTATCTTCAATAAAAAATATTTTTACCTTACACTTTTACTATTTTTAATAGAGGTATGTATTGCTGTTTTTATAAATGATAGTTTTCTTCGTCCTTTTATCGGTGATGCTTTAGTAGTTATATTAATTTATTGTTTTGTCAAAGCTTTTTGGAATATACATTCATCCATCGTCGCTTTATCAGTTTTTGCCTTTTCTTGTGCAATCGAGATTCTGCAATATTTTAATTTTGTAAATAATTTAGGATTACAAAAATACAAGATTCTGGCTGTTGCGTTGGGAAGTGTATTTGATTGGAAAGATATTATTGCTTATGCAATAGGTATCATAACAGTCCTATGGTTGGAAAATAGAACATGATTACTCGTTCGAGTATTTCGCGGCGTTCAATATGGAGAGTAAATTCACGAATAATATTCTAAATTCAATCATATCCATCTCCAATACAGGTCAGTATAGGAGCTATGATTTGGCTGTTAACCCAATTGACTACAAGATTATTTTTTTGGAATGAGGCTGCGATCGCAGCCTAGTTGTGAAGACGTACAGCTTTATAACCTTTCCAGTCACAGGGTTGTCCAATTACTCCCTTACCTCATATTTCTGTGACAATCTTTTGGTCTTAATTATTTATTGTTGCTGGGAGAATAAAAACTGGGATGCATTGGTTTTCTTCCTTTTATCTGGATATTATAAGGCATTTCAAAAACTAGTTTATTACCCATCACATAGTATTGAAATCTACGTTTGATAATATCGTTAAATTTAAAAATAAAATCATAAAAAAAGCTCGGATTTTTCCTGAGTTCTCTCAATGCTAATAACCATTTTCCTTCTTTAATAGAGAATGAAACTTGATAGTAAGCTAAAGTTCTGTTGTAAACTGTAATATTATAAGATAGAGCACGCATTAAAGCTGGATTTTTTTTCACAGCTTTTTGCTGCATGAAAGAAGAAGTAGCTATGCAAGATTGATTTAGACGTTTAAATGGGCTTTCACGTACAAGAGAAAAAGAGCGCGAACGGTAGAAATAATAGGCTTCTGGCACTAGAAAAAAGCGAGCGCCATTAATTAAGCATTTCATGTCAAGCCAAAAGTCCTCAGCTATACTTAGGGTTTCATCGTACTCAATGCTGTGTTTAACCAAAAATTCTCGTTTGAACATAGGCTTACTTAAACCAAGATGCAGCCCTGCTTTTCCATAGACATCAGTCTCTACGAAATGAACAATATCAATTTGGAGAATTTTATCTATATGTTCTCCACTTTCTTGAATCAAGGTACTCCAAGGAGATGTTGCACCATCTTTGATAAAATAAACATCATCTGCAATCATATCTGCATTTGCTTGTTCTGCCAGCAACACAAGCTTTTCTAATCTTTCATGAGCATACCAGTCATCTGAATCAAGAACAGCAATCCATTCTCCTTGGGCTGCTTTGATAGCAAGATTACGTGCAGCAGAAACTCCAAGGTTTTGTGGATTAACTATCACTTTGAGACGTGGATCGGTAAAACTCTTTGCAACTTCTACAGTTTTATCAGTTGAACCATCATCGACAACGATAACTTCAAGCTCAGTGAGTGTTTGATTTAAGACTGACTTTATTGCCTTCTTAATATAAACTTCAGTGTTGTAGGCAGGGATAATTACAGAGACTTTAGGATTCATGAAACTAAACTCCTGACTAATTGTTATATGCTTAGATCACAATCTTAAAATTCCAAAGAAAATGTGTTGAAGTAAAAATTCAGAAGTCATAATCAAGACACTTAAGAATTCCTTGGCGTTCGCGTTAGCGTCTCTGAAAGAGAAGCCTTTGGTAGAGAAGGAGCTTCGTTCTCAATCGGGGATTTAGACCCACTAATGAATTCTTGCATCACCAAATTTTCTTGTTTTGTGAGGTTCTTAAACCTGATGATTCATCCGCTAATTGTACATAATTCAGAATAAATTCTGACTCTTGACAAATGTATTCTGTTTGAGAATAATTTATTTTTTCATAGCGTCATAACCAATCATTTTTACTCATTTACATTGCAGGTAGGTGAAATCTATTGGGATTTTTATTTGAATGAACTACATACACGAGTTGTATCGTAACACAACTGTGACTGCTGTTGTGAAAATTAAAAATTTTGACGATGTATCAGTTGCTGTTGCAGGCTTTTGGGAACTTATATGCATGTTCCTCAGATTTTCCTGTGTGTTAATAACCTGGTAATTGATGAATTAAACAAAAACTAATGTTGGGCATATTTTCCACGGCTGCTTGTGTTGCATTACTGTGATGTACATCACACTCAAGAATTCCAACTCGCTTGATTTGTCCTATTTCTAAAGCATAAAGGGTAGCGATCGCGGCATTACAGAAAATGCAAAATCCCATCCCTTCATCTTTGAGTACTTTAAAAAAGTGCTTATCTTGCCTTTTTTGCTCTCTTCGGTGACAACGCCAATCGTGCCTAATATTCGGTATAGCGACGCGGCGTATAAACCCAGATATTACCATCAGGGCGCTTGATAGTTCGGGTTTTTGTGGAACCAACGAGAATAATTGTCCGCATATCAGCACTTGCTGGCGTTAACTGCTCAAGTGCGATCGCTTTTACCGTTTGTCCTGGCCGACCGAGATTCCGAGCCAATACTACTGGTGTATCTGGTGTTCGATGTCGCAGCAAAATATTTCTTGCTTCTGCTAGTTGCCAGGTACGCTCTTTGGAAACAGGATTGTAAAAAGCAATGACGAAATCAGCCTCAGCAGCCGCCGCAATTCGTTGTGCGATCGCAGACCAAGGTTTCAAGATATCAGAGAGAGAAATAGCACAGAAATCATGTCCAAGAGGCGCACCAATGGCTGCGGCGGCTGCCTGCATTGCAGAGATGCCTGGGGCCACATGAATGTCGATACTGTCCCATTCTGGTTTAGCATAGCGATCGCATACCTCAAAAACCGCTGCTGCCATTGCATAGATACCGGGATCGCCAGATGAAACTACAGCTACATATCGCCCAGATGCAGCCAAATCAAGGGCCATCTTTGCTCGTGCTTCTTCTTCGCGGTTGTCAGACTCATGCCGTTGCTTGCCATCAGCCAGAGAACCAATTAAATCTAAATAAGTTTTATAACCCACTAGGTCGGTTGCCGACTTGAGTATCTCTTTCACTTCGGGAGACATCCACAGCGAACCACCAGGGCCCGTACCAATAACCGCTAACCGTCCGCGTGGCTGACCGATGGTATTGGGGTCAATCACTTGAGGAGCAATAGCGATCGCAATGTTAGGAGAAGGGGAAGATAAAGGGGATGTACCTGTGGCGGCGATCGCTGCGGCTTGGGCGTGGCTATAACCTTGTGAAAGTAGACTTTCTAGCTGATTTGGGGTGAAAAAGCGGGCGGGCACTTTTAAGGCGCTAGCTACCGCGTGGATTGCGGGATCGGCTGCGGCGGCGATCGGTACAAATATCCCGGCAACCGATGCTGTTTCTAGTTTGGCATCAGCTAGTAGCTGTTGTACTAAAGCTACTGCATCATCAATCATGCCACTAATTGCGATCGCGATCGTTGCTGGATGATAGACAAGACAGTTGGCTGTAGGAGTCACCAAACGTTCTGTAACTTGGATGGTCAAATCTCCCTTGGGATCTATTGGTAATTTACTATCACTTAACCAAGGCGCTATTCCTTCGAGATTAACTTGCGCCCCAGCTAGCACATCTGAGATAAATTTCTTCGCATCGTCTGGGTTTGCCAAGTGGTATCCAGGAGGAGGAGATAACAACGTTGTACCCAAACGTAAATCGCCTGTGGTTGTAATTGCAGCTTTGACATCCAGCGCTTCAGCAATGCGGCGAGCCAAATCGTTGACTCCACCAAGTCCGCCCAAGAGAGGGACAACAGCGCTACCATCTTCAGCCACAGCTAGCACTGGTGGTTCCTGTCGTTTATCCGAGATTAAGGGAGCTAACGTCCTAATTAAAATGCCGGCAGCACAAATACCAATCAACGGCCTTCCCTGGACAAATAACTCGCGGAGCATCTCGCCAAAATTCGTGAAGCTGACATCAACTTCCGATGTGCGACCCTCTAAACCGTATAGTGTTGCCCCTGGTAAGACGCTGATTATTTTGCGTGCTACTGTCACGCTATTTTGACCCAGTATTACAATGGCAGGTGCAACATTCATCATCATAAATAGATATCTTGCAAAATTTGATATCCTTAAAATGAAACCACAGATTTAGACATACAGCGACTTCATATTTACAAGCTTGGAGAACTGAGAGTGTCATGTCTACGACGGGCAACTCTTGGAGAGGTTATGCCAACACCTACGCGCGTGCTGTCTTCAATAATAGCTGTTAAAAACCTATTTTGGGTTTATCCCATGTTAGGTTTTAAAATTTAACTTCACAACCAAGCTATTGGTAAAGCGTTTGTTAATTTAATTGATGAAGCTTTTATAAATTATGCTCTTCGGGTTTGAGACTCTTGACTCAACCAGTTACAACGATTGGGTCAATCAATTCAAATCTAAGTTGCAATCCTCTAAGCTGCTGGAGTACGGCATTTATTTCTAATCTTAGCTCGTTATCAAAGATCCCAAATGGGTTCTATAGATAAAAAGTAAGAAGGTAGGAAAAGTAGGAAAAGTAGGATGTTTTCTATCACCTCTTGATTATCAGGTTATTACACGGTAATTTGAATCTTATGTGCCGCTTGGGAAAAGGAGTTTAGGGGTATGTAAAAAAGTCAGTGCAATTTTGAAAGGAAAATTTCCAGATAGAAAAACTGAAATAAAATAGGTAACATAGAGTTAAAAAATGCGCTTTTTTTAACTCCTTTTATATTAATAATCTAGCTTTCCGGGGCAATTGCAAAAACTGCGAAAAACTTTTATACTTTCAGTCGGCTCTTGCACTCAATGAAAAATTACGTAGCAATCTCCAGCGATAACCATTGGTTGCGATCGCATCAATCAAGAGATGCAAAAAAATCTAATATTTGATAATCCGCAACTTAATTGGATAAATTCAAGAACTATGTCTATTGCAATAAATGTTAAGAGGTTGTTTGAAAAGTGTTTCGCTGTGATTTTAGGCACTTATTGATCCCCCCTAACCCCCCTTAAAAAGGGGGGAACCGGAATCAAAGTCCCCCTTTTTAAGGGGGATTTAGGGGGATCTAAAACGTTTTGCTACCAAGAAGAGAACTTTTCAAACATCCTCTAACGGCGATTGCTCACTTTCGCCTGATATGTAGCTTTTTAGGGACTTCTAAAAAATAAATTATCCCAAATTATTTATAGATTTGTAGGGGCGCAAGGCCTTGCACCCCTACTTAACCTGGTGGGACTGCTTCTTCAAAGGGACGGATAATCGCCGGCGCTGGTGTAACTTCTGGTTTAAAGATTCCCTGCAATGCCTGTTCTAAGGTTTGCGCCATGACAATCCGGTTTTCGTAAGCAACTACTACCCGTACTAAGGTTGGCAGACTATTCTGTGTGGCTTCTAGATAGATTGGCTCGACATACAGCAGCGATTGCTGAATGGGAATTACTAGTAGATTGCCTTGAATCGCTCTCGAACCCTGGCGATTCCACAAGGAAATTTGCTGAGAAATTACTGGGTCTTGGTTAATCCGCGCCTCGATTTGCTCTGTTCCGTAAATCAGGCGTTCTTTAGGAAAGACATATAACACCAACTTACCGTAGTTTTTGCCATCCGATCGCGCCGCTAACCAAGCGATTAAATTAGTCCGCTGTCTGGGAGTGTAGGGTAAAAACAGAAGAAATTCTTCAAAGTCTACGGTGGGTAAACTAGTAATCAAATAATACGGCTCTACCGGACGGGGTTCACTGCCATAAATTTCATTAGGAATCTGCCACTGGTCTTCCCGATTGTAAAATACTTGGGGGTCGGTCATGTGGTAAGTCATCAACCGCTCAGATTGAATTTTGAAAAAGTCCACCGGATACCGAGTATGACTGCGGAGATTGACTGGCATTGTACTGAGCGGTTTGAACATATTGGGAAATATCGCTGACCAAGTGGCAATAATCGGATCGCTCCGATCGGCAATGTAAAACTTCACAGTGCCGTGATAGGCATCAATCACTACTTTGATAGAATTGCGAATGTAATTGATACCATCGCTACCAGTATCTGAGTAGGGATAGCGATCGCTCGTTGTGTAAGCATCAACAATCCAGTAAAGATAACTGGGATTACTTGGAAAATCTTGATTAGCAGCAGCAGCAACTAAATAGGGGTCGCTGTCAAATTTCAGGAAAGGTGCGATCGCTTGAATTCTTTCCTTGACATTTCGTCGCAGTAGCACTCTTGTATCTGGCAAAAAGTCCCGCGTCAGCACCATCTGCCAATCTTTCAAATACATCGCAAATAGCCACCGTCGCCATACTGAACCGATTTCAACACCACCTAGACCCTCGTAAGAGTTGTAAACATTATCACTACCGCTAGGATAGTCTAGCTCTCTAACTCTTGTACTAGTCATTACATAAGTATTAGTAATCTCACCGTAATAAATCCGGGGTTGTCCAATCGGAATACTTTGACGAACGGCTTCATTAGAAGTTGTGAGAGCGCTACTATTACCGCTAATATCTTTAACAAAATATTCTGGTAGCCCACCCGGCCCAACTGTATTAACTGGACTAACAGTAAACCCAAAACCGTGGGTATAAATTAAATGGCGATTAACCCATGTTTGAGCTTCCTGTGGTACGGCACTGTAATCTAATTCTCGTGCGGCAATCAGTACCTGCCGCCGTTCTGTTGATTCAACTGCTTCCTGCTTAGGTGGCGGCTTTGGCGGCGCAGAGGGTCGGCGGGAAGTTATATCTGTTTTGAGAGTATATCGATCGATATCGGCATCGGGAAACCGATAATACGGTCGAATTTGTTGCAGTTGACGGTTAGTTTGTAATAGTGGTCGCTCATCCCACAGGCGAATATTGCGAATTGTCAAGTCATTCTTTTGAATATCAGCTTCAGTCAGTGTTCCTTGCGGGTTGAAGCTTCTAGAATCGATCGCCTCTAAATCGAATGCTTGACGAGTTAAGGCAATAGTCCGCTGAATGTAGGGTTGCTCTCGTTGCAACTCATTAGGTTGGACAATTAAATATTGCACCACAGTAGGTAAAACAACATCAGCAGCTACAACTAGTACTAGATAAACCCCTAACCCGTAAAAGACAAAGTGACGATACTGAGATTTGGGTTTCCAGAAAAACGTTCGCCAAAGTAGGTAAAAGGCGATCGCTACTGCCACAATGCACAAAACGGTGTAAGCTGGCAACTGGGCTGTCACATCGGTATAGCTAGCACCATAACTCACTCCACGGCTAGAATACACGAGTTCATAGCGACTCAGCCCATAACTCAAAGCTACTACCAGCATCAACAAGCCACCCATACCGAATAAATGACGCTGTTGCTGGGGCGAAAAACCGGGGAAAATTCCTTGACTCAAACTGTCAGCCGATAAGAGATAAGTGAGGGTAACGGCGACGAAGCCATACAAACATAATCCCATCAGCCAGAGTTCTAGCAGTTCCCAAAAGGGTAAGGAAAATACGTAAAAGCTGATATCTCGACCAAATAAAGGCTCAGTGCTGTTGAAAAGGGTAGGGTGCAAATATTGCAGCACCTTTGGCCAGTGTCGGAATATGATGAAGGCAAAAATGGGACTGGAGAGAATTGCGATCGCAGTGAGTAAAAATTGGGGATAGATTAAGATGGCGATCGCTACTCCCCCAATTAAACCGAGATACCAGACTTGAGAGACAATCTGCTTCAAAAGTTGCCAGATTGTCTCCGGTCGAAATAGGGCGGGAACGGGTAGAATAGCCTGATTAACTGGAGAATGCCAATAGAAAAGAGCAATTTGACCATAGTGAGCCAGCATTAACCCAATCAACAAGCTCAATATCAGAGTTAAGGATAATAACCAGCGCAATTTTAATGCTTGAGGGCGTTGCGACCCAAGTATCCGGGTTTCGTTGCGTCTTGGATAATTAGGACTGAGAAAATTTGTTAATTCACTGTTGAGTTCTGCTTGCTCAATCTTTAGAGACTGGGAATATTTTAGCCGTTGTGCTAAAGCCAGATTTAGCAGTAGATAGGCAGCAGTTATCCCAGCCACGACTATCCACAAAATACCACGAGTCAGCAGCCTCAACAAAAATACTTGGAGATACCCGACTTCCCGAAACCAAAAAATTTCTGCTCCCAGACGGGAACCCAGATCCAACAGTAGCCACAGCCCCAAAAATCCGATTAATAGCCTAAAGCCCCATTTCCGATACATTGATATGTAATTTAAGAAGAACGCCAATTCTCTATTTGCAAGCCGTTTACTCTTTGAAATTCTCGAACATTAGATGTTACATGTTGCTGCGATCGATACATCATAAGAACCGATAGGAGTACCCGCTGTTTTCAAAATACTTCTAATTTTGGCAGTTCGTTCTGCTTCTTCCACACTAAAAGGTAAAATTGTAATCTAACCTAACAATGCTTCAATCAATGATTGGATTTTTAAGGCATCTTGAGGATTAATTGCTAATCCGTACTTAACCTCCATTACTGTTAAGGAAGAAATAAAAATATCTCTGGGAATAGTAGACTTTAATAACTTGAGAGTATTTTTTTCTCCCTTGACAAAATCACTAATTACGCAGGTATCGAGTAAATAACCCATGATTAAAACTCGATTTCATTAGGTGGTAGCAGTTCGTCTCGGTAGGACTCAAAAATAATACTTTCTACTACACCTTGATGTTGCATAATAGTTTCTGGCCAAGTCATGGGTTTTGTTTCTAAGAAAGTAACAAAGACTTTGCTTTCAGTAATATCTTGTGGTTTTTCAGCTAGTTCGATTTTGCCGTTTTTATAAATTCCTTCAATAGTTCGTAGCATTGTTTTTACCTCCTATCGAAATTCTAGTAGTATTTATAAATCAGAACGCGTAGCTTGTGGTGATGCACATTTCATGATGCCTTGTCGAACTCAATATTGAGGTGCTTCAGTGTCCGCATGAGTACGTTCGGTAAATATTGGTATCCTTCTTGTGCCAAGCGAATGTCCTTCAGGCGTAGCAGCAAACGCTGATATGCAATCTGCATTTCCTTACGAGCAAGCATAGCACCCAAACAGAAATGAATCCCATGACCAAAAGATAGGTGGTTGCTGGCATTATGGCGGCGCACATCGAAACGCTCACCTTCAATAAATTTTAGCGAGTCGCGGTTAGCAGCATCGAAGCGGAGCATTACTAAAGACCCAGCTTTGAGATCGACATCTTGAAGCTTTGTATCTTCCGTCACAACTCGCCACATTCCTGCTGTCGGACTTTGCATTCGTAAAACTTCTTCAACAAAGTTCTCTAACAGAGAAATATCTGTTTGTATCAACTTCATCTGCTCTTTGTTGTTTGTCAGCAACAACATCCCACCTGCGATCGCACTGGTGACAGTCTCATTGCCTGCCACTAATATTTGCTGAATTATACTCAGCAGTTCAGCAGTGTCGAGCGATCGCTCTCCATCCACTTTTGCTTGTACCAAGTCAGTAATCAAATCATCTTGAGGCTGTTTTTGGCGTGACTCTATGACATCATGAAAATAATGCTGGAAAGCGACAACATCTTTAGCACACTCGATCTCTTGCTCTCTAGAAAGTATGTGACCTAAACGCGCAATAAAAGAATCAGACCATTGCTTGAACTTCGGCAAATCTGCTTGCGGCACACCTAACTGTTGAGCAATAACTTTGAGCGGTAAGGGTACGGCAAACTCACTGACGAATTCACACTTGCCGCGATCGATAAAGCTGTCAATCAGTTCATCAACAATCTGCTCAATCAAGTCACGCATTTTGTTGATACGCGACGAGGTGAATGCCTTATTTACCAGCGAGCGAAATCGCTCGTGTTCTGGTGGATCTGCCGTCAGTAGGGTGTTCATCTGAGGCCAGCCTTGAGCAGAAATTTTCTGTAACTCTCGATCGTGTTGTTCTTTGCCAGCTAGTAAAGCCGAGAAATTGCTAGAGAATACTCTTGTATCCTTAAGAATTTCGATCGCTAAGTCATAGCGAGTCACAAGAAAGAGTTTTGCTTCCGTTGTGGGACTTGGTAGCTCCATAATTGGTGCTTGCTCCTGTGCCAGCTTGTAGAATTCATAAGGGCACACAAGCACTTCTGGATCGAAGAAGTTGTAGTCTGACAGATGCTTCATGCTTCTAATGGCGATCGGTGATGGTTTGCTTTGACTGATTTTGAGTCAACATCATCTTAACAAGTTACTCACCGTCGGCTCATTTGCGATCGCAGTTTAGGTGCAACGAAAACTGCAATGGTCATCAATGCAAATTCTGATGCAGCCGGAGCGCGATGGCGCGATCGCAACTTCCACGAGCTACTTCCGACTTCCACCAACTAGTTAATGAAGTTGTAAGTTGAAGTCGGAAGTCAAACTAGGTACTAGTTTGAAAATTACTTTCAAGTCATTTCCGATCGTTCCAGAACGTTCGAGAGACATTCGAGAGACATTCGAGAGACATTCGAGAGACATTCGAGAGACATTCGAGAGACATTCGAGAAACATTCGAGAGACATTCGAGAGATATTCGAGAGACATTCGAGAGACATTCGAGAGACATTCGAGATCGATTTGAACTTGGTCTAAGTTCAATTTTCGATGATCTTATATCGAATAATACAAGTTGATTTGTATTGCTATTGCAATACATTAAAAATTGTCAAAAAGATAATACATCACCATTTCAGAGTTTTACCCCCAAAAAAATGTGACTATAAATGGGATGACAGTAATGTTTTAAGGATGATTTAGTTACTTTTGAAATATTTTCAAAGGATAATACTGAATTTTGAAAATAAAAATTCTTAAAGTTCAACTCATAAGTAACTTTCTTGTGTTACTCTTACTATTTAAGGGAGAGAATATACACAGCAAAATAGGCACAAAGTTGAAAATTAACTTTGCGCCCTTCAGACTGAAGCAATAAACCAGCGCCAACTGGTGTACGCAACAGTGCTGTATGTGTATTCTTTTTAACTCAACAATGCCTCTGGTTGCTCCCAACTAGAGGTCTTATCACTAACAAGTGGATTCCATGAAAAATCACTTTAATTGTAGCCTATCCAGGTTGCAAAACAGTTCATATTGTCAATCTCCTAAACCAAAACCACCAAAACTAATTGCCTTGGTCTTGGTACTGAACTTCTTGGGAAGCCTCAACCTTGAGATGACAACTCCAGTTTTTCAGTTCAAATCGCAGCCAGCACAGAATTCTATGGTCGCAATGGTGAAAAAGCTAGTCGATCATAAATAATCGATTTCTCCTGAATCACCGTTAAAGAGTGGCTTTTTACTCAAAAAGCCACTCTTGATTTTGTAAATAGTTTACAAAATCAAAAGTCATTGCAGCGCGTCCCTTTAGGTGAGAGAGTTTCGGTAAAAAAAATCTTTAACCGACAAGTGTTATGTGGGGATTCTAGCCAGTTGCCCTCGCCTGACAAGCGTGCTATATCAATCTTAGTAGCTACTACAGCACTCTCATAACTGGCACGCGCCAGGACAATGGAACGACGATGAACTCACAAGGATCTCAGTCGAAGGTTGAACTACGAGATCGAGGGATGTCTCCTTTGAACAACCCCAAGGATTGGTCATGGCCATTCTGGGCTGCTGTCCCACTTTACCCCTACGGCAGGCGGCGGACACTTCGTCAGGAAATAGTTAAGGACACTATCTGGACATTCGATCAGCTTCACGGCATTCTCTACACCATCGTGCCGATTCGCATGACTATCGTCAAGCTCTCTGCTGGAGGACTTCTGGTCTATGCACCCGTTGCTCCAACAACTGAGTGTGTCCGCTTGGTGAATGAGTTGGTAGCAAAGCACGGTGAAGTTAAGTACATCTTACTGCCAACCAGTTCTGGTCTGGAGCATAAAGTCTTCGTTGGTCCCTTTGCTCGTCGCTTTCCTCAAGCACAAGTCTTTGTTGCCCCGCACCAGTGGAGTTTCCCGTTCAATCTACCACTTAGTTGGCTAGGCTTTCCCCAAAAACGAACTCAAGAACTCCCAGAGGACTCAAGCCTTGCTCCCTTCGCTCTGGAGTTTGACTATGCAATATTGGACATCGACTTGGGACGAGGATCTTTTGCAGAAGTTGCATTGTTTCACAAGCGATCGCGCACTCTGCTTGTAACTGATTCTATCCTTTCTGTTCCATCTGACCCACCAGAAATCCTCCAATTAGATCCTTATCCCTTACTGTTTCATGCCAGGGACAATGCCTCGGAGATAATCGAAGACAATGAAGACAACCGTCGCAAGGGATGGCAACGCATTTCACTGTTTGCGCTTTACTTCCGTCCGAGTGCCTTAGAAGTTGCTTCAATCGGACAGATGTTTCGTGATGCTCTCAAAGCACCACAGCGATCGCTAAAAACGTACTTTGGTTTATTTCCTTTTCGCTGGCAAGAAACCTGGAAGCAGGCATTCGAGGCTCTACGAGGTCAGGGGCGACCATTTGTCGCACCGATTTTGCAAATCCTCATTTTTCCTCAATCACCAAGCCAAGTCCTCAAATGGGCTGATACAGTTGCAAGTTGGGATTTTCAGCAGATTATTCCCTGTCACTTTGACTCGCTAATTAAAGCAAATCCGCGTCAATTCCGGCAAGCATTTGCTTTTCTGGGAAAAAATCTTTCTTCTAGCGAAAGCCAGCTTCTATCAGAGGAAGACTTAAAATTCATTCAGGAACTTGAAGCGGGTCTAGTTAAACGCGGTATCGCAACGCCAGCTAAAGAGAAATTGTAATCAATTAGCTGAATTATTTAAAACCTCAGCGATCGCCTGGGAAACCGGTAAGCCAGGACAGCGTTCCAGCCAGAAGAACTCGCCAACTGGGTTAACTTCAAGGAATACATGACGACCATCAGGAGTCAAAATAATATCAAGCGCCCCATAGTTTAAACCAAATTCTGCCATGAGTTTGAGCAATTTCTCTTCAACATCTTCGGGCAAAGTGTATGACTCCCAAGCGTCGAGTAAGGCGATTCCCTGTTTGCGCCAGTCGTAACGTGCCTTATCCAAAGCTTGAGAATCAACCGCAGCCGTTAACACACGCTTACCTACAATAATTGTCCGCAATTCCAATGCCTTGGGAATCTTCTCCTGAAATGTCATTGGGCAGAAACGTAAGCCATCAAGGTTGTCTAGATCCTCTGATGAAATTGGATTTGTAAACACAACTTTTTCTCGCCCTCGTTCATCATAAATAGCGAAGGAAGAGAGCATTTTGGTAATCATTCCCTGCTGACATTCTTGGGCAAATTGCTTTACTGCTATTGGATTATTTGTAGTCAGAGTGCGAGGCGTATCTAGACCGATATCTCTTGCTATTTGTAATTGCAGTTGCTTATTTTCGGCACGGCGAATATTTGGCAGAGGGTCAAGATGAAACCCCCTGATACTAGCAATCATTCCCTCAATACTGACGCGAGATTCTTTCAGTGAGGCTTGTCTAAGTTGCCTGTCCATCGAGTTGGGAATTTTTGACCCAATTGCAATGCGCCGATACCAAACTGCTGAAACTTCATTTAAATCTAATGTCTGGTCATCGACACTCAGAATCACTCGCTTAGTACTACCATAGTAAATATCTAACTGCATTTCTGTGGGAAATCGGTCTGTGTCAAAACGAAATGCTTTTTTTCCTTGGGCTTCAATTGCTTGAATAACTAGAGGAATACTTTCGTTATCTTGGCTGTGAGTAATGATTAAAGCAGTCATTTACAAATATGGATAATGAGGTACGCTACAGATAAATATAAGGGTTATCAGTTGGTTGGGAATTTTTAAGTAAGAGTATTTTACTTCGGGTTTTTTGAAAGTAGTGCAGATGCGATCGCTAGAGCAATTGGATAGTCCAAATCTCTCTCCAGCATCCCCCACTCTCCTGTAGGATTAATTTCTAAAAAAACATATTCTCCTGATGGCGTTTTAATCAAATGCGCCTAGTTTTGATAATGCTTCTGCAACTCTATCTATTGTAAAGTAATCACCACTATGGGTAATTAATAAAACTACATCACGAGCGAGGTGCATAAAATATTTTTATTAGTTTTGGTATTTTCACTATTATCAATTTTTGAGAAAGCAAAATATTAAAAAAGTGAACTTAATTTTAATGAGAAGCCAACCCCTAGATGAAGTTGGCACTAAATGTATTTTTATACTAACAATAGTTTTAAAACCGCATCTCTGGTGTAATCAAAAGTATGCAGCTATACAGGTTTAGACGGCGAACTGTCATCACCATCTGAAGGATACTTCTGAGTAACAGCGTATTCATCACTATCAGAAGGGGACTTCTTGGTTACTGAAGTGGCATCTTCTTGATCGGATGGAAACTTCAGAGTTTGGACAAGTTCATCCTTATTCTTGTTTGTGGCATTATTGCATCCACCACCGATAATCGCTTTTGAGTCTTCATCAGAAAGGTCTTCAAGGCTTTGCCCTTCCAAGAATCGAGCAAAGAATGGTACTGCTTGTGGATTCAACTCTTCTGGTTTGTTTTCAGACACAATCTTCCTCCTATAACAAGTGAATCTAAATTTATACTGTACCTGTATGATATGACATCATGCTTACCAATATCTTTGCCTAAATAAGAGTTTATACATCAACGAAATGTTTACCTAAATCTGACATTAGGGTTTTGGAGTTTGCAGACATGAAAGCGTTCTCGCCTGTGCTTCGGTCTACAAGGGATTGGTGCAAATGCCAGCCATTGGAAGAAGAACCTTGCAATCCTGGACGACACATAAATGATGCGATGTAACCTTGTTGACGGCAGATTTGCTTGGTCGCCATTCAGAATATCATCATTGTATCCGCAGCTTGCAACGCCGGAATCGGGTCAAAGGTAAATTCAAATTGACCGACACCTCTTTCGTTTTCTACACTCCTTAAAGGCAATCCCATTTCAACTAAATTTTCTGCTAAAACGCGTAGTAAGTCGTGAATTTCTGGATTGTGGGATTCTAAAAGATATTGGAAACTATGCTCTACAGCGCTAACTTTGGCAGGTTCACCAGGTTTTCCAGAAGTACCAACATTAGCGATCGCTAACATCGGATCTTCCAACTTTGCCAGATACCACTCAACTTCTAAGCCGACAATATGCTCCAATCCTCTTTGATGTAACTCTACCAATGATTGGCGCAAAATACCGCGACTGGAAAAGGGCATTACCTGACCATTTTGAAAGTACTCGTTACAGAGGATAAAAGCAGTACGTTTTGCCCAAGGCAGAATTTTAAAGGTATCAGGGTCAGGAACAGCCACAAGATTTGGCGCACCTGTCATCAAAGGCATATCTAAACTACCGCCAGGAACAAACGGGTTAAATACTATCGCACCACCAGTATCAAACAGGAATGTCCCTGTGCTGATTTGCATACCGTTTTCTAAGGCGCTGAAAAATGTCTGCGGTAAGAGCGATTTACTGCGAACAACCCCATGCTGGTCTGACCAAGCGGTACGAATCAACAATAAATCCCGTTCTTTGACAACAGCCTCGATCTTTTCAGATGCTTCTTTTTGGATTTCTGTCCACAGGTGATGACGCTCAATAAATCCAGGTCTTTTCATTTAGATTGCCTAATCATGTTCAACTGCTTGTGCGGTTAGTTTGAAATTAGCTTTCATCAGGCGCTTTCATTTTTGGCGATCGCCAAGAATTGCTAACTCATCTGTTACAGGCCCGGCGATCGCATCATCTTCATCTACATGATGGCGATCGCTAATGCCAAACCCGCACATAATAGTAATCTCGTGAACTTTTGGGATTTTCTTGATTATATGAATTAATGTCAGTGTGTACGTTGTTGACAAAGCCAGAGATTGCATCATCGCCAGTGCCCGTATCGATGATGTCCCCGCTCTTATTATAGATACCGATGGGATTGTATCCTTGGTTGGTTTCTATATCAGTGATTGTGTAGTTGCCAGCGCCAGTTTTATGGAGAATTTAGAAAAAGTAAGTTTATTAAATTATCGCATCTCGCCAAATTCCTTGATATTGACTAGATTACGAGTAATATATACTACTCTCTAGCCAAAGGATTGTACCACTGATCCTTTGGTAAGAGCAGTTGATCTGACTCAGGTGGCCCCCATGTATTTGGCTCATACTCGTAAACGGGTGTGACGTTATCGAGAATTGGCTCGACAATCCGCCATTCCTCTTCTACAGTATCTTCACGTACAAACAAGGTGGGATCGCCCCGCATAGCATCACCCAATAGACGTTCATAGGGTTCCATCTCGTCGCCACCCCCATAGAAGGCCAGGAGTTCAACCGCAGAGCCGATCATATCTTCTCCAGGGATTTTAGTGCGAGCGCCCAATCCCACAATTACTTCCGGATCTAGTAAAAAACGAACATAATTAGCGTTTTCTTTTCCTCCCTCCTGGAACACATCTAGAGGTGGACACTTAAGCTTGACCATCACTTCAGTAGTTTTAACAGGCAATTTCTTCCCAGCCCGGATGTAGATGGGAACTCCTGACCACCGCCACGTATTAATAAATAACCGCACAGCAACAAATGTTTCTACTTGAGAGTCAGGAGAAACACCTTCTTCGTTGCGGTAATCAGAAAATTGACCGCGAATAATATCATCGGGTTGCAGTGAAGGTATAGCTTTGAGAATACGCTCTTTTTCATCTCGAATGGAATCGGTCGCCGTACTAGCAGGAGCATCCATACACACTGAAGCCAATACTTGCAGCATGTGGTTTTCCACCACATCCCGAATTGCACCAGTCTCCTCATAGAAGCGCCCCCTTCCTTGAATGCCAAAGTCTTCTGCCATTACAATCTGGATGCTTTCAACATAATTGCGATTCCAGATGGGTTCGAGAAGAGAGTTGGCAAACCGAAAATAGAGTAAATTCAGCAGTGGTTCCTTGCCCAGATAATGGTCGATGCGATAGATGGCTGATTCGGGAAAAACTGATGCCAGAATTTGATTTAACTCGCGTGCTGATTTCAAATCCCGTCCAAATGGTTTTTCAATTACCACCCGCGCATTTTGAGCACAACCTGATTCACCCAATCCTGACACTACTTGTGCAAACAGGCTCGGTGGAATTGCCAGATAGTATAGGGGATGAGTGGCATCACCAAGGGCTTGACGTAATTTTTCGTAAGTTTCTGGTTTGTTGTAGTCACCAGCAACGTACTGGAGTAGACCGGAAAGTTTATCAAATGCGTCTCGATCTATACCACCATGATGTTCTAGGCTATCACGTGCCCTTTCTCTAAGTTGCTCCGTCGTCCAAGATCGTCCGGCAACTCCAATCACTGGGACATTAAGATTGCCCCGTCGTACCATTGCCTGAAGGCTGGGGAAGATTTTCTTGTAGGCCAAGTCACCTGTTGCCCCAAAAAATACCAGTGCGTCTGAATCAGGAGTTCCCATGACTAACCTCTTTAGGAATTAGCTTTTTTATGATGCCCGCCAAACTGATAGTGCATGGCTGATAAAAGTTTGTTGTCATGCACTTAACACCGATTCATCAATTGCTGCGATCGCACTCCAGCGACCTTCGCCAGAATTCTCTTGCTTGCATTGGAGTCCGACTGGTGGATAAATTATAGGGCTTTAAGACCCTCACTACGAAAGTTGTGACTTTTGAATTCTGGCTTCTAGATTTTTTTAATAGGTATAAGAATTATACTCAGGGATTTACGAAAAATAAATCATACCAATTTGGGATTTTAGATGAAAAATCCTTGGATTTAAAATCCTGGTTATTGCTAGTGGTAAAGCAATTCATCTTTGCCACTTTTAGCATTACGCTCATGACACCAGCAAATGTCCCAAATTAAAGCTGATAAAGTGGTTTGGAACATCTACTCAAAAATCAAGTTAACACTATCTGCATTCATGTTGCAGCCAAACAGAGGTCGTTCAATAGACAATCGATATTCTTGCAGCAGCTTCAATAGTTTGGGTGATGTCTACGCCTTGCTTTGAGAGCGAGCGCTCTTTCTCCATCCCCAGATTTCCTTACTCAGCACCCCAATCAGATTTCGTTGTGTAATCGACAACGGTGAGTAATTAATTAACGCCGACCCTTCACAAGGATGAATAGAGCGATCGCACTCACACCTAAAAGCCATCTCCCTGATGCTTCAGGTACGCTAACTTTCAAGGGATTAATGGGTTTAGAGAGATTTTCCTTACCATTCTCAAAAACACGTTCGAGTAGCAAGACAATATCACCTTTTCCCCTTGACTTTTTTCAGTGCCGCTTGTCTTACTTCCGCATTGAGCAAATAGCCAAAACCCACCTTTTCTAAACGCAGCACAAATTCCTCTCGTGTATTGCCCAATTTACTAGCTGTAGCATCCAAATTCCAATTATGATTTGCTAAATGACTCAGCAAATAAACTCGGCGAGTCTGCATTCCTGATAAGCGATAAGTCTTCAAATACTCCAATTCACCATTCTCTCGAATAATCGCTTCCCCAATATGATTTTCTTCGTTGGGGTTGAGGTCAGTAATAAATCTTTGTAACATGAACGAACCAGCAGTATAGACTTTTTGGGAAATTAACTTACGTCCTAACAGTCCCTCTGCCATGAAACCCTGAAACGATGCCCAATCTGAACGCATATTTTGTACTGCTGCTCTCAAAGCTTTTAAATCATTAATTTTTGACTCATCTAAAGATACACTCATAGGAAAAGTTGTATCGTGCAGCAACGCGTATTGGTACAATAACTCACCATAGAAATCTTCTAACAAGCTATTGTGTAAAAGTCGATAGTCCTCTGGTGTCGGTACTACAAAAGCTGATGCTAATGCTTCGGCAACAAATACTAATACCCCAACCTGTCGAGAGTGAATTTCAAATACCCGCAAAGCATCTTCAAGTCCAGCAATGTAACGTCCACTAAAAGAGCTTTCCATTCGACTACCCAGCCCATGAGAAAGGGCATACTTAGAATATTCACTCCAGGCGATATCAGGGCCAGAGAAAAACATTGATAAAAAGCCTTCCATTGCCAAGTGCAGTGGCAAAAATCTCAGTTGATTAGTAGATTCCCGCTTCACCATCCGGTGCATTAACCGGACACTGGCGCAACCATAGTTTAGCTGTTTCCCATCTGTTTTAAAAAGCTGTCCCCCAAAAGCCCCCACAGGACTGCCGTCATTAGTCCAAGACAACACTAGTCCGTGAGGAACATAAGAAAAATATTTCATTCCTGGTGCTGTCATTTCTCCTGCTAAGGAAACAACTGCTAAATTTTCATCGTAGCTACGACGCAGCAAGCGCAAGTCGTTACGTACTTGATGGCGCAATAATGGCACAATCCGCACTGCTCCCCGTATTTGAGAAGGAGCAATTTCTAGTCCTTTGAGTGATATGTCTGCTAACAGATTGCTTTTGGATGCCATAGGATAGGGTGTGGGGTGTGGGGTGTGGGGGTGTAGGATAAGTTAGTATAAGTTATGGGAAATTCCAAAATTCAATCTTACCAAGACTTAAAAGTTTGGCAGGAGGCGGTAAATTTAGCTGAAATTTGCTATCGTCTTACCAAACCATTTCCCAAAGAAGAACTTTATGGAATGACTTCACAGATTCGTCGAGCTTTTGTGTCTATAGCAGCGAATATTGCTGAGGGGTATGGACGCAAATCTAGGGGAGAATATATCCATTTTTTATATATATCGCAAGGTTCTTTCAAAGAGTTAGAGACTCATTGGTTAATCTCTCAAAGAGTTGAACTAGCTTCTTCTGAGACTACCAACAGCATTCTTAATCAATGTGAATTAGTTGGTAAACTCCTACTAGGTTTAATTCATGCTCTTGAAAGTAAATAAACCTGCTTGCTAGCAGGGTGTAGGGTGTAGGGTGTAGGGTGTAGTGTTTAAGACAATTGAATGTGAGTACGTCAAGCAGTTCAACACATTCTTAATTCCTCCCATACCCTACACCCCGCACTCAAAAGCCATCAATACCAAGGATTTACGCTTTACAAGCGTGCCATCGGGTATGGGATGTAGTGAAGGAAAGATGTTGTTCTATCATTGATGCACTAAAATTCAATTTTCTTAAACACTACACCCCACACCCTACACCTTTAACATTTGCTTGACTCGCTCTGCTAAATATGATTCCAATTCGGCTAAAGATGCAGAACCTTCAGCAAATCGGGCAAAGCCCAACATCGTAGGTAAATCTTCTGCATCCCGTAATCCTACTGTGGGGATTGTGGGACTCAGAGGATGTAAAGAAAAGTCATCGGCGTTGTAAACAGGATTGCAATGAATAATGGAAGTTTTTTGTTTCGGGTCTAAACGATCGCGATATACACGCAGAATTTCTGATGCTCCACTGGGAGGATCGTTTTCCCAACCATCGGTGACAATTACTATTAAATCTGCGCCCCAGTCCAAAGCATCCAGTAGGGGAGTAGCTATGTCTGTTTGTCCACGAGCTAGAATCAGCAGTGGATCGCTGGTTGATGCTGTCCAAAAAGCTTGGTATTCCTGGGATGCTGCTTTTAGTAAGTAATGAGTAGCTAAGGCTACCCCTAGAGGACGACGATGTTTTTCGGCTGAACCGGAACTGGAGTAGCTGCAATCTAGAACTGCGGCTACTCGTCCTAGTTTTAGGGGTGATTTTCTTAATGTGAAGGCAGCAGATTTCTCTAATGCTTGGTTTAAGATATCCCACTGCTGTTTGCGAGTATCCAATGGCAAAGATAGGATATACAGCGCCAAACGAGTTAGGGGGAGACGACCTAAATTAATGTCGATTTCTACTTCTGTGCGGTTGGCTGAACCTTGAAAGCGCAATTTTTCATTCAAAGTCATTTGTTCTTGAATACGAGATAAAAAGACCTCTCGTTTAATTCCGTGTTTTGCTGCTAAACCTTCGGCAACTGTAAATGGTAGTTGATAAACTGCTTGAGCGCTATAGTGTGCTTGGCGAAATTTCTCGAATAGCTCTGTTTGATAAACTTGCTGTTTCCATTTACCAAAAAGAAAATTACCTAATTCCCCTGGTAGGGTGAGGTGAGCATGGGAGGCGATCGCTCGAAATTTGGAGCGATACTTCACAGCATCAAAGTTAATGTCACGTTTTTGCTGGAGATAATCACGAGCGATCGCTCTGCTACGACGATTATTGATACTTCTTTTCCGCAATTGTTGCAATACTTCCCAACCTCGTTGTGGTGGTAAGGCTGTTAATGCTGCGGCAATTAATGCACCTTCTTCTTGTCGATGTTCAGGGGGTGTATGTTTTCCTGTTGCTAGTAATTTGAGGATAATCTGCGCTTGGTTGAAGTGGTTAATTCCTGCTGCCAATGTTCGGGTATAGAGTAAACGGTAATTACCTAAAATATAGTCGTGCAAAAAATCAATAGATACGCGCTGCCCGTAACCATCACCATAGAACTCACGCTGTCCTGTGCAGGAGAGGCAGGCATTAATGAACATGACTAAATCTTCCCTTGCCACTTGCTGATGTTGGTTCGCCCGATTAATGTCCATTATTGATCGAAAACAGGGGGTAGGGGGTAGGGTGTGGGGTGTAGTGTTTAAGACAATTAAATGCGAGTATGTTAAGCAGTTCAACACATTCTTAATTTCCCACACCCGAACCTGCAACCCAAAACCCAGAAATACCAAGCATTTACGCGTATCAAGCGTGCCATTCGTGAAGAATATTGCATCACACTCTTCCCCTACACCCTACCCCCTATCCCCTACACCCCTTTCTTTGGGGCTACTGTTCGGGGAATGACGGCACGACAAGCTAGGATAGCTTCAGATGCTAGGTTCGGAAGTCACACCAAAGTCCCGCAAACAGTATTAACGACTATTTTAAGTTCTAGATAAGAAAATAGCTAGAGGAATCAGACTTAAATATTACTCAGTATACTGTCACTTTAGGCTGTATCACACATTAAAGTTGAGTACTTCAGAGAGCAAGGTACGAGCAGATTGCGCTTTAAATAGTGCAGCTTGGCGATCGCTATAAGACCGAGGTTTTAAGTGGGATAGGTTCTAGTAATCTTTATGTGCTAACAATGTATTTTAATCTGAACTGGGGTCATATTAAGCCTCCCCCATAACAAGTCCTTTGATCGTATGCGCTTGTACGATAGGTTCTAGTTCGTCAACGATCCGGCAGGCGAAGTGCTTTCGGTGTTCTACAGGGATAGTCTCGTAGAAAGACCGAGTAAACTGGAGATCGTGCCGCTTTGCGTTTTGGGCATCTGGAGCATCCACACCAAGCACTAGCGCTGGCCGCGATTTTTGGGATTGGTTGGCTGTACCCCGATGAATGGTCAGCGCTGACCGGACAGATATATCTCCACGCTTTGGGATCTTCCTCACAGTGCGCCCCTGGTATCGACCGTAAAGAGATTTGGGCGGAAACATTTCGTGTTTGAAGCCGATTGGTTGATCCCATTGGGTGCCGAGCGCTATCTCGAACGGCCCCATGTCCTCTTCAACGTCCACGGTGGTCAAGTTGAAGGCAAGGGAGTTGAGCCTGCGTCCTGTCAGGGTGGCTTCAGGCGCGGGAAAGTCGCGGTGCCACGGCTGATTCATGGAGCCAGTCAGAGGCACGTCGAACCCAATCTCTACGATTTTGTAGTCCTTAGAGAGAACCGCAGTTGACACTGCGACTACCCAAGGATGTGTCACGAGGTCGAGAAACCCCCTGATTCTCTCCGGGTGAATCTCTACATAGTATCGATTAGGTCCGCGCCCCACCGCTCCTCTAGGACGCGCGAGCGCTTCTGAGAAGAGAACCTCAATATCCTCACCGAGGCGATCTGCCCACGTCGGCTCAAACGCCCCTTTCAACCCAATGATCCCGTCGCCGTAGAGTCCGCCCATTATGGTGGCAGTATCGTACTGCTCATCGAGCGCGGTTGGGGAGATGTCTTCTGTTTTCTCGGCTTGGACGGTGTTAATGTAGTCAAGGGCAACTTCGTGTGCTGCGGTATTCATCCCAATTTCCTTCTGAGAGCGTTTTAAAACAAGGTTATAACAGGGTCGCTCTAATCATATATTTCTTTAGCTATATGGGGCAGCTTAAACATTTTGCAAAAGATTTAAAAGTCAGAACGTTAACAATCATCTTTTGCTGCCGTAGCCCTAAAGAAGTGCGAACACTAAGCCTCTTGTTTTAGCAACGTTAAGCCTCTTTGTATGCGTAATCAATATACAAATTGTTTAAATTTAGGTTAACCAAAGTTTATGTAATGGATGGCAACTATCTTCAGGGTAAGCGCGTCTCAAACACTATTGACAAGCGGATTCTGAGACATCATCATGTTGAGATAAACAAGCAGCAAGAATAGTAAGCATGTAGTTATTATCCATTGCGGCTCGATTCGATTTTTGGCG